>NZ_JAQGLV010000221.1 GCF_028292705.1 Collimonas fungivorans | reverse complement strand
GCGCCGTAAGGGTTAAAAAACGGGTTCTGCAACATAAAATTCGAAAATAGATAGCTGGATGGAAATTATTTGCAACAAATGCGTGGTCAACTGCCGGATTTGAAGAGGGAAAGAGGGCCATGCGATGGCGGAAAAGCAGGCGGGCAAAAACAAAAAAGCCGCTTACATTTCTGCAAGCGGCTGCTTCTGCGTTTCTGTTTGTTTCTATTTCTTACTGCTTATTCGTGGTAGGCCGTGCGGGATTCGAACCTGCGACCAACGGATTAAAAGTCCGCTGCTCTACCAGCTGAGCTAACGACCCGAAAGACCGCTATTATATGTAAAGTGTATATGAGCTGTCAAACCCATATGCACTTTTATTTATATAATCTGCAAAATTAAATTTTGCCGCTCACTTGAGCGTGGCCAGGCGTTCCTTTGCTGTCTGGGCCGCCTGCGTGTTTGGATACTGCGACAGCAGCTGTTCCAGTGCGCGCTTGGACTGCGGTTTATTCTTCAGCTCGGTGTAGCTGCTGGAGATAGTCAACAGTGCGTCGGCAGCCTTGGGATTGTCGGCGTACTTGCTGACCACTACCTGCTGCGCTGCAATCGCATTCTTGTAATCGCGCAGGGCGTAATACGAATTGCCCAGGAAGTATTGCGCGGATGGCGCCAGGCCCGAATCCGGGTTGGAGCGCACGAAATTCGAAAACGCCGTTGCCGCGGTTTTATAGTCGCCGGCCTTGAAGGTCGTCAGCGCTGCATCGTAGGCCTTCTGGTCGTTGGCGCCGATGCTCACTTCCTGGCCGTCGACGCTGACCTTCTGCGGCTCCAGCTTGCGCATGCGGGTATCGAGGTCGACGTAGAAATCTTTCTGGCGCTGCTGGGTATTGGCCAGCTCGTTGGTCAGCACTTCGATCTGTCCGCGCAGCTTGGCGATTTCCTGGTTCAGGCGATCATTCTGGTCGGACAGGTTCAAGGAGCTGGTCTTGTCCGCCTTGGTATCGACCTTGGCGCTCACCGCGTCGATCTTGTTGCGTATGTCCAATATCGCCCGACGTGCTTCATCGTCGTCAAACAGCCCGGCGCGGGCGGTCGGAGCGGAAAAAACTGCGGCCAGCATGGCCGCAGTCATCGTGGCTTTGAAGAACGTCCGCATCATTATTGATAAACGATATCAGAGCGGCGGTTTTCAGCGTAGGACGCTTCGTCGCTGCCGAGAGCCTTAGGCTTTTCCTTGCCCAGCGAAACTGCTTCGACCTGGGTGTCCGATACGCCCAACAAGACCAATGCCTTGCGCACTGCCTCGGCGCGTTTTTGTCCCAGCGCCAGGTTGTATTCGCGGCCGCCGCGGTCATCGGTATTGCCTTGGATGATGATCTTGCGGTTCTTGTGGCTGTTCAGGTACTGGGCGTGCGCTTCGACTACTGCCTTGAACTCGTCCTTGACTGTGTAGCTGTCGAAGTCAAAGTAAATGCTGCGCTTGGAGAGGATGCCGCCTGGCTGGTTCAGCGGATCGCTGGAACCGGCATCAACCGTATTGACGGAACGGGCATCAGCGCCGGTGGCGCCGCTGTCGACGACCGGGACTGCCTTGTCGTCCAGCTTGACAGGGGATGAGCAAGCGGCCAGCAAGATGGCGCTGGCAACGACGAGGGCAAAGTTTCTGATATTTAGCATTTTTAATTCTCCAGAGTGGGAAACGAACGTCGATTCAAAGTAACTACGTGATTATTTCATGAAAGGACCCCAAGTAGGCTCCCGTATATCGCCTGCCTGCATAGTTAAGCGCTGTTTTACGCGGCCGTCAACTGAGACTACTGCCAGCGAACCGCGGCGGCCCGATTCTGTGGCGTACATGATGTATTTGCCGTTTGGCGAAAAACTCGGGGACTCATCCTTGACGGTGTCCGACAAACGCTGTTCCTGGCCGTTGCTCAGGTCCAGCGCATACAGCTGGAAGCGGCCGCCGCGCTGCGAAATGTACGCCAGCGTCTTGCCGTCGGGTGAAATCCGCGGGCTGATGTTGTAAGTGCCGCCGAAGGTCACGCGCTGGGCGTCGCCGCCGCTGGCGCTCATCTTGTAGATTTGCGGGCCGCCGCTGCGATCGCTGGTGAAGTAGATGTTCTGGCCGTCCGCCGAGAATTGCGGCTCGGTGTCGATGCCGTTGGTCTGGGTCAGGCGCCGCAAGCCGCCGCCGTCGGAGTTCACCACGTAGACCTGGGTCAGGCCGTCGCGCGCCAGCGCAATCGCCAGCTTGCTGCCGTCAGGCGACCACGACGGCGCCGAATTGCTACCCTTGTAGTTGGCCACCACGATGCGCTGCTTGGTGATCAGGTTCTGCACATAGACCACCGGTTTTTTCGCTTCGAACGAGACGTAGGCGACCTTGGTGCCGTCCGGCGACCAGGCCGGCGAAATGATCGGTTCGTTGGAGCGCAGCGCGACCTGGGTGCCTTCGCCGTCGGAGTCGGCTACTTCCAGCCGGTATTCCTTGCCGGCCTTGATGATGTAAGCGATGCGGGTAGCAAATGCGCCGCGCGTGCCGATCAGTTTTTCATAGATGTCGTCGGCGATCTTGTGGGCGGTGACCCGCGTGTACTGTGGCGCGGCAGCCATCGCCAGTGCTGACAGCTGGGCCGATTTGACGGTGTCCATCAGGCGGTAGCGCACATCGAAACGGCCGTCGGCCAGGCGCTGCACGCTGCCGACCACCAGGGCGTCGGCGCCGCGCGCTTTCCAGTCGCCGAGGTTGACCTGGCTCGCTTCCGAGATGACATCGCCGGTATCGATAATCTTGAAAAATCCGCTGCGCGCCAGATCCGCCTTGATGATCGCGGTAACCTGCTGCGGCGCCAGGTCTTCGTTGCTGAAGCCGGCGATGGCAATCGGAATCTGGGTGGCGCCGACGCCGGACGTTTCGATGCGCAGCTGGGCGTTGGCCGGGGCGCTGAACGCCACGGCGGCAAGCACGAGCCCGATGGCCGCGAATAGTTGGTGCAGTTTGTTTTTCATGGCTTACTGATCTTTCGGTTTATGGGTTCCGATGAAGCTGGACGGAACAGAACCCGTTTTGTCTTTTGGATAAGGCGCCGATTTCTCAATCGCTCGTTTGACTGCCTCGTCAAAACCGGAAACTCCAGAGGATTTCCTGAGGTGCACGCTCGCCACCGAACCGTCCGGTAGCAGTTGGACATCAAATTCCGCTGCCGGGTTTCCGGCCAGGCCTTCGGGCACGTTAAAGATAATGTTCGACTTGATCTTGCTGGCGACCTTTTGCGCATAGCCAGGATCGCCGCGCGGCCCCTGCGACTGGGCCGCGGTGCCGGTGCTGTTGGCCGGACCGTTGCCGACGGCCTGGCCCAGCATGCGCTTCATTTCATCGCTGCGGCGCTTGGTTTCAGCGGCGGCCTCGGTCTTTTTGGCGGCATCCAGTTTCTGTTTTTCCTGGGCCGCAGCCTTGTCCTTGGCGGCTTTCTGCTCAGCCTCGGCCTTCAACTTGTCCTTCTGCTCTTGTTCCTCTTGCTGTTTTTGCAATTTCCGCTGCTTGTCCAGGTCTTCCTGGCGCTGCAGGTCCTTGCGTTCCTGTTCTTTGCGTTTCTTTTCCTGTTCCAGCGCGATTTCCGGATCCGGCAATGGCGGCGCCACCACCTTCGGCGGCGTGGTTTCCTGGACCACCGGCTCCGGCTTCGGTTCCGGGGTCGGCTGCGGCACTGGTTCCGGCGGCGTCGGCGCGGCGTCCTTGATCTGCGGATCCCAGATTTCGGCCTCGACGGCTATCGGCTGCGTGCTTTGCCAGTGGATGCCGAACCAGAGGAAGGCAAACAAGGCGGCATGCACCGCCGCTGCGAGCAAGATAGCGCGTATGCTGCCGGGTTCTTTTGGTACGGAATACGGGGAGTTGCCTGTCATAACCAGATCGTCACTTTGTCGCCAGTCCGACGCGGTTAATGCCAAGCATCTTGGCTTCCGAAATGACCTTGATCACATCGTCGTATTTGATATCCTTGTCGGCGGAAATCATCACCGGCATGTCGGGTTTGTCGGCATGCAGCAGCTGCAGCTTCTGCTTCAAGCCGTTGCGCGGCACGCTCTCGGCTTTGCTGGTGCCGCTTTTCTGGCCGTTGATGCGCACGCTGGTCAGGTCGCCCGGCTTCAGGGTGATTTCGATATATTCGGTCGGCGGCGTCGCCGATTTCGCCGCATTCGGCAAATTGATGACGCTCGGATTGGTCAGCGGCGCCGACACCATGAAAATCACCAGCAATACCATCATCACGTCGATGTACGGAACGACGTTGATATCCGCCTTGAATTTGCGGGTGCGGCCGCCGCGCATGGATGAGGAGCCGGACATTAGCGCGCCTGACGTTGCAAGATGTTGGAGAATTCTTCGATGAAGCTCTCGAAGCGGATGGCCAGGCGGTCGACATCATGCGAGAAACGGTTGTAGGCAACTACCGCCGGAATCGCGGCGAACAGGCCGATCGCGGTGGCGATCAGGGCTTCGGCGATGCCGGGCGCAACTGCCGCCAGCGTGGCCTGTTGTACGTTTGCCAAGCCGCGGAAGGCATTCATGATGCCCCACACGGTGCCGAACAGGCCGACATAAGGCGATACCGAACCGACCGAAGCGAGGAAAGCCAGGTGCGATTCCAGTGCATCCATTTCCCGCTGGTAAGCCGCGCGCATGGCGCGCCGGGCGCCGTCCAGCAAGGCGGCGGAGTCGCCCGCGCTCTTGTGGCCGAGCGACGCCTTGACCTTGTTGAACTCATCCATGCCGGCTTCGAAAATGCGTTCCAGCGCACCGGTTTGCCCGGCGCCTTTGCGGCGGTTCGAGGTGGCGTCCTGGTACAAGGTAGCCAGGTTGCCGCCGGACCAGAATGCGCGCTCGAATTCTTCCGTCTGCGAGCGGGCGCTGCGGATCGCGAACATCTTGCGGAAAATGTAGGTCCAGCTCATCACGGAAACTGCCAGCAGCAGCGCCATGACTAGCTGTACTAATACTGAAGCATTGGTAATGAGGGTGATAAACGAAAGATCTTGGGTGACATTCATGGATAGCGGTCTTGAGGAATGGTCTTAGGTTTAAGTAAAGGACTTAAACAACGAATTGTAAACGTAAAGTGCTTACCGCCAAATTAGCAATTGGTGAAGGAATTGTTACCGGACGTTATTGCTTGCCCCGGATTTGTTGCAATGTTGCTCAGACCATACCAAACGCCTGAAGGTTCAAGGGTTGCTATAGTGAACTATTTTGACTGAGTACGACTGAGTACATTAAAGCAAGCTTTATGCCGCTGCAGCATGCCGGGCGCCTGGCTTGATATTGTGCAATACCTGTTTCGGGATGCCTTGCGGCCGGAAGGTGACGGCGTTGACACAAGCCACGCTGATGCGGCCGGTCGCCAGCAGGGTCGGCTTATCCTCGCCCAGGCGCCAGGCTTGCTGGATGAAATCGACGCCGACGCGGCCAAGGCGCTCGACCACCACCGTCAATTCCAGTTCGTCATCCAGTTTGGCCGGCGCATGGTAATCGACGCTGGTGCTTTTCACGACGAACATGACGCCGTCGGTCTGTTCCAGCGTGCGCTGGCCGACGCCGGCCGCGCGCAGCCACTCGGTGCGGGCGCGCTCGAAAAATTTCAGGTAATTGGCGTAGAACACTACGCCGCCGGTATCGGTGTCTTCGTAGTAGACCCGGATACGCCAGCTGAAGTCTGCATGCGGGACGGAGGTCATCTTGCTCATTGTCTGGATTGCCTTGCTTGTGTACGGGACAGCGGCTACAGCCGATGTTGCGCTGTAGCCGTTTCGGCTCAGTTGTCCCTGGTTGCTTAGTTGCGCTTGATGGTCATGCCCGCAAAACCCTGGCAGGTAGGCATCATTTCAATGCGGTTGATATTGATGTGGGCCGGCAGGGTCGCGACCCAGTAGGCGGTATCGGCAATATCGCCCGGCGTCAGCGGCTGCGTGCCTTCATACACCTTGGCGGCCGCTTCGTCGTTGCCGCGGTAGCGCACATTGGAAAATTCGGTGCCGCCGCACAAACCCGGCGCGATATCGGTAGCGCGCACGCCGGTGCCCACCAGGTCGGCGCGCAGGTTGAGCGTGAACTGCTTGACGAAAGCCTTGGTGGCGCCATACACATTGCCGCCCGGATAAGGGTATTCGCCGGCAATGGAGCCGAGGTTGATCACCGTGCCGCGTCCGCGCGCCACCATGCCGGGCAGCACCAGGCGGGTCATGGTCACCAGGCCCTTGCAGTTGGTTTCGATCATGGTTTCCCATTCTTCCAGCGAGGCTTGCTGCGCCGATTCCACGCCCAGCGCCAGGCCGGCGTTATTGACCAGCACGTCGATTTCCTGCCATGCCGCCGGCAGCGCCGCCAGCGCGCTGCTGATCGATGCCTTGTCGGTGACGTCCATGACGATAGGCAGCACCGCTGCGCCCAGTTCGGCAGCCAGCTGGTCCAGCCGGTCCTTGCGGCGGCCGGTAGCGATCACTTGATGGCCGTTCTTGGTGAATTTACGTGCCATTTCGGCGCCGAAGCCAGCGGTTGCGCCGGTAATCAAGACAATCATGGTCAATGCTCCTGTTGTTGCGTATTGGTTGCGTGTCGGTCCAGCCGGAAATTGTAGCCCAATTTGCCGGGCCGCCAATGCCTATCGCTGAAGTGCGCGGCAGGACGGTCGCGTATTTGCTTTGGTGCAAGCCGCACCAGAACGTGACATAAAAACAGTCCCCGATCTTGGCGCCCCGGGTTGCTGCTGGCAGCAATGCCCTTTTGCAGGAAAGCCGGCGTGGCATAAATATTGCTGATAAGCATTTTTCACCGCTGCCTACCATAGGGTTATAAAACAATGAGACCTGGTTCCTCGAATCTGACCTGTGCGATTGCTGTGGCCGCAGCAACTTCCACATTACTGTTGGCTACGGCTTCTGCGCAACAGCTTGCCGCCGATACAACCGCGGCACCCGAGACAAAAAAATCGGCGAAGCAGAGCGACCAGATTGAAGCGGTGGTCGTCACGGCGCAAAAGCGCAAGGAAGATGCGAGCAAGGTGCCGCTGAGCATCTCGGTGATCAGCGGCGAGGAACTGCAGGCTGCGCACATCAACAATTTTGCAGACGTGACGCGGGCCATGCCGAACATCTCGTTCTCCGGCGCCAGCGGTTCCGGCGCCGGCCTGAGCAACATCGAAATCCGCGGCATCAGTTCAGCCGCCGGTTCGGCCACCGTCGGCGTCTACCTGGACGACGTCTCGATGACCACGCGCAACCTGTACAGCATGGGCAGTTCCGAACCGAAGTTCTTCGACATCGACCGCATCGAAGTGCTGCGCGGCCCGCAGGGCACGCTATATGGCGCCAGTTCGATGGGCGGCACCATCAAGTTCATCAGCAACCAGCCCAACCTGAAGGAGCGCGAAGCCAGCTTCTATTCCGAAGTCTCGGGGACCAAGGGCGGCGGCACCAACTACACCGTCAACGGCGTCGTCAACCAGCCCCTGATCCCGGGCGAACTGGCGCTGCGCATCGGCATCCAGACCGGCCATGAAAGCGGTTATATCGACCAGGTATCGCCAACCACCGGCAACGTGATTGCTTCCGGCATCAATTCCCAGGATTCCAGCGTGGTGAAGCTGGCGATGAAATGGCAGCCGACCCGCAACCTGAGCATCACGCCGTCGGTGTTCTACCAGGAAGTCAATTCCAAGGATATCGATGCCTCCTATCTGGACCTGCCCAAGAACCAGACCAGCAAGCTGGTGCGCGAACCGGGCAACGACCGCCTGCTGGTGCCCAGCCTGACCGTCAATTACGACCTGGGCCAGGCCGACTTGATCTCGGTTTCCAGTTTTTACCAGCGCACCTTCAACCGCACCCAGGACGGCACCACCGTCAACAATCTCGGTTCGGCGGTGCCGGATACGCCGCCTGGCCTCGCCGCCGCAATCGGCGCTTTGCCGTCCGCGGTGTACCTGCAGAACCAGATCCGGCAGTTCTCGCAGGAATTCCGCGTCACTTCCAAGCCGTATGACCAGAAAGTCTCGCCTTTCACCTGGCTGGGCGGCGTCTATTACGCCAACCTGCATACCAATGTGACCGACAACGAACCGATCTTCGGCCTCAATGCCACTTACGCCGCGTTCGGCGCCAATCCGGCCGATCCGGGCCAGCTCGGGATCGCCTTCCCGAACGACAATTCCTACTTCAGCGAGCGCCATTACCGTACCGAGCAGAAAGCGCTGTTCGGCGAGCTGAACTATTATTTCATGCCGACCCTGCACGGCACCGTCGGCCTGCGCTACCTGCAAGCCACCGACAGCCTGAGCCGCAACGGCGACGATTACTGGAACGGCGGCCCGACCAGTTCATCGGTCAGCAGCAGTTCTTCCAAGCTGACGCCGAAGTTTTCGCTGATCTGGGAAGTCGATCCCAACAACACCGTGTACACCTCGGCCACCGAAGGATTCCGCCTGGGCGGCAATACCCGTCCGATCCCGGCGTCGCTGTGCGCATCCGACTTCGCCAATCTCGGCATTACCGAAGCGCCGACGTCGTTCAAGTCCGACAAGCTGTGGAGCTATGAACTGGGCAACAAGTCGCGCCTGCTGGGCAACCGCCTGTCGGTCAACGCATCGGTCTTTTATATCCAGTGGGACGGCCTGCAGCAGGACATCACGCTGCCAGGCTGCGGCTTCGATTACGAAACCAACGTCGGCAAGGCCAAGAGCTACGGCGCCGAGTTCGAGATCAAGGGCAAGCCGACTTCCAACATCCTGCTCGGCCTGTCCGGCGGCTACACCAAGGCCACCCTGTCGTCCGACGTGCCGTCGCTGAAAGCGCACGCCGGCGATCCGATCCAGGGCGTACCCAAATACAACGTCAGCCTGACCGGCCAATATAGCTTCAACCTGCCCGGCGATTATTACGGCTTCGCCCGCGCCGCCGCGCACTGGACCGGCAGCAGTCACGGCACCCTGGTGGCTACCGATCCGGATTACCAGCGCCCGGCCTACAGCACCGTCGACGCCAGCGTCGGCGCCACTTTCGATCGCTGGGAGCTGACCCTGTTTGTCAAGAATGCAACCAATAGCGACAAGGTGATCCAGCGTCCGAACGTGCAGTCGGTATCCGAGGGTTACCGGATTGCGCCGCGCACCATAGGCATCAGCCTGGCGGGCAAGATATAAACACCCGTAATCGTTGTCTTTTTGGTAAATTCCATGCAAAAGCCGTCCTCCGGGGCGGCTTTTTTTATCCAGCGCCGAAGCCCGGGCCAATCTTGCCCAAACCAGGTGCTTCGCTTACAATAGCCGCACCATTTCGTCTCACGTGACTGGCGAAAAAACCGGACCGCGCGGATTCACAAGATCGCAGCGGCTCTCGGCAAAAGGTGGGCATCCACCGGGAAGCGTGAGATTTCATCCGCCGTGCGCCTGGGCAGCCCTAATGGAAAGTACGACTGAGGCTGCCGCATTCCAACAATACCCTGGCCCTCATTCGATTTAGGCACACCCTTATCGATTGGAGTATCACATGTTCGAAAAAAACCATACCATCGCCAATGTCGATCCGGAATTGTGGAGCGCCATCCAGAAAGAAAACCACCGCCAGCAAGAACACATCGAGCTGATCGCGTCGGAAAACTACACTTCGCCTGCCGTGATGGAAGCGCAAGGCACCCAGCTGACCAACAAGTACGCTGAAGGTTATCCAGGCAAGCGTTATTACGGCGGCTGCGAATTCGTCGACATCGCCGAGCAGCTGGCGATCGACCGCGTCAAGGAACTGTTCGGCGCTGAAGCCGCCAATGTCCAGCCTAACTCCGGTTCGCAAGCCAACCAGGGCGTGTTCTTCGCCATGCTCAAGCCAGGCGACACCATCATGGGCATGTCGCTAGCGGAAGGCGGCCACCTGACGCACGGCATGGCATTGAACATGTCCGGCAAGTGGTTCAACGTGGTGTCCTACGGTCTCAACGAAAAAGAAGAAATCGATTACGAAGCATTCGAGCGCCTGGCGCACGAAAAGAAGCCGAAGCTGATCATCGCCGGCGCCTCGGCCTACGCCCTGCGCATCGATTTCGAGCGCATGTCTAAAGTAGCCAAGGCGGTTGGCGCTTACTTCATGGTCGACATGGCGCACTATGCTGGCCTGATCGCGGCGGGCGAATATCCGAATCCGGTGCCGCACGCCGACTTCGTGACGTCGACTACCCACAAATCCCTGCGCGGCCCGCGCGGCGGCATCATCCTGATGAAGGCCGAGTTCGAAAAAGCCATCAATTCGGCGATTTTCCCAGGCATCCAGGGCGGCCCGCTGATGCACGTCATCGCCGGCAAGGCAGTGGCGTTCAAGGAAGCGCTGACGCCGGAATTCAAGGCTTACCAGCAGCAGGTAGTGAAGAATGCCGACGCCCTGGCGAAAGCACTGATCGCACGCGGCTTGCGCATCGTTTCCGGCCGCACCGAATCGCACGTGATGCTGGTCGACCTGCGCGCCAAGAAGATCAGCGGCAAGGAAGCCGAAGCGATCCTGGGCTCGGCGCACATGACTTGCAACAAGAATGCGATTCCTAACGATCCGGAAAAGCCGTTCGTCACTTCCGGCATCCGTGTCGGCAGCCCGGCGTTCACTACCCGCGGTTTCAAGGAAGCGGAAGCGACCAAGGTCGGCAACCTGATCGCCGACGTGCTGGACAATCCGCATGACGCAGCGACCATCGAACGGGTCAAGGCCGAAGTCAAGAAACTGACCGACGCTTTCCCGGTGTACGCAGCCTGATGTAGTGATTGCCGGTGTGCCTCAGGGCAGGCCGGCAATTGCAAGAAGTCATGGGCCCGGTGCAGCTTCAAGTCTGCCCGGGCCCATGCGCCATGTAGCGCCAAATAGCGCCAGTCTGGTCGGTTTGGCGCGCGGCCACGAAAAGGAATAATGTAGAGATGGAACTGCCGACACTGCACGCCGTTATAACCTTCGGATTACCGCCATCATGAAATGTCCATTCTGCCAGCATGAAGAAACCCAGGTGCTCGACACGCGCGTGTCGGAAGAGGGCGATTCGATCCGCCGCCGGCGCCGTTGCATGCAATGCGACAAACGCTTCACCACCTTTGAACGGATAGAGCTGGCGATGCCGGTGATCGTCAAGAAGAACGGCAGCCGCACCGACTTCGATCCGCTCAAGCTGCGCGCCAGCCTGATGCTGGCCCTGCGCAAGCGCCCGGTATCGGTGGAGGCGCTGGATGAGGCTTTGCAGCGCATCAAGGAAAAACTGCTGTCCAGCGGCGAACGCGAAGTGCTGTCCGGCCATGTCGGCGAACTGGTGATGCGGGAACTCAAGCGGCTGGACAAGATTGCGTATATCCGTTTCGCCTCGGTCTACAAGAGCTTTGAAGACGTCGCCGAATTCCAGAACATGATCGAAGAGTTTTCCGGACCGCCGAGCCGACGAAAGTAAATTCTTAAATACGCTAGCGCCGCTCAGTCCGGCGCTATTTTTTTGTCAGAATGGTTAATAAAAATGAAATAAAAACTTAATAGCCGGGAGCTCTGTATGTTTTTGCCGCGATCGTCCATGCATGCTGGCGCAACGGGAATTGCGCCGGATTCGGGCCTGACCCTGGTCGAGGCCATGATCACGCTGGCGATCGCGAGCATCCTGCTGGGCCTGGCTTTGCCGTCGATGCGGGCGTTCGTGATCCAGAACCGGCTGGCCGCCGACACCAGCCAGCTGGTCGCCGCACTCACGCTGGCGCGCAGCGAGGCCATCCAGCGCGGCCGCGCGGTGCTGCTCTGCCGCAGCATAGATGCCGATTCTGCCGATGCCCTCTGCAGCGCGGCCGCCACGGCTAGGCGCGCCGCCGGCGACTGGGGCGCCGGCTGGCTGGTGCTGGCGGCCGACAGCCGGCAAATACTGTTGCGGCACGGCGCGCTGGATGAGAATGTCCAGGTTGTTGCCGGCAGGACGACGATCACCTACCACAGCGGCGGCAACACCAGCAGCAGCTTCACGAACCTGGCCATCAGCCATAACAGCGAATTTGCGCGCACGATATGCATCGCCAACACCGGCCGCATCAGCGTAAAGCCGGATGCCAGCGAATGCTGAACATCGCCAGCCGCCGCAGGCAAGCTTGTGTCCACGGCGGCCTGTCAATGGTGGAGTTGCTGGCGGCGCTGGCGATTGCATCCGGTCTGCTGTTGCTGAGCACGACGCTTTACCTGGGCGGCAAAGCCAGCTTCCGCCTGAACGAAGACAAGCGGCGCCTGTACCAGGACGGTAATTACGCCATGATCCTGATGGAAAGGGATCTGCGGCAAGCCTGGTTCGGCAATGTGGTGAGCGCGGTCTCGCCCGCAGGTGCGGCGCCCGTCACCGATTTCATTCTCGGCGACGGCACGCCGGCGCAAGGCTTGCGCGGCTGCGAGTACGGCTTCGTCAAGCCGCTGGGACCGGGAGAGAAAGATTTTTCGTGCAGCCCGGAGGCCGGGATGGCCGCTTTTGAAGTCAGTTACCGCTCGGACGACTATTCCGATCCGCCCAGCGGCGCCGGCGTCGACTGCAATGGCGCGCGGCTGGCCGCGATTGCCGTGCCGCCTGACCATCCGGCCTATATGCTGGCGCCGAATGTGACTATTGCGCGCAATTTTTATTTTGTCGCTGCACGCTCCGGTGGCAGCGCAAACTCTCTTTATTGTCAGGGCAACGTCAGCGCGCAACCGGTGGTCAACAACGTCGAAGACCTGCAGCTGACCTTTGGCGTGGCTGCGGCTGGCGATGCAACGCCGCACCGGTTCCTGAACGCAACGCAAGTAGCCGCCTTGTCCGACGACCAGCGGCAAAACTGGGAACGGGTCGTCCGCGTCGGCCTGTGCCTGCAGTTGCGCGGCGAGAACAACCTGGCCATCGATCCGCAGCGCTATGTCGATTGCACCGGCAGCGCCAGGGTGGCCAACGACCGCCGCCTGCGGGCCGTATTCAGGCGGGTGGTCACCTTGCGCAACCGTGCTGCCGTCACGCCTTGAACAGGGCTATAGGTGGTATCGCATATTAATTAACGGCGGCGGCGGCATATTTTGTACAATCATTGCATCTCTCCTTTCTGACGGCTTTTACATGATTTCCAGGCTTTTCCCATGACCGCGGTTGAACAGTTGATGTCGCAGGCCCTGCAGCTTGCCGAAAACGGCCTGCTGTCGAGCGCGCCGAATCCCGCCGTCGGCTGCGTGATCGTCAAGGACGGCCAGGTCATCGGCAGCGGTTTCACCCAGCCGCCGGGCGGCAACCATGCCGAGATCCAGGCGCTGCAGGATGCCGCCGCCAAGGGCCACGATGTGCGCGGCGCCACCGTCTACGTCACGCTCGAGCCGTGCAGCCATTTCGGCCGCACGCCGCCTTGCGCCGATGCTTTGGTGCAGGCCGGCGTGGCCAAGGTGGTGGCGGCGATGGACGATCCCAATCCGCTGGTGGCAGGGCAGGGCATGGCGCGCCTGCAGGCGGCGGGGATCGCGGTCGAATCCGGCGTCCTGGCGGCGCAGGCGCGCGAGCTGAACATCGGGTTTTTCACGCGGATGCAAACCGGCAAACCCTGGGTCAGGCTGAAAGTCGCGGCCAGCCTGGACGGCAAGACTGCGCTGCATAACGGCCAGAGCCAGTGGATCACCTCGCAGGCGGCGCGTGACGACGGCCACATGTGGCGCGCCCGCGCCGGGGCCATCCTGACCGGCATCGGCACCGTGAAAGAAGACAATCCGCAGCTGACGGTGCGCATCGTGCCGCCGATGCTGCGGCAGCCGCTGCGGGTGATCGTCGACAGCAAGCTCAGCATCAGTCCGGATGCAAAAATCCTGGCGGGCGGCGGCAACCTGATTTTCAGCGCCGTCGCCGATGCCGAAAAACAGGCCTTGCTGGAGCAGCAAGGCGCGGAGATCGTGGTGCTGTCGAACGCTGACGGCAAGGTCGATTTGCCGCAGGTGATACTCGAACTCGGTAAACGCCAGATCAACGAATTGCATGTCGAAGCCGGCTCCAAGCTGAATGCCTCGCTGATCCGCGAACATTGCGTCGACGAATTGCTGGTCTACCTGGCGCCGTCCATCCTGGGCGACGGCCGCGGCATGTTCAGCCTGCCGGCGCTGGAGAGCCTGGACCACAAGCTGAACCTGAAATTCCATGAAATCAAGCAGGTTGGCGAGGATTTGCGTATCCTTGCACGATTCCGTTAATTTTCTATATTGTCATCATGTTCACTGGTATCGTCGCCGCCGTCGGCAAAATTACTTCCGTTAAACCGCTGGGTTCCAGCGCCGAGGACGGCGTCAGGCTGAAGATCGACGCCGGCGCTTTGTCGCTGGCCGATGTTGCGCTGGGCGATTCGATTTCCTTGAACGGCGCCTGCATGACCGTGGTCGAGAAGAGCGCAGGCAGCTTTGAAGTCGACGTTTCGCGCGAAAGCCTGAACCGTACTGTCGGCCTCGACGCCGCCGGCGAGGTCAACCTGGAAAAGGCCCTGACCTTGGCTGACCGCCTGGGCGGCCACCTGGTGTCGGGCCATGTCGACGGCCTCGGGCTAGTACAGAAATTCGAGCCGGTGGGTGAGTCCTGGGAATTGGTGATCAAGGCCGCGCGCGATCTCGCCAAATATTTCGCCTACAAGGGTTCGGTGGTGGTCAACGGCGTGTCGCTGACGGTGAACCGGGTCGACGACGTGGCCGACGGCTGCCTGTTTTCGATCAACCTGATCCCGCACACGATTGAAGTGACGTCGCTGAAACACCTGCAGGTCGGTAAGCAGGTCAACCTGGAAGTGGATCTGATCGCCCGCTATGTGGAACGCATGTTGAGCGTCGACCAGGGCGCGGCTTCCTAAGGCGGCCAGTCCAGATACCCCGGAATCCGCTCATGAAAAAAGCCATCGCACCGCAGTTATTGCTGCTGCTGATTACGCTGGTCGCATGGTTTTCCATCGCCGCGCAATTTTCCATTTCCATTCCGATCCTGCTGGGCAAGGGCATGACCTACGGTGAAGCCGTCTGGCGCATGTTCGGCTACCTGACCATCCTGACCAATGTCCTGCTGGCGGTATGCTGCACGTTGCTGCTGCTCAAGCCGGATTCCACGCCCGGCCGCTTCTTTTCCCGGCCCGGGGTGCTCACTGCAATGACCTTGTACATCATCATTGTCGGCCTCGGTTACAACCTCCTGCTGCGCAACCATACGCCGTTCACCGGCCTGCACAGGCTGTCGGACGAGGGTTTGCACACCGTGGTCCCCTTGCTGTTCGTCTTGTACTGGTTGCTGTTTTCCGCAAAGAGCGGTTTGCAGGCAAAAGACAGCCTGCTGTGGCTGATCTACCCGCTGGCTTATTTTGCGATGGCGATGGTGCGCGGAGGCTTGTCGGGGTTTTATCCCTATCCGTTCCTGAATGTCATCCAGCTCGGTTATCCGCGGGTGATGGCCAATGCCGCCATGCTGCTGATGGGATTTTTCCTGATCGCGATGGCCCTGGTTGCAATCGCCCGGTATAAGCGCCAGGACTTGGCGATTGATTAACTCCGCTTGTGCGAAAAAAGCCACAATTTACATAGAGAGATACATGTTGTTACAGGCCTTACGACTTGTACGTAGCGCAGCCTTCGAAAATTAGGTTAAATATAGTTATGTTTAACTCAAAGCCATCGAGACCTGCCATGAAAAATCCCATGCGCGTTGCCCTGCTCGGACTGCTTGCCGTCAGCCTGTTCTCGGCAGCCCCGGCGTTTGCCGGAGCCCATTGGTCGGTGAATATCGGTGTGCCGGGGCCTGGTTATTACGCACCGCCGCCAGTCTATTACGCACCACCGCCGGTCTACTACGCACCGCCGCCGCCAGTATATGTGCGGCCGCCTCCGGTCGTGGTGTACGGCGCTCCTGGCTACTATCCGCCGGCTTATTACGGCCGTCCGGGTTACTGGCGTGGGGGCCGCGGCTGGCACGACCATTACTGGCATGACCGCGGCTGGCGCCGTTGATTGAAGCGAGCCACGCTGCCGGCCCTTGGCCTGCGGCGTGACTAAAAACAGACACACTGCAATTTACTGTATGTATATACAGTAGTTATGGTACAGTGCAATTCCCTTCAACGAGATTGGAATTGCTGCCATGACGAACTTGGATATTACCTCCGGCTCCCGCTTTGGTATGGAGTCTACCCCTTCCTCAATCCTGATGCGCTTCGGCAAGCGTGAGCTGTTCATCTGCCGCGATTTCTACAAGCGCCTCTATCGAAGCAACCCCGTACTCGAATGCAATGCCGGCATCCAGGCTGGCCATCTTGAAATATTGCTGTTCCGCAAGTGGTTGGTAGTCATGTCGAAAGCGCACTGAGGCTGTTGCGGCATTGTCCCGATTGAATATGCTCTCGATTGGATATTTTGCGTAATTGAAACAAATGCTCTAGCTCACCACATGGCGCGATCTTCCCGCAGCTGTTAAATTTGTTGCCGTTGGCTTGTCCAGCTGCATAAATATAACCAGAGCGGGAGACGCACAGTGAATGACGAGTTCGACTTTGTGGTGATAGGCGGCGGTTCGGCCGGCAGTGTCATGGCGGGCCGCCTGACGGAAGATCCTGAAATATCGGTATGCCTGCTGGAAGCCGGCGGCAGCGGCGACAGCTGGATGGTGAAGATGCCGGTCGGCGCGGTTGCCATGGTGCCGACCCGGATCAACAACTGGGCTTTCGAAACCGTGCCGCAACCCGGCCTCAACGGCCGCTGCGGCTACCAGCCGCGCGGCAAGGCGCTGGGCGGATCATCGGCGCTCAACGCCATGATCTATATCCGCGGCCATCGCTCCGATTACGATCATTGGGCCCAGCTCGGCAATAGCGGCTGGTCGTTCGACGATGTGCTGCCTTATTTCAAGAAATCAGAGCACAACGAACAGTTTTCCAACGCCTGGCATGGCCAGGATGGCCCTTTATGGGTCAGCGACCTGCGCAGCGACAACCCGATCCAGCAACACTACCTGGAAGCCGCACGTCAGGCCGGTTATCCGCTCAGTGCGGATTTCAACGCCGAGCAGCAAGAGGGACTGGGCGTTTACCAGGTCACGCAGAAAAACGGCGAACGCTGGAGCGCCGCACGCGCCTACCTGATGCCGCACCTGGGACAGCGCAGCAACCTGCGGGTGGAAACCGGCGCCTATGCCGAGCGCCTGATCATCGAGCAGGGGCGGGCAGTCGGCGTCGAAGTCAGGCAAGGCGGCCAGTTGCGCATATTGCGTGCGCGGCGCGAAGTGATCCTGGCCGCCGGCGCTTTCCAATCGCCGCAATTGCTGATGTTGTCCGGCATCGGCGACGGCACCGAACTGCGCAAGCTCGGCATCCAGGTCCGACATCATTTGCCCGGCGTCGGCAAGAACCTGCAAGACCATCCGGATTTCGTGTTCTGCCATAAATCGGACAGCCTGGATACCTTCGGCATCTCGGCCAGCGGTTCGCTGCGCATGCTGAAGGAACTGAAGCGCTTCCGCCATGAGCGGCGCGGCATGCTCACCAGTAATTTCGCCGAGTGCGGCGGGTTTCTGAAGACCCGGCCGGATTTGCCTGCACCCAACCTGCAGCTGCATTTCGTCATGGCCGGCGTTGAAGACCATGCGCGCAAGCTGCGCCTCGGCCACGGCTTTTCCTGCCACGTCTGCCTGCTGCGGCCGCAGAGCAAGGGCGATGTCAGTCTGCGCAACACCAATCCGCAGGACGCGCCGCTGATCGATCCCAAGTTCCTGGACCACCCGCAAGACCTGGAAGACATGGTGGACGCTTTCAAGATGACACGCAAACTGCTTGAGGCGCCGGCGCTGGCTGCCTACAGCACACGCGACATGCGCACCGCGGATGTGCAGTCGGACGAGCAGATTCGTGCCATCCTCAGGCAGCATGTCGATACGGTCTACCATCCGGTCGGCACTTGCAAGATGGGTGTCGACCCGGCCGCCGTGGTGGATCCGACCTTGCGGGTGCGCGGCATCCAGGGCCTGCGCGTGGTGGATGCCTCCATCATGCCCACCCTGATCGGCGGCAATACCAATGCACCCACCATCATGATCGCTGAAAAGGCGGTGGATTTCATCCGCCAAGGACGATGATGCCGGATCACCAGGCTGCGAATGGTTCGAAACCGGCGGAAACCACCTTGCTTACCCGGCGCCTGATCCTGGAGCCGCTGGTGGAAGCGCACGCCGCAGCGCTGTATCCGCACTTCTGCGATCCGGCTCTGTACCCCTTCATTCCACAGGAGGCACCGGCGTCGTTGGCGCATCTGAGCGAGCGTTACCGCCGGCTGGAAAGCCGTTGTTCCCCGGACGGTTCCGAAATCTGGCTGAACTGGGCAGTGCGGCTCAGCGGCAGCAATGAGTATGTAGCTTACTTGCAAGCCGGTATCGAAGCGGACGGGCAGGCGATGCTGGCGTATTTTGTCTTCTCCGCGCACCAGAGGCGCGGTTATGCAACGGAAATGTGCTTGCTGCTCAGGGATCATTTGATCGACGTTTTCGCCGCCCGCTCGGTATATGCCCTGATCGACACCAGGAATCAGGCGTCGATTGCCCTGGTGGAGCGGCTGGGCTTCAAGCGCGAGGCATTGTTACCCAATGCCGATTATTTCAAAAATGACAATAGCGACGAGTATCGCTATCGCTACGCGAAAACAGCCTGACAAGACAAGCGGTATATGCGCCTGTTGGTGCAAAACAACGCTATGTTGCGGCGCATGATGACTGTTAAAGTTTTTTGGATCAGTATCGCTTCACGCAAAAAAGAGTCCATCTCTCTAGAGGTGAGGAGACAGGGAAAGCCCGCATCGTTAAAGATAGCGGGCTTTTTATATTCCAGGATGGGTTCGGCAGCCGGCCAGATATTCATGAACCTTATATAAGGAATCAGAAATAAGAATTGGCCATATGTGCCCGGTTTTTATATGCTGCGATGCATCAACACAGTTTATCTAACCGGAGCCCTGCCATGACTTTCATTCAAGCCCTGCCTTTACTCGCCGTTGTCGCCGCTTTTGCCCTGCGTTTCTACCTGTCGAAAAAAATCGGCAACAGCCAGAAGTAATTCCCGGCGTTCGCCTCGACGGCCTCAGTCGAGAGCAGCGACCAGCAAGCCAACCAGCAGCAGGATGGTGGACGCGATAAACCAGCGTACGGTTTTGCGGTATTCGCGTACTTCATCGTCTTCAATACGCAAGGCCCGGAACAGGGCCACGATCTGCAACGCAATCACGACCCCCAGCGCAAAAGTAACGCCCAGCGCGTGCCAGGTCCAATGCGAGACATCTTCAACGCCCCAGAAGCGCAAGAAGGTGAGCGAGAAACCGAGCAAGACGGTGATCGCAGTAATCAGCCCCGGCCGGAATCCCTGAGGCACTTGCCGATAGCGTTCTTCAGGACGCGCCGCCGCAGGATTGCCCGGCTTGTTCTCCTCATTGTTGCCCATCAGCGATTCCGTTGTTGTGGCTGCATATCATCTTCCTTTGACTTATCCTGGCACGACCGCAGTCCGCATCACCGGATACAGGTTAAAACGCTCGTCCCAAGAAGAATGGCGGCGCGCGAAAAACTCCAGCCGCGCTGCCGGATCTTTGGCAAATTCAGGATCGTCCGCCAGTCTCTTCTTGAACTCGGCCGCCAGCGCCGGGTCCGCCGCCAACTGTTCGCGCGCGACATCTTCCGCTACATACGCTTCCATATATTCTTTCTTCTCGAAGGCATTGTTGAACTCGCCCCACGCCGCCAGCGAATCCGGCGCCTGCGGCTCCAGCAATGCCATCACCAACCTCGCCTTGGCCTGGGCGATCGGCACGAACAGCGCGCCAGGGCCGAGGTCGCGGGTTTCGCCATGCCATGTTCCTTCCAGCTTGAGAAGCTGATGGCTCTCCATCGATTGCGCCGCGAAACCGGTTTTGGTGGCGCGGAAAGTTTCCAGGGTCACCCGGTTCAGCGCCGCCGGCAGCACGCGGAAAGCGATGCCATGCTGCCGCAGTTTCTGCCCGACCCAGGCAGCGTGCGCCACCGGCACCAGGTAACCGGCCTGCGGCGCATTGACGCTGACGTCGGGCTGCAGGTCGTCGCGCACCGTGACATTCCAGATTTGCGGCTTGCTCTCATCGTAACGCGTCATCAGTGCGCCCGAAATATCTGACTGGGTGCGCGTATATTCATAACCGCGGAACGCCACCGGACGGGTTTTTTCGCTTGCCTCGTAGCTCAGCGCAACCGGCTGGCCGCCCAGCTTGGCGGCGCGCAGGTCGGCCTGCTGCGCGGTCTTCAGCCATGCGTCGCCGTGCGCGGCGATTTGCGCCATGATCGAGACGATGGTGTTGTGCGTGATGCGCACGCGGGTCGGGTAATCTTTCCAGGAATGGGTTTCGACCAGCATGCCGAAGCGGTTGCGCAGATGGAAATAACCGGTGGAAAAGCGCGGCGGCGAGACGCCGTCGACAAACCCTGAACTAGGGTCGTCGTCGACCTTGAACGACATGTAGAACGGCAGCGGCAGCGAACCCTGTTTGGTCAGATCGCCGATCACGGCGTCGCGCAGCGCCTCGCCATCCTTGCGCTGGGCCAGGTCGCTGGCGTGCACCGGCTCGACCTGGATCGAAACGTCATGCTCGAACTTGGCGCCGTCAGTAACATGCAGGTCGATATAAGCCAGCGGATCCCAGCGGTTGACCAGCTGCAGCATGGCTTGCATTTCCGGCGCGTCGGCTTTTGCGTAGTCGCGGTTCAGGTTGAAGTTCTGACCGGTGGTGCGCCAGCCCATTTCTTCCGGACCGCGCTGGTTAGGGCGGTTCCAGCGGCCGAAGCGCTCATGGCCGTCGATATTGAACACCGGTACGAAAACCAGCACCTGCTTGTTCAGCACGCTGTTGGCGGAGGTGTCTTGCAAGGCTTCACGCAAGGCCAGGAAACCGGCGTCCTTGCCGTCGATCTCGCCCGCGTGGATGCCGCCTTGTATCAGCAGCACCGGCACATTGCGCTGGTGCGCGGCTTCCGCAGTCAGCGCGCCGCTGCGCGAAACGATCAGGGCCAGCATCGGCCGGCCTTCGGGGGTGCGGCCGAACTCGGTGCAGTGCACCTGTTTCGGATAGGCTTTCTGAAACGCGGCGCAGAGCGCGATGACTTCCTCGTAACGCCCGGTTTTCTGGAAGCCGGAACGTTCGGCCACCGTACTCAGCGGATCGGCGGCCTGGGCGAAGGGAGTGACGGAAAGGGTAAGCAGGGCGGACAACACAGCAGAACGCAGCATGAATCAAGCTCCAACGGTTGGATGATGAATAACAAAATGATTGGAGGATTCTAGCGCGCCTGCTGAAATATTGCTTAGTGGCACATAGTGGCATTGAATTGTCTGCCTGGCAGCGTCCGCGGATGCAACCGAGGGCGCTGCCGTGTGCATTTTTCAGGCAGCCGCGTGCCGCCAGTGCGCGCTCAGTTCCGCGTTGAATGTCTGCCAGCGCTCTTCCGGGAAGAACAGGCGGGCGCCATCCAGCTGCACCCGCCGGCGCGTGCCTGGAATGGTTTTCTCAAGCCAGTGTGACCACTTCACGTCAAAAAATATGTCGTCGCTGCCCCAGACGATCAATGTCGGCGCGTGGAGTTTTTTCAGCTGCGCTTCCACCGACACCGTATCCGTGCAATCGAACGCCGCCAGGAACCGTTCCAGGTCGCGCGTGCGCTGGGCGCTGGTCAGGTGGGGGCGCAAATAGATCTCGATGGCCTCATCGCTCACGCTGGCCGGATTTTCGTACGCCGGGCCAAGTGCGTTGGCGGACCGGTAGAACCCTTTGTCGGACAGCATGGTATGCAGCGCCCCGCTCAGGCCGCCGCCGGCGGACAGGGCCAGGAAAGGTTTGAATGCCTCCGGCGGCCAGTTGTCGTGGGTATCGCAGTCAGTCAGGGTCAGGCTACGCACGCGTTGCGGATTGGCGGCGGCAAAAATCTGCGCCATGCCGCCGCCGCCGTCGTTGCCGACCAGGTCGACGCTGTCGATTCCGAGCGCATCCAGGAACTGCCGCAGCATCAGGGCGTTTGCCGCCGACGACACATCCTGGTCCGGCTTGATCTCGGTCGCGCCGTGGGCCAGCAGGTCGACGGCGATGCAACGCCGTATCGCGCTCAGCTCGGACAGCTGATGGCGCCATAAATAGCCGTTCACCAGTACGCCGTGCACGAACAAGGCAACCGGCCCTGTACCTTGTTCGACATAGCTGATGCGGCCCGAAGGTGTGTCGATGAACTTGCGCAATGCTTCAAAATCATTCTTGTTCATGGTCGTGTGCTTTCTGTGAAGTTACTAGGGGAAAAGGGCATTGATTTCGCCGCCGGAAAGCATGCCGCTGCCCATGGCATGGAAGCTGCCCTGGCTGAGCGCTTCACCGGCAATCCTCTGCAGCAGGCCGAGCGCGGATTGCAAGGGGCCGCAACCTACGCTGATGCGCCGTACGCCAGCCTGCTCTAGCACATCGACATCTGGCGCGCCGGCGTAACCGGTGTAGATGTTCACTGGCAAGGAAACCGTCTGCGTGAAGCCCGTTATGTCGTCGATGTTCGCCATGCCTGGCACGAAGATGCCGTCGGCGCCGGCCGTGGCATACATCTGCGAGCGCCGCACCGTGTCTTCGTAACGCGCCGCCGGATCGTCGTTGGCGACAAAATAGGTGTCGCTGCGGGCATTGATGAACAACCGCGCATCCATCTGCGCCAGCATCTTGCGCAGCGCGCTGATGCGTTCGCACAGGATTTCCGGCGGCGCCAGTTGGCTTGTTCCCGGGAGCACTCCATCCTCGATATTGATGCCGACGACGCCCATGTCCACTAACGCCCGGACGACGTCGCTTACTTCTTCTGTGCTGCGGCCGAAGCCACGTTCGATGTCGACGCTCACCGGAACGCTGGCGACACGGCAGATGCGGGCGCAGGCAGCGATCAGTTCGGCGGCCGGCATCCGCTCGCCGTCCGCATAACCGGCCGCCCACGCCATGCCCGCGCTGGTGGTGCCGATAGCCGGCGCCCCGGCGCGTTCGAGGATGCGCGCGCTGGCAGCATCCCAGGCATTCAATAAAGTCAACGGTTGAGGGCCGAGGTGCAACTGATGAAAAGTATTTGACTGCTTCCGGGCTGCGCTGGATTGCATGGTTTTCTCCATTTGATTACGTTGTAGAATGAAATCGAGTTTAGGAGCGATGCAGCACAAAAACTTGGAAAAAACTGCTGTTCTCGCGCAAAATTAACCTTTTGGATCGCAATCCCGACAATGAAGACCTTGCTTTTACCTTCAGGCGCCGTCATTCCTGTATTGGGACAGGGAACCTGGTACATGGGAGAAGACCCGGCCCGGAAAAAGCGCGAAATCGACGCGCTGCAACTGGGCATGGACCTTGGAATGACGCTGATTGACACAGCGGAGATGTATGCCGACGGCGGCGCCGAAAAAGTCGTGGGCGAGGCAATCCGGGGACGCCGCGAGGAGGTATTCGTGGTCAGCAAGGTCTATCCGCACAACGCCGACCGGCGCGGCATGCAGACCGCCTGCGAACGCAGCCTGAAGCGGCTCGGCAGCGACCATATCGATCTCTATCTGTTGCACTGGCCCGGTTCGGTGCCGCTGGCGGAAACGCTCGAAGCATTCGAATCGCTCAAGCAATCGGGGAAGATACGCGACTTCGGCGTCAGCAATTTCGACCGGGACGGCATGCAGGAAGTCAGCGACCTGCCCGGCGGCAGACAGGTCGCGGTCAACCAGGTGCTGTACAACCTGAAACGGCGCGGCGTTGAATGGGACCTGCTGCCCTGGTGTCGTGAACGCGCGATACCGGTGATGGCGTATTCGCCGCTGGAATCGTCCGCCAGCGAACAGAAGCGCTTGCTCGGCAACCCGCATCTGCTGGCGGTCGCGGCAAGGCATGCGGCCAGCCCGGCGCAGATAGCGCTGGCATGGCTGCTGCGGCAAGAGCAGGTCATCGTCATTCCCAAGGCAGTCGCCCCGGAGCATGTGCGCGAGAACCGTGCGGCGCTCGATGTCGCACTCACGGCGCAGGACCTGGCGGAGCTTGACCAGGCATTCCCGCC
>NZ_JAQGLV010000217.1 GCF_028292705.1 Collimonas fungivorans | reverse complement strand
GCTGGGCGAAGCGCACGGCATGGGCTCCAAGGTCAAGATCATCAACCAGCTGCTGGCCGGCGTGCATATCGCTGCCGCGGCGGAAGCGATGGCGCTGGGATTGCGCGAAGGGGTCGATGCCGACTCCTTGTATGAAGTGATCACCAATAGCGCCGGCAATTCGTGGATGTTCGAAAACCGCGTCCCGCATATCCTGAAAGCCGATTACACACCGCTGTCGGCGGTCGATATTTTCGTCAAGGACCTGGGGCTGGTGCTGGACACCGCACGGGCCAGTAAATTCCCGCTGCCGCTGTCAGCCGCCGCGCACCAGATGTTCATGATGGCGTCCACTGCCGGCCACGGCGGAGAGGACGACGCCGCCGTGATCAAGATTTTCCCCGGCATCCAGCTGCCGACTGCGCGGGAGTAACCATGCCGGCACAGACAACTCCCCTGCTCGGCTGCATCGCCGATGATTTCACCGGCGCCACCGACCTGGCCAACATGCTGGTGCGTGAAGGCATGCGCACCGTGCAGACCATCGGCGTGCCGGACAGCGCGCCGCAGGATGTAGACGCCATCGTGGTGGCGCTCAAGTCGCGCACGGCGCCTGCCGCCGAAGCGGTGGCCGATTCCCTGGCTGCGCTCGGCTGGCTGCGGCAGCAAGGCTGCCGCCAGTTCTTTTTCAAATACTGCTCGACCTTCGACTCCACCCCGCAAGGCAATATCGGCCCGGTGACCGACGCCCTGCTGCAAGCCCTGGGCAGCGATTTCACGATAGCCTGCCCGGTGTTCCCGGAAACCGGCCGCACCCTGTATCGCGGCCACCTGTTCATCCAGGACCAGCTGCTCAGCGAATCGGGAATGCAGAACCATCCCTTGACGCCGATGACCGATCCGAACCTGGTGCGCGTGCTGCAGCAGCAGACCCCTTCCAAGGTCGGCCTGATCGACTATCCGACAGTGTCCCAGGGCGCCGCACAGATCCGCGCCGGAATCGACGTGCTGCGCCGGCAAGGCGTACGGATGGCGATTGTCGACGCCCTGGAAAACCAGGACCTGTACGCCATCGGCGCTGCCTGCGCCGATTTGGCGCTGGTCACCGGCGGCTCCGGCATCGCGCTCGGCCTGCCCGGCAACTTCGTGCGCGCCGGGCTGCTCTATCCGCAACAAGGTGCGGCAGCCGGCGAACTGCCGGCGGTAGAAGGCTTGTCGGTAGTCCTGGCCGGCAGCGCATCGAAAGCCACCAACGCCCAGGTAAAAACATGGATGGAGAAGCGCCCGGCATTCCGCATCGATCCGCTGGCGCTGGCCGGCGGCGAACCGGTAGTCGCGCAGGCATTGGCCTTCGCCCGGGAGCATCTGGATAAGCAGCCGGCGCTGATCTACGCCACCACTACGCCAGAACAAGTGAAGCAGGTGCAGGCCGAACTTGGCGTCGAACGCGCCGGTTTATTGATCGAACAGGCGCTGGCCGATATCGCCGCAGCCTTGCTGGAGAGCGGCGTGCGGCGCTTCGTGATTGCCGGTGGCGAAACTTCCGGCGCGGTGGTCAAGGCGCTCGGCGTGCGTGCTTTGCGCATAGGCGCGCAAATCGATCCCGGCGTGCCGGCGACAGCATCGATTGGGACCACGCCTTTGGCGCTGGCGCTGAAATCGGGCAATTTCGGCAGCATCGATTTTTTTGAAAAGGCGCTCCGGCACTTGGGCGAAACGCGACTATGAGCACTCAGAAAAACCAGGCCAGCGGCAGCACCACGCTCAAGGAACAGGCGCTGCGCGAAGAAATCTGCGACATCGGCGCCAGCCTGTACCAGCGCGGTTATACGGTGGGCGCGGCAGGCAATATCAGCGCCCGCCTCGACGACGGCTGGCTGATCACGCCGACCGACGCCTGCCTCGGCAGGCTGGCGCCGGCGCAGATCGCCAAGGTCGACCTCAGCGGCCAGTGGGTCGGCGGCGACAAGCCGTCGAAGACGCTGGCCTTGCATCGCGCAGTCTACGACAACAACCCGCTGATGCAAGCCGTGGTGCATACCCATTCGACCAGCCTGGTGGCGCTGACCCTGGCCGGCGTCTGGCATGACAGCGCGGTGCTGCCGCCGATCACGCCGTACCAGGTGATGAAGGTCGGGCGCATTCCCCTGATTCCTTACCGCCGCCCTGGCGATCCGCAGGTAGCGGAACAGGTCAAGTTGCTGGCGGCTGCCGTGCGCGGCGTGTTGCTGGAACGGCTGGGGCCGGTGGTGTGGCATGAAAGCGTTTCGCAAGCCGCATATGCGCTGGAGGAACTGGAAGAAACGGCGCGCCTGTGGCTGATGGTAAAGGATAAACCGGAGCCTCTGAGTGCAGAGGCCCTGGACGAGTTGTATCGGGTATTTGGAGCGCGCTGGTAAGTTTCAAAAAAAAAATAGAAACGTCCGGACTTTAAAAATCAAACTGGTGGAGACAAGATGTCAGCAACAATTACGAACAAAGGCAAACAGGCAACTGCAAGCCTGCCGGCCGAACAAGCCGAAAACCTGTACAAGAAAGTATTCTGGCGCTTTGTGCCGTTCATCATGCTGTGCTACGTGGTGGCCTACCTGGACCGCGTCAACGTCGGTTTCGCCAAGCTGCAGATGTCGCAGGACCTGGGTTTCAGCGAAACCATCTTCGGCCTCGGCGCCGGCATATTTTTCCTCGGCTACTTCCTGTTCGAACTGCCCAGCAACCTGATCATGAACCGGGTCGGCGCCAAGCTGTGGATCGCCCGCATCATGATTACCTGGGGCATCTTGTCGGCCTGCTTCGCCTGGGTCCAGACGCCGACCCAGTTCTATGTCTTGCGCTTTCTGCTGGGGATAGCCGAAGCCGGTTTTTATCCCGGCATCATCCTCTACCTGACTTACTGGTTTCCTTCGCATCGCCGAGCCAAGGTGGTGGCTACCTTCATGGCGGCGATCCCGGTATCCGGCATTTTCGGCAATCCGCTGTCCGGCTGGATCATGCAATCGTTCCACGGCTCCAGCGGCTGGCACGGCTGGCAATGGATGTTCATGATCGAAGCGATACCGGCGATCCTGGTCGGCATTGCAGTGTTTTTCGTGATGGACAACAGCATCCGCAAGGCCAAGTGGCTGACGGAAGCGGAGAAGGATTTCCTGGAAGCGGAAATCCGCGCCGACCAGAAAGACAAACAAAGCCCGAAGTCGACCGCTGCCGTGTTCAAGGACATCCGCATCTGGCACATGTGCCTGATCTATTTCTGCATCGTCATGGGCCAGTACGGCCTGACGTTCTGGCTGCCGACCCTGGTCAAGGCCTCCGGCGTCGTCGGCGATTTCAAGATCGGCCTGATCAGCGCCATTCCTTTTGTCTGCGCGGTGTTCGCCATGATCCTCATCGGCCGCCGCTCCGACCGCATGCGCGAACGGCGCTGGCACCTGATCGTGCCGGCCTTGCTGGGCGCTGTCGGCTTTGTGGTATCCGCGATCGCGGCCGACAATACCGTGATTGCAATCGCCTTCCTGTCGCTGGCCGCCATGGGTGTGCTGACCTGCTCGCCGCTGTTCTGGTCGCTGCCGACGGCCTTCTTGTCTGGTACCGGCGCCGCTGCCGGCATCGCGGTGATCAACTCGGTCGGCAACCTGGCCGGTTTCGTCAGCCCGTTCCTGGTCGGCTGGCTGAAGGATACGACGCACAATAACCAGACCGGCATGTTCATGCTTGCCGGCATGCTGGTGATAGGTTCGATTGCGATCTTGCGCACGCCGGCCAAGATGGTCAACCGCTAACAACGTATTTTCGGGATAAATTTTCAGGACGAATTTTTCAGGACGAATTTTCAGGAGTTATGCAATGCCACGTTTTGCCGCCAACCTCACCATGATGTACAACGAGCACGCTTTCCTTGAGCGCTTTCCGGCTGCGGCCAAGGACGGCTTCAAGGGCGTCGAATTCCTGTTCCCGTACGAGCATGCCGCCGCCGAGCTGCGAGCCCGGTTGCGGGACAACGGCCTGACGCAGGCGCTGTTCAATGCACCTCCGGGCGACTGGGCCGCCGGCGAGCGCGGCCTCGCTTCGCTGCCAGGGCGTGAGGATGAGTTCAAGCGCAGCGTCGCCACCGCCCTGGAATATGCGCAAGCGCTCGGCAATAAAAAACTGCACGTCATGGCTGGCCTGATCCAGCCGCAGCAGGACCGTGCCCGCCATCGCGCCGTGTACCTGGAAAACCTGGCCTATGCGGCCGCGGAAGCAGCCGCGTTCGGCGTCACGATCGTGATCGAACCGATCAATACGCGCGACATCCCCGGCTTCTTCCTGAACCGCCAGGACGATGCGCAGGCGATCTGCGCCGAGGTCGGCGCCTCCAACCTGCAAGTGCAGTTCGACCTCTACCACTGCCAGATCGTCGAAGGCGACCTGGCAGTCAAGCTCA
>NZ_JAQGLV010000210.1 GCF_028292705.1 Collimonas fungivorans | reverse complement strand
GGGCTGCTCCTAGTACGAGAGGACCGGAGTGGACGAACCTCTGGTGTACCGGTTGTCACGCCAGTGGCATTGCCGGGTAGCTAAGTTCGGAAGAGATAACCGCTGAAAGCATCTAAGCGGGAAACTTGCCTTAAGATGATATTTCCCGGGAACTAGATTCCCCTAAAGGGTCGTTCGAGACCAGGACGTTGATAGGCTGGGTGTGGAAGCGTAGTAATACGTTAAGCTAACCAGTACTAATTGCCCGTGAGGCTTGTCCCTATAACCTTAGCAGGTTATATGATGAGCTTATTTGTTTGCCAAGGTGACTATCCATCAACGATAGCAACACCGTTTGGACATTCATACCCAACCGACTCCACCCACCCTGGTGGAGCCGGTATAAAAAACTACTTCTTCTAAATTGCGCTCTTTGTTGCTCCAACCGGAGAACAAACTGCGATACAAGTTATGCCTGATGACCATAGCGAGTTGGTACCACCCCTTCCCATCCCGAACAGGACCGTGAAACGACTTTGCGCCGATGATAGTGCTGCAACCAGTGTGAAAGTAGGTCATCGTCAGGCTTTTATTAAAAAACCCTCTGCAGACAACTGCAGAGGGTTTTTGCTTTGGGGTTTTGGTTTACGTAGTCGATAATTTCCGGCAATTTCATCTTTCCCGTAACAAAACCACTGTGTTTTTAACCAGTTGTCCTGTATGATTCATTGATTCACATAAAGGCCATACTGCGATGATAGGTCGTCTTTCCGGGATTCTGCTCGAAAAAAATCCTCCCCAATTATTAATTGACTGCAATGGCGTCGGCTACGAGGTCGGTGTGCCGATGAGCACTTTTTATAATTTACCGGGGCTGGGCGAGAAGGTTGCCTTGCTGACCCACCTGGCGATACGCGAAGATGCGCATGTGCTGTATGGCTTCGGCACTGCCGAGGAACGGAATGTTTTCAAGCAGCTGATCAAGATCAGCGGCGTCGGCGCCCGTACCGCCTTGTCCATTTTATCGGGCATGTCGGTGCAGGATCTGGCGCAGGCGATCACCATGCAGGAAGCCGGCCGCCTCACCAAGGTGCCCGGCATCGGCAAGAAAACCGCCGAGCGCCTGTTGCTCGAATTGAAAGGCAAGCTGGGAGCGGACCTGGGACCGGTCGGCAGCCATCATGCCAGCGACGCCAGCGGCGATATCCTGAATGCCCTGATTGCGCTTGGTTATTCCGACAAGGAAGCGATGCTGGCGCTCAAGCAGCTGCCGGCTGACGCCAGCGTGTCGGACGGTATCAAATTGGCACTGAAAGCCCTGTCCAAGTTGTAATCGGACAGGCTAAAGCTGATCATTATTGCTTTATTGATGGTGTAGATGTCTTTTTTTATATCTAATCGCTACAGTCTGGCTACAATCCGACCATGAGTATCCAAACCGACGATTTCGCCGAACAACGCATTATCGCTGCCACGCCTGCTTCGCCGAATGAAGAGGCGATCGAGCGGGCGCTGCGGCCGAAGCAGCTGGACGAGTATGTCGGCCAGGAAAAGATACGCGACCAGCTGCAGATATTCATTACCGCCGCCAGGCAGCGGCGCGAAGCTCTGGACCATACCTTGCTGTTCGGTCCCCCGGGCCTGGGCAAGACCACGCTGGCGCATATCATTGCGCGCGAAATGGGCGTCAACCTGCGCCAGACTTCGGGCCCGGTGCTGGAACGCGCCGGCGACCTGGCTGCGCTGCTGACCAATCTCGAAGCCAATGACGTGCTGTTCATCGATGAAATCCATCGCTTGTCGCCGGTGGTGGAAGAAATCCTCTATCCCGCGCTGGAAGATTACCAGATCGATATCATGATCGGCGAAGGCCCGGCCGCGCGCTCGGTGCGCCTGGACCTGCAGCCGTTCACCCTGGTAGGCGCGACCACGCGCGCCGGGATGCTGACCAATCCGCTGCGCGACCGCTTCGGCATCGTCGCCCGCCTGGAATTTTATACGCCGCAGCAATTGAGCAAGATCGTCACGCGCAGCGCTTCCTTGCTGGGTGCGCCGATCATGGACGATGGCGCTTTCGAAATCGCCAAGCGCAGCCGCGGCACGCCGCGCATCGCCAACCGCCTGCTGCGCCGGGTGCGCGACTACGCCGAAGTCAAAGGCAATGGCGAAATCACCAAGCCGATGGCGGATGCCGCGCTGGTGATGCTGGATGTCGATCCGGTCGGTTTCGACGTCATGGACAGGAAGCTGCTGGAAGCGGTGCTGTTCAAGTTCGGCGGCGGTCCGGTCGGCCTCGACAACCTTGCCGCCGCCATCGGCGAAGAACGCGACACGATCGAAGATGTGCTTGAACCGTACCTGATCCAGCAGGGATACCTGCAGCGCACGCCGCGCGGCCGCATTGCAACTCCGCTGGCATACACCCATTTTGGCGTGGCGGCGCCGCGCACCGGGCCGAACGGTGAGTTATGGGGGCAAAATTAATTCGCCTACAGATGCCGATGCAGCAACCGGACAGCCGGCGGCGATGCAGATCTGGGTTGACGCCGATGCATGTCCGAACGTCATCAAGGAGATTCTGTTCCGGGTCGCCGACCGTTTGCAGATAGTAGTGGTCCTGGTGGCCAACAAGTTGCTGAGAGTGCCGCCATCCCGTTTCATCAGGGCAGTGCAGGTGCCGGCAGGTTTTGACGTCGCCGATCGTGAAATCGTCCGGCTGCTGCAAATTGGCGACCTGGTGATCACAGCGGATATCCCGCTGGCCGCCGATGTGTTGGAGAAGGGCGGCAAGGCATTGAATCCGCGCGGCGAATTTTATACGAATGACAACATCCAGCAGCATCTGACCATGCGTAATTTCATGGATGAGCTGCGCGGAAGCGGCGTGGAAACCGGCGGTCCGGCCGCATTCAACCAGAGCGACCGCCATTTGTTCGCTGCCCAGCTTGACCAGTTTCTGCAGAAATCGCGGATTCGATAAACGTTTCTCATCAAGGCAGGATCGCGGGCCCCGTGTCGTCCCGCAATGCAAGTGCCGGAATATCAACATTTCTGCGCTTGTGTAAAAATTAAACGTCACAGACAATACGATAGCCTTCACTAATAGTGTGCAAGTCAACCATGCTTATGTCTACCAAAGCTAACCGTTACGCCAACCAGCTTCTGGATGCGCGGGCGCGTGCCAAATTGATGCCGCTGTTGTCGGCCGCCGACGCTCTCTCGCCGATGGACGGATACGATATCGGCAAGCGCATCCTGGACGCCAGCATCGGCCAGGGCGATACCCCGGTCGGCCGCAAGGTCGGCTTCAGCAACCGCACCATCTGGCCAAAATACGGCATTACCGAAACTATCAATGCACCGATCTGGGCGCATGTGTTCGACAGTACGGTGCGCTACGCCGAAGATAACCGCGGCATCCAGAGCCTGGAAGGGGCGCTGCAGCCGCGCATCGAACCGGAAGTAGTGTTCAGCCTGGGACGGACGCCGGCGCCGGATGCGGACCTGGAAGAAATCGCCGACTGCATCGAATGGATGGCGCACGCCTTCGAAATCGTGGTGTGCCCTTTCCCGGACTGGAAATTCGAAGTGGTCGATGCGATCGCCGCGTTCGGCCTGCACGGCACGCTGATCGTCGGCGAGCCGCACATGCTGTCGACCGCAACCCGCCGCAATCTCGCCAGCATGCTGGCCAACGCCAGCGTTTCGCTGTCGTGCTGCACTGAAGATTCGGTGACCTTGTGCGGCGCCGGTTTCGGCAGCGACGTGCTGGACAGCCCGGTGCACGCCTTGTGGCATTTGCACCAGGTGCTGAATGCGCAATCGCAGTTCACGCCTTTGCAGGCCGGCGAAATCATCACTACCGGCACCTGGACCGATGCTTATCCGGTGCAGGCAGGACAGACCTGGGTCACCGCGTTTTCAGGCATCGCGCTGCCGGGCCTGACGGTATCCTTCGTGTAATCCGGCTGCTGCAGGGTGTAGCGCCAGGCAAATAAAAATGCCGTTCAGCGAATCGCTTGAACGGCATTTTTTTTGGGGAAACAGCGTACTGGCGAAACAATTACTCTTCGCGTACCCAGGTCTGGGTGCGGCCAAGCATCGGTACGCCGATATAGCCGCGTACATTCAGTTTCTTGCCATCGTCGGCAAGCGACATCTTGCTTTTGTAAACCTTGCCGTTGTCCGGATCAAGAATGGTGCCGCCGTTGTACTCGTTGCCATCCTTTTTCATGCCGTTGATGATGGTCATGCCGAGGATAGGCTGGTCTTTCAGCTCGCCCTGGCATTTCACGCATTTCGGATTCTGGTCCTGGCTGGGATCGCGCAGCAGCTTTTCGATCTTGCCGTGCAGTTCGCCGTTGGCTTCGCTGATACGGATCAGCGCCTTGGGCTTGCCGGTATGGTCATCGATATTCTTCCACAGGCCGACTGCCGAGCTGGTGTCTTGTGCGAAGGCGCCGAAAGCCAGCAAGGCTGTGCTGGCGATGGCCGTCATCAAAAGTTGCGTTAAAGTTTTACTCATGTTTGTCTCCTGTCTCTGTCGCACCGGCTGCGTTGCTGCAGGCCGGCGCAATCGTATTATTAAGAAATCAAGATACTTTTAATTTTGCAAACTGTTCCCGCAATTTCTCAAGGGTACTCGAAAAATTGGCCACGCGTTCCTGCATCTGTGCCACCACCTGTGCCGGTGCTCTTGCCACAAAGCTCTCATTGCCTAGCTGGACCTGGGCTTTGGCGATCTCCCCTTCTATACGAGTGATTTCCTTGCCCAGACGTTCCCGTTCAGCTGCAACATCAATTTCCACCTTGAGCAGCAGCTTAGCATCGCCCACTATGGAGACCGGCGCAGGGGATTCGGGTAGAGTCTCTACTACTTGTACTTCTGATAATTTCGCCAATGCCTGCAGGTACGGTGCGAACGACTGCAGCGTAGCCTGTTGCTCTGCCGAGCCGGCGATGATCAGCGGCACCCGCAGCGCCGGCGACAATTGCATTTCGCCGCGCAGGTTGCGGCAGGCGTCGGTCAGCGACTTCAGGTGGGTCATCCAGGTTTCGGCGTTTTCGTCTATCTTTTCCAGTGCCGCTTCAGGATAAGGCTGGCGCATGATGGAGTCGCCGGCCGGGTCGAGTGTCTTGCCGGTCAGTGGCGCCACGCTTTGCCACAGGGCTTCGGTGACGAACGGAATGATCGGGTGCGCCAGGCGCAGCACGACTTCCAGTACGCGCAGCAAAGTGCGGCGGGTAGCGCGCTGCTGCGCTTCGCTGCCGTGCTGGATCTGCACCTTGGCCACTTCCAGGTACCAGTCGCAATACTCATCCCAGACGAATTTGTAGATGGCCGAAGCGATATTGTCGAAACGGTAATCGGCAAAACCCTTGGCGACGTCGGCTTCGGTGCGCTGCAGGAGCGAAACGATCCAGCGGTCGGCTTGCGAGAATTGCAGTTTTTCCTTGTCGCAGACGCCAGGCGTATGGCCGTCGAAACCGCAGTCCTTGCCTTCGGTGTTCATCAGCACGAAGCGGGTGGCGTTCCACAGCTTGTTGCAGAAATTGCGGTAGCCGTCGCAGCGGCCGAGGTCGAAATTGATGTTGCGGCCCAGTGTCGCCAGCGAGGCGAAAGTGAAGCGCAGCGCATCGGTGCCGAAGGCCGGGATGCCGTCGGCGAATTCCTTGCGGGTCGCCTTGGCGATGCGTTCCGCGTCCTTCGGCTTCATCAGGCTGACGGTGCGCTTGGCGACCAGTTCTTCCAGCGTGATGCCGTCGATCAGGTCGATAGGGTCAAGCGTATTGCCTTTCGACTTGGACATCTTCTGGCCGTTGCCGTCGCGCACCAGGCCGTGCACGTAGACGGTCTTGAACGGCACCTTGCCGGTGAAGTGGGTGGTCATGATGACCATCCGCGCCACCCAGAAGAAGATGATGTCGAAGCCGGTGACCAGCACCGAGGACGGCAGGAACATCTTGTAGTCCGGCGTTTCTTCCGGCCAGCCCAGGGTCGAGAACGGCACCAGCGCCGACGAGAACCAGGTGTCGAGCACATCGTCGTCGCGCCTGAGTTCGCCGCTATAGCCTGCGGCCGCGGCTTGCGCCCGGGCGGCAGCTTCGTCGCGGGCGACAAAGATCTGGCCGTCGTCCGCGTACCAGGCCGGGATCTGGTGGCCCCACCACAACTGGCGTGAGATGCACCAGTCCTGGATATTGTTGAGCCACTGGTTGTAGGTGTTGTTCCAGTTTTCCGGAATCATCTGGATTTCGCCGTTGGCGACTTTTTCCAGTGCGACTTCGGTAATCGACTTGCCCGGGAAGTGCGTGCCTTCCGGCGCCGGCTTGCTCATCGCCACGAACCACTGGTCGGTCAGCATCGGTTCGATCACCACGCCGGTGCGGTCGCCGCGCGGCACCACCAGCTTGTGCGGTTTGACCGATTCCAGCAAGCCTTGGGCATCGAGGTCGGCCACTATCTGCTTGCGCGCCACGAAACGATCCATGCCCTGGTACTGGGCCGGGCCGTTTTCATTGATCTTGGCGTCCAGCGTCAGGATCGTGATTTGCGCCAGCTGATGTCGTTGGCCTACTGCGTAATCGTTGAAATCATGGGCTGGCGTGATCTTCACGCAGCCAGTGCCGAATTCCTTGTCGACGTAGCTGTCGGCGATCACCGGAATTTCGCGGTCGGTCAACGGCAGCTTGAGCATCTTGCCGACCAGGTGGATATAACGTTCGTCAGTCGGATCGACTGCCACGGCAACGTCGCCCAGCAAGGTTTCAGGACGCGTGGTGGCGACCGTCAGGTGGCCGCTGCCGTCGGCAAACGGATAACGGATATGCCACATCGAACCGTCTTCTTCTTCCGACGCCACTTCCAGTTCCGAGATGGCGGTGCCCAGCACCGGATCCCAGTTCACCAGCCGTTTGCCGCGATAGATCAGGCCCTGTTCAAACAGCCTTACAAACACTTCCACCACGGTGCCGGACAGTTTTTCGTCCATCGTGAAGTATTCGCGGCTCCAGTCGGTAGAAGCGCCCATGCGGCGCATCTGGCCAGTGATGGTCGAGCCCGACTGTTCTTTCCATTCCCAGACTTTTTCGACGAATTTTTCACGGCCGAGGTCATGGCGCGAAATCTTTTGCGCGTCGAGTTGCCGTTCGACCACAATTTGCGTGGCGATGCCCGCGTGGTCGGTGCCCGGGATCCATGCCGTGTTGAAACCGCGCATCCGGTGGTAGCGGGTCAGGCCATCCATGATGGTCTGGTTGAAAGCGTGACCCATGTGCAGCGTGCCGGTGACGTTGGGTGGCGGCAACTGGATGCTGAAGGACGGCTTGTCGGCGTCGGTGGTGGCGGTGTAGTACCCGCGCTTTTCCCACTCGCTGCGCCAGAATTGTTCAATCTCGGCAGGGTCGAAAGACTTGGCTAATTCCATGATTTATTGGGGTTCTTTGCTAAAGCGATCTAAAACGATGATTATAAAGTACGCAGCCGACTCGGTCCTAGCATTGGCGGCCGGGAGACATGGTTTTTTGACGTAAAGACAATCGTGCAGGCGGATTTGCCACGGATCGCCGGCTTCTATACTTGATCTGGGATAAGGAAACCCGGATTTTCGATATACCGCGAGCCGATTGCGGGTGTAAAATCCTTTCCGCTGCTTCGGGATTCAAACACCGGGGCAATGCAACGCTAGGGGTCCTGATTGCTGAAATGCCAATGCAATCGGGTGAGAAATACCCTCGAACCTGATCTGGGTAATGCCAGCGAAGGGAAGCTGTCGAGATGTAACCGGCCGATTCACAAGAATGTTCCGTGATCCCGCGCCCCAGACTCGAAAACTCCTTTGCTGGCTCCAAGCCATGAATTACAAGCAAAGGAGCCAATATGAACGCCAATCCGAAATTCTTGTCCGCCACAGCAACGGTGGATGAAGCCGCCATCCACCCCCTGCCCAATTCCCGCAAGATCTATGTCACCGGCTCGCGTCCCGACATCCGCGTACCGATGCGCCAGATCAGCCAGTCCGATACGCCGGCCTCGTTCGGCGCCGAAAAGAATCCGCCGATCTATGTCTATGACACCTCGGGACCGTACAGCGATCCCGATGTAAAGATCGATATCCGCTCCGGCCTGGCGACGCCGCGCCTGCCATGGATCATGGAACGCGACGATACCGAAGAACTGCCGGGCCCGAGCTCGGAATACGGCATCGAGCGCCTCAACGATCCCAAGCTGGCCGAACTGCGCTTCAACCTGCACCGCAAGCCGCGCCGCGCCAAGGCCGGCAAGAATGTCTCGCAGATGCATTACGCTCGCCAAGGCATCGTCACGCCGGAAATGGAATTCGTGGCGATCCGCGAAAACATGCGCCGCAAGGAATACCTGGAAGAGCTGAAAGCCTCCGGCCCGATGGGCAACAAGCTGGCCGACCTGATGGGCCGCCAGCATCCGGGCCAGTCGTTCGGCGCGTCGCTGCCGGCCGCAGGCGATTTCGTCACGCCGGAATTCGTGCGCGATGAAATCGCCCGCGGCCGCGCCATCATTCCCGCCAACATCAACCATCCGGAAATCGAACCGATGATCATCGGCCGCAATTTCCTGGTCAAGATCAACGCCAACATCGGCAATTCCGCGGTGACTTCGTCGATCGGCGAGGAAGTCGAAAAGATGACCTGGGCTATCCGCTGGGGCGGCGATAACGTGATGGACCTGTCGACCGGCAAGCACATCCACGAAACCCGCGAATGGATCATCCGCAATTCGCCAGTGCCGATCGGCACTGTGCCAATCTACCAGGCGCTGGAAAAGGTCAACGGCAAGGCCGAAGACCTGACCTGGGAGATCTTCCGCGACACCTTGATCGAGCAAGCCGAGCAGGGCGTCGATTATTTCACCATCCACGCCGGCGTACGCCTGCAATACGTGCCGATGACAGCCAAGCGCCTGACCGGCATCGTCAGCCGCGGCGGTTCCATCATGGCCAAGTGGTGCCTGGCGCATCACCGCGAATCCTTCCTGTATGACCACTTCGAAGACATCTGCGAAATCATGAAAGCCTACGACGTCAGCTTCAGCCTCGGCGACGGCTTGCGTCCAGGTTCGATCTACGACGCCAACGATGAAGCGCAGCTGGGCGAACTGAAGACCCTGGGCGAACTGACCCAGATCGCCTGGAAACACGATGTGCAGGTAATGATCGAAGGCCCGGGCCACGTGCCGATGCATCTGATCAAGGAAAACATGGACCTGCAGCTGGAACAGTGCCACGAAGCGCCGTTCTACACGCTCGGACCGCTGACCACCGACATCGCGCCAGGCTACGACCACATCACTTCCGGCATCGGCGCCGCCACCATCGGCTGGTACGGCACGGCCATGCTGTGCTACGTCACGCCGAAGGAGCATCTGGGCTTGCCGAACAAGGTCGACGTCAAGGACGGCATCATCACCTACAAGATCGCGGCGCATGCGGCCGACCTGGCCAAGGGCCATCCGGGCGCGCAGATCCGCGACAACGCCTTGTCGAAAGCACGTTTCGAATTCCGCTGGGAGGACCAGTTCAACATCGGCCTCGATCCGGACAAGGCGCGCGAATTCCATGACGAAACCCTGCCCAAGGATTCCGCCAAGGTAGCGCATTTCTGCTCCATGTGCGGCCCGCATTTCTGCTCCATGAAGATCACCCAGGAAGTGCGCGAATACGCCGCCGCGCAAGGCATTTCCGACATCGCTGCGTTGAAGCAGGGAATGGAAGTGAAAGCCATCGAGTTCGTCAAGAACGGCGCGGAAATCTACAGCAAGCAGTGAGGCCGATGATGGAAATCGTTCTTAACGGTGCGCCGCATCCGCTGGCTGACGGCGAGAACCTGCAACAGCTGATCACGGCGCTGGAACTGGCCGGGAAGGCGGTGGCGGTCGCCGTCAACCGGCAGGTGGTGCCGGCCAGCCTGTGGCCGCAGCGCATCTTGCAGCCGGAAGACAAGGTAGATGTCGTGCGCGCCATCGGCGGTGGGTAATCCACCTCCATAAACCTACTGCGCGACTCAATCTCCGGGCTGCGATGCTCACCGTACTTTCGTACGGCTGCGCTTCTTACCCAGACCTTGAGCCGCTCGCTACGGTTTCTGGAGGCGGCACAAAGTTATTCGGGTGCGCACTGGAAATCGTAGGAAATCTTTAAAGGATTTGTCATGGATCTGAATTCTCTCCCTGAAACGGGACAACAAGACACCGGCCTGACTATCGCCGGTAAGACTTATAGCTCGCGGCTGCTGGTCGGCAGCGGCAAGTACCGCGACCTGGAGCAGACGCGCGCCGCCACCGAAGCCAGCGGCGCCGAAATCATCACGGTGGCGATCCGGCGCGTCAACATCGGCCAGGACCCGAAAGCACCCAACCTGCTGGATGTGGTGCCGCCATCGCGTTACACCATCCTGCCCAACACAGCGGGTTGCTACACTGCCGCCGATGCGATTTACACGCTGCAGCTCGGGCGTGAATTGCTGAACGGGCACAAGCTGGCCAAGCTGGAAGTGCTGGGCGACGAACGTACACTGTTTCCCAACATGCCGGAGACCTTGAAAGCGGCAGAAGCCCTGGTCAAGGACGGTTTCGACGTCATGGTGTATTGCAGCGACGATCCGATCCAGGCGCGCCTGCTGGAAGAGATCGGCTGCGTTGCGGTGATGCCGCTGGCGTCGCTGATCGGTTCTGGCATGGGCATCCTGAACCCGTGGAACCTGTCGCTGATCATCGAGCAGGCCAAGGTGCCGGTGCTGGTCGATGCCGGCGTCGGCACCGCGTCCGATGCGGCGATTGCGATGGAGCTGGGTTGCGACGGCGTGCTTATGAATACCGCGATTGCCGGCGCCCAGGACCCGATCCGCATGGCGCGGGCGATGCGGCTGGCGATCGAAGCCGGGCGCGAAGCGTTTCTCGCCGGCCGGATTCCGAAGCGCTTTGCGGCGTCGCCATCCTCACCGATGGCGGGACGAATCAAGTGAATGCAGGTGCTGCAGCGCCGGCCTGCGTGCTGGTGTTTTCCGGCTCGGACCCAAGCGGCGGCGCCGGTTTGCAGGCCGACATCACGGCGATTGCCGCACTCGGCGGACATCCCTTGTCGGTAGTGACGGTGCTGACAGTGCAGGACAACCAGCGCGTGTTCGGCGTCCATCCGGTGGCTGCGGATCTGGTGCGGCAACAGGCGCAGGCGCTGGTTGATCGTATCGATATCTCCGCGGTCAAGCTCGGCATCGTCGGCAACCGCGCCAATGCCGAAGCGATTGCCGACATTATCCGTGAGCTGCGTTCACGGCAGCCTGATTTGCCGGTGGTGTTCGATCCGGTGCTGGCGACCGGCGGCGGCGACAGCCTGGCAAGTGAAGATCCGGTTGCGGCGCTGGCCCCGCTATTCGAGCTGGCCACCGTGATCACGCCGAACCGGATTGAGGCCGACCGTTTGTGCGGCGCCCAGGTCAGTCCCGAACAACAAGCCGCGCTGCTGCTTGAGCGCGGCTGCCGGCATGTGCTGCTGAAGGGCGGCCATGGTCGGGAACCGGATGAAGTAGTGAACCGCTGGATCAGCCGGAGCCGACAGCGCAGCTGGCGCTGGCCGCGCCTGCCGGGCGAATTCCACGGCAGCGGCTGCACCCTGGCGGCGGCGTTGTCGGCGCTGCTGGCGCAAGGCATCGACATGGAGCCGGCGATAGACGCTGCGCAAACCTATTGCCAGCAGACTTTGGCGGAATCCTATGCCATCGCGGCCGGCCAGCGCATCCCCAGCCGCACTCTGCCATTCTTAAAATTACGAGGATAAAGCGATGAAGGGTTTATACATCGTCACACCCGATTGGGACGACACCGACAAACTGTTGCAGGTAACCGAGCAAGCCTTGCAGGGAGGCGCGGCCTTGCTGCAGTACCGGCACAAGACCGCGGATGCCGCGCAACGGCGGCAACAGGCTGAAGCCTTGCTGAAATTGTGCCGGCGTTATCAGCGGCCCTTTATCGTCAACGATTATGTCGAGCTATGCATGGAGCTGGGAGCGGACGGCATCCACGTCGGCGGCACCGACGCCAGCGTGGCCGAAGTGCGGGCCATGGTGGGCGCGGACAAGATTGTCGGCGCGTCCTGTTACGGCGACCTGGAACTGGCGCATGCCGCATACCGCGACGGCGCCAGCTATGTGGCGTTCGGCGGATTCTATCCGTCGCGCGTCAAGAAATATCCGGTCACCACGCCGCCCGACATCGTCACCCGCGCCAAAGCGCAAATTGCGGCGCCGAACGTGGTGATCGGCGGCATGACGCAAGAGAACGCGGTGCCCCTGATTGCGGCCGGCGCCGATATGGTGGCTGCCATCAGCAGCGTTTACCTGGCGGACGATCCCGCCGCTGCAGCGCGCAGCTTCGTTACGTTATTTGAAAACCGCTAGGCGCCGATGATCGCGGCTGCAAATTGATTGTCGCCGCGACCGCTCGGTTGATTTGAAACCGTTCAGGTTTCCAGCAGGCTGCGCAGCATCCACGCATTTTTTTCATGCAGCTGCATGCGCTGCGTCAGCAAGTCCGCGGTCGGTTCATCCGAGGCGGCGTCAACCACCGGGAAAATCGAACGCGCGGTGCGAGTGACGGCTTCCTGTCCCTGCACCAATTGCTGGATCATGGCGGTCGCGTTCGGCACGCCTTCTTCTTCCGTAATCGAAGTTAGCTTGGAGAAAGCCTTGTAGGTAGCCGGCGCAGGGTAGCCGAGCGCGCGTATCCGTTCCGCGATCAGGTCCACCGCCAGCCACAGTTCGTTGTACTGGGTTTCGAACATCAGGTGCAATGTATTGAACATCGGCCCGGTGACGTTCCAGTGGAAATTGTGGGTTTTCAGGTACAGGGTGTAGGTGTCGGCCAGCAGCTTGCTGAGCCCGTCGGCGATTTTCTTGCGATCCTTGTCGCTGATGCCGATGTCGATGACGGCGACGCTTTTCTTTACCATTGCGCTACTCCTTCTAACAGTGATGTATGAAGACTTGCAGCTCGATTTTAAGTCAATTCGACGCAGGCAAAGCAACGCCCGTGTTTTTCCCGGCCTAACCGGGGACGGCAGTGCTGGAAGCCGGCTGCGCACGGCGATACATGCTGACAGTCAGCGCCACCGCTGCCAGCGACGCCACGGCGGCGAACAGGAACACTTCCGGACAGCCGAACTGGCCCACGATCAATCCCGCCAGCGGGCCGGTGACGCCCAGCGCCAGGTCCAGGAACACCGAATAGGCGCCGAGGGCGCTGCCGCGGTTGGTGGCCGGCACCAGGTTCACCGCTTCCACTCCGAGCGCAGGGAAGATCAGGGCAAAACCGAAGCCGGTAAGCGACGCGCCGACCAGCGCCAGCGCAGGCGAACTGGCCTGCCACAGCAGCAACAGGCCAAGCGCTTCGACCGAGAAACAGACGATCGCCACCCGGAAACCGCCGAAGCGCGAGATGGTGCTGGCGAACAGCAGGCGCGCGCCGACAAAGAAGGTGCCGAACAAGGTCAGTGAAAATGCCGCGTTGGGCCATTGATGGCTGGCGTAAAACAAGGTGATGAAAGTGGCGATGGAACCGAAGCCGATCGAGCCCAGGGCCAGGCCCATGCCATGTGGAAATACTTTGCGCAATACGTGCTGGAACGGCAAGTGTTCGCCGCGCACCACGGCCGTCGCCGCTTTCAGGCGCGCCAGCAGGAAACCGCCCAGCGACAGCACGGTCACCGTGGCGCCTACTGCGGCCAGGCCCCAGGCATGGTGGATCACCACGCCCAGCGGCGCACCGATAGCCAGTGCGCCATAAGTGGCGATGCCGTTCCAGGAAATCATGCGCGCCGTGTGCTGGGCGCCGACCCGGCCAATGCCCCAGGTAATCGCGCCGGTGCCGACCATGCTTTCGCCGCAGCCGAGCACCAGCCGGCCAATCAGCAGGATCGCCAGGCTTAGCGCCGGCATGTGCGGAAAGAATCCCGCCGCCAGCAGGAACACGCCGCTGACGCTGCAGCCGGCCAGGCCGCGCAGGACGGCGGTCTTGGGGCCGACCGAATCGGCCATGCGGCCGGCGAACGGCCGGCTCAGCAAGGTCGCCAGGTACTGCATGCTGATCGCCAGGCCGGCCAGCACCGAGCTGTAGCCGAGGTCGGTATGGACGTAGCCGGGCAGCACCGCCAGCGGTATGCCGATTGCCAGATAGCAAATGAATGTAAAAAATGCAGTAGAAACGATGTGGAACGTGACGGCGGTCCCGGACAGCGGCTGGCTGGCGCGGTCGAGACTAACTTCTTCGGACATGGTGGGCGACGACTTGGTTGATTGGGTGGATTACTGCGAAGGGGATTGATGCAATGCAGTATTTTACTCTCCTGGGCCCGATGTTGCTGGCGGCTGCCA
>NZ_JAQGLV010000186.1 GCF_028292705.1 Collimonas fungivorans | reverse complement strand
CAGATGGATTTTTATCCGATGCTGTGGAACGGCAACTACGACGCCGCCAGCATCGAAGCATCCCTCAAGAAGAATCCTCAAATCAAGTATCTGCTGGTACTCAACGAGCCCAACCAGTCCGACCAATCCAATCTCACGCCGCAGCAGGCCGCCAACCTGTGGCCTGGCTTCGAAGCGATCGCGGCGCACACCGGCGTCAAGATAGTCGGGCCGGCGATCAGCTGGGGCACCATGCCGGGTTACGCCGATCCGGTGGTATGGCTGGATGCCTTCTATGCCGCCTATCGCAACGCCAACGGCAGCCGCGATCCGCAAATCGATTACCTGGCGTTCCATTGGTACGACTACGGTCTGGCAGGGCAACTCGACCGCCTCGCCAAGTACGGCAAACCGTTCTGGGTCACCGAATTCGCCAACTGGCATGCGCAAGCAGACGGCGCGCAGATCGACACGCTTGCCAAGCAAAAGGCCCAGATGACCGACATGGTGGCTGTCTGCGAGGCGCGCGCCGATGTATTTCGCTATGCATGGTTTACCGGCCGCTGGAACAACGACAGCCATTTCACCAGCTTGCTGGGCGCTCCCGGGCAGCTCACGGACCTTGGCCGGCTATATCTGTCGCTTCCGCATTGATGGAAGCGACCGGGTGAAGCGACCCGCCATGCGCTTTAATGCAAATGCAGCGCCTTGCCGATATAGTCAAAGAATATGCAATACAGCATGATCGGCAACGGCAAACCAAGCAGGGTGCCGATCAGGTATTTGTAAAATTTCACGCCCGACAAGGCCAGCGCGTAATTCAGGGCAGGAACGGTCTGAAACAGTATCCTTAACAGCGCGATGCTTGTAATCGGGTGCGCATCGAGGCCGCGGAGTATTTTCAACGCATAACGGTTCTTTAATTCCCGGAACGCGTCGCCGCCGATGAAGCGGATTGTCAGGAAAGTAAACACACAGGAAATGACCGCCGCGAAATAGGTTGCAAGGCCGCCCCAGGTCTTGCCCAGGGCCAGTACCGCCGCCGCGAGAAATATCCAGCCGGGTATCTGAATCAGGTTACCCAGGCAAAACAATAAAATAAAGATCAGCAAGCCGCTAACTTTATTGTCGACGATCTGTTGACGAAGGAACGTCAAATTGAAATGTTCCCGCAGGCCGGAAAATTGAAACAGGGCGAGCAGCAGCAACAGAAAAAGAACAACGATCAACAGCCGTTTGTAGGGGCGCAAGGCAAAGTCTCACAAGTTAAGGTGGCCAAGTCACGGACCGTCGGTATCGAGCACACGATTGTAGGATTCAAGTCTCAACGCACGCTCTTGCGTCAGAGCCAGTCCCTCATATTCCTGCATCGGTACGTACATTGTCCCATGCCGGGTTTCAAACAGGGCGGACTGCGCCTGCAGCTCCGCATCCCGGAAAACAATCCACGCCCGCTGGGACGCGCGCAGGTTCTGCGCGGCGGGCGCCGGCAAGGTCCGCATCAGTTTCCGGTAGGCGGCATTCAGCCGGTTATCGTAGGTTTTGAGCGCCGCCGCATAACAGTCTGTCTGGTCGGCCGTAGAGACTGTTTTCTCGCTTGACAGGCATGCGTCGAGCGCATCGGCGGTTTTATCCTTGCCTTGTGCCGGAGCGGCGGCGAACGCCGGTGTCCCTCCCATCACGCAGAGAGTAAGGAGCATGAAGAGGCAACCGAGCCGATGGCGACAGTTCGATTTCAATGCGGATTCCAGGATTGGATGGGACTCTGCACCGTTTTTATGGCTGGGCGGTTTGCTTGCGTTTCAGGAAAATTCCGCCGGCAAGCAGCACTATGCCGACTCCCAGCAGAAACTTCGACAACATGCTGCCACCCACTTCACTGTTGTTGGCGGCGCTGATTGCGAGCGCAGCTGCCTGGGCATCGGTAGCAGTCATGGCCGTTGCAAATGCGGTCTCTTCACATTGCTTGATCAAGGACTGTTCGGATTTCTCCGCGGTCAGCCTATCGCGGCATTGCTGGGCCAAAACGGCATCGGCCTTGGGCGGGCCGCTGCTGAAACTGAGAATCGCGCCCAAAACCAGCAACAGTACGCCGATGCCGATCAGCATTACAGGATTCTTTTTCATCAGTATTCCTTAAGTGGTCTCGCGTCAAAGTAACATGTCGGCCTGCGTTGCGATAGAGACGTTGTTGCCACTCAGCGGTTGTGAAAAGTATTTTGTCACCGCGGGTCTTTGTCGCCGCCGCGGTTGCGCCATTTCAACGACAGCCAGACTGCAAGGGCAGTCGTTCCTGCAAACGCCAGCACTGCCAGAAAAATCGAGCGGCTGGAGACGTAGACATAGGCCGTGACGAGCCCTACAAACAAGGGCGCCAGCCATTCTTCCACCTTGGATGGCTTGCGCTGGCCAGAGCGATCCCTGGTTGCCGCTTGCGGCTCGCCTGGATCGGCATCCCCCGCAGTCAGGCGCGTACGCCTTCCTTTCTCAGGAAATGTTGCGCTTAGCGCCGCATCGGGCCAGATATCTGGCGGACCGGAGCCGCCAAGCATCCACACGGGGTTGCCGCTGTTTTTCCATCGAAGGAAGTCCGCCGCCATGCCGGCAAAGTGGTCGCCGGCTTCCGGCGGATGATTGTTGTCCAGGCGGTCCATGCTCTGCGCACCGGCTCGCATCCATTGTTCGCCATCCGAAATATCCGGCAAGCCGGCGGTGCGGAGCAGGAGGAATCCTTCAAAATGCGTGGCGACCAGGTTCTCGAACGCCTCGTAGATGGAGCGGTATTGTTCGCCAATGGCTGTGACCACTTTTTCTTTGCGCAGCGCCAGCCGTTCCAGCGCCTGTTTCTTGCCGGTGACGAAGTAGGGATAGGGGACCTCCGGGTTCTCCGCGTCGGCCTGGAATTCCGCGCGTTCTCCTTCCGCATCGTCGACATCAAAGTCATCGATCATCCTGGCGAATTTCAGGTCAGCCTCGCCATAGATGCACCACCATAAGAGCGGAGGACCGTTTTTCGCCTCCAGTTCAATCCCTGGATCGTCCCAGAATGCGCGCCATTCGTTGCGTTCGCCGTTGGGCATTGCCGGCTGCCTGCAATCGTTCAGAAACACCGGATGAGACATTGCAACTCCTTCCGCAAAAAAACTGGGTGGCAGCATGTCGTGTGCAATCGCACCAGACGGAGTCTTGTGAATCAGGTTCTGGCGAAGCTTTTGTAAAGCCCCCATATTAACGAAAAAAGAGCATTTTGTTTATTTTGGATAGCTGAGTTCGGGATACCAGCCGGTTCCGCGTCCTTCGGGTGTGGCCTTCGATAGTCATGAACTTCGCCAGGCTAGGCGTACGGGACGACATTCCCAAAGCTCGACTGGCTTCATGAAATGGCGTCCCTCAGGATGCAATCAGTAGCCATCGACTTCGATAACGGCCTCGGCGAATGCCTGGGGTGCTTCCTGCGGCAGATTGTGGCCGACGCCCTTGATGATCCGGTGAGTCCGTTTTCCAGAGAACTTGCTGGCGTAGGATGTTCCGTCCGAGGCCGGCGCCACGCCATCGGAATCGCCGTCGAGGGTGATGGTCGGCACTGCGATGACGGGGCCAGCCGCCAGCCGTCGTTCCAGTTCGTCGTATTTAGGGTCGCCTGCGGCGATGCTCAGCCGCCAGCGGTAGTTGTGGATGACGATGCTGATGTAGTCCGGGTTGTCGAAGGAGGCTGCGCAGCGGTTGAACGTAGTGTCGTCGAAGTCCCACTTCGGCGAATTGACCTTCCAGATGAGATTCCCGAATTCGCGCCGGTTTTTGTCGTAGCCCGCCCGGCCGCGTTCCGTGGCGAAATAAAACTGATACCACCATCCGTGTTCCACCTTCGGCGACAGCGGTATCTTGTTGCGCTCAAGGTTGTTGATCAGATAGCCGTTGACCGAGACCATGGCCTTGCAGCGCTCCGGCCAGAGCGCCGCGATGATGTTGGCCGTGCGCGCTCCCCAGTCGTAGCCGGCGAGGATCGCTTTCTCGATCTTGAGCGCGTCCATCAAAGCGATGATGTCGAGCGCTACCACCGACTGCTGGGCGTTGCGGAAGGTCGCGTCTGAAAGAAAACGCGTCGTGCCGTGGCCGCGCAGATGCGGGACGATCACCCGGTAGCCTGCCGACGCCAGCAACGGAGCGACGTCGACAAAACTGTGGATGTCGTAGGGCCAGCCATGCAGGAGAAT
>NZ_JAQGLV010000173.1 GCF_028292705.1 Collimonas fungivorans | reverse complement strand
TGACACCTGCTTGGGCTTTGGAGCCTATCGAGCCTGTCAACCGCCTGTGGAAGCCTGTCGATCCGTTCAAGGTGAACGTAAATTAACTACTAATTTGCCCCCTATTGGACTCCTGTACCCTAGCTTGAAAAGAACTACGTCGTCGAGAATAGCTAGTCGTTGGGCTGTGGTTAAGTTTCGTGCGTGGTATGGCAAGTATTGCCTGGATACCCACAATGCGACGTGATGCGGAAAGAAGAATTGATCACATAATCGATGATGAATCAACGAATCGAACAACTCTTTGCCGACTCCAAGCTACTTTGCTTTGGGCGCTATGTACTTGAAGTGCCGCAGGATGCGACGCTGATTTGGGGGACGGATGATTTTGAAACGTTCCCCAATCGCGCCAAGGATCTGAAGCAGATCGTGGAGGCAAAGCGGAACGAGATTCTTGCAAAGGACAAGACCGCAACGATCAATTTCTTAGGCGAAGGCCCGGCGCCTAACGTGATGTGGATTCGCTCGTTCGGAAGTGAGGGGGCAAGGGTAGTCCAGCTTGAAGGCTTTCAGATTTACCACGTTGTTGGCCCGCACATTTTTCGTTGGCAGACGGCGATCGCCAAGAGCGTCAACAGTACCGTCGAGAGTATCACTCAGAAAACAGTTATGTTGGCCTCCAATCTGCGCCCGAGGGCACCATCCGAAGTGCCCGAAGAGCCCGGCCTGTGCCTTGAGTACGGTTTCTTGCGCGATGCGCCCTACGACAAACAGGAATACTTTGCGACCGGCTTGCTGCTGCCGACTCTGCCCGATGTGACCTTCAGTGTCGAGAGCAACAAGAACGCGAGCACTAAGGGCAGTAATGGCCACAGCCTGCTCAAACAAATCAATGATAGGCGTAACGAGTTGGGTGAAAGTTACCCCAAATTCGTCACTTTGCGCGAAGGCAAACGCACCGTGCATGGTTGGGCCGGCGAGGAATCGCTGGTGCGTCGTGCTGATGGCACCCATGACTTTGAATGGAAGTTTATCGGCGAAACAGGTAATGTGGCCAAGCCTGCCATGCTGGACGTAACGATGTACAGCAAGGTCAAGGCCAACCGCGTTGGAGCCGCATCCGTCGCTTCCGTCAACGACGACGAAGCCCTGTCCCTGTGGGACAAGCTGCTGGAAGGCTTGAAGTTTCGAGTCGCAGTGCCTGGTGCACCGAGCGACGCGGTGGCACTTCCATGAATGGCCATCATTCTGCAAAGAGCATTTTTGATTGGCTAATAAATCACGTCGCGATGACGGCATATGCAACTGACTCCAGTCACATAAATTGGGATGAGGATTCTTGTCGGAATCTGGCAGCGAGGCGATTCCATGCTGCTAAATATTGTTGAAATGAGAGACGGCAGGGGTGGGCGGTAACGCTGCCCACCCCATGCGATCCCCCTTGGAATTACATTTTCTTCTGCACGTCCTGAGCCGCGTCTTGAACCTTTTCACCACCGGTCTGCACGTCCTTGCCCATACCCGAAACCGTATTGCAAGCTGACAGCGCTCCCAGCATGCCAAACATTGCCGCAACTACCATCATTTTTTTCAACATGGTGTACTCCGTGTGGATTGGTGAGGCAATAATCTTATCACTAGAATTCTGCAAAGCGAGAAAAAGTGATTTAGTGCGCTTGCCCCAGCAATAACAAGCCGCTGACGCCGTCCCACAGAATCTGCACGCCGATGCACAGCAAGATGAACGAAGTCATGCGCTGCATGACGGTGGTGCCGGTCTCGCCCAGCAACCGTATCAGCACGCCGGCAAAACGGTTGCTGAGATAGACCGCCAGCGCCGCCAGCGCAAGGCCGGCAACGGCCGCGATCATGGACAGCGGCAGCGGCACGCTCGGCACGCGTATGCCGGCGCCGAGGGTGATGGCGACCGAGATCGAGCCGGGGCCGACGGTGAGCGGAAATGCCAGCGGATAAAAAGCCTTCTTCGAGGCCAGCTGTTCGGTCCAGAGCGATGCGGGCACCGCTTCAGCCATCGGCGTTTCATCGGAGTTCAGCATTTTCCAGGCGGTGGCGACCACCAGCAGGCCGCCGGCGACTTTCACCACCGGCAGCGACAGGCCGAAAAATGCCAGCACATGGGTGCCGATGAACATGCCGCCCACCAGCAGCAGGAAGGAATTGATGGCGACCCCGCGCGCCAGCGAGTTGCGGGTGGCGTCGGAAGCGGAGATGGTCAGCGCATGGAAAATCGGCGCGCCGCCGGGTGGATTCATGATCGGCAACAGCGCTGCCAGCACAAACAGCACGGTCTTCAGGAAGCTCAGCAGGTGGAATTCCATGTGCGCATGTCGTCAGTAGTCATCGGTGGCCCGATTCTAGACTGACGGCATGGCGGCCGCAAGCAATCCCGCTTGCGGCAGGGCTTACCAGCCGAAACGTTCGCAGGCGCGGCGGTAAACCAGGCCGGACAGGGCGACGTCCTCCAGGCCGACGCCGATCGCCTTGTAGATCACCAGGTCGTCCGGCTGGCGCCGGTAAGTGCTGCTGCCGTCGACGATCTGTCCCAGCTCCCACACCTGGTCCCAGGCGAACGTGCCGGGCTGGCACAGCAGCAGGTCGCCGGCTTCCTGTTGCGCCTGCGGTTTCCATTCGACCACCAGCGCGTTGGCGCGGGCGATTGCACGGTCGTCGAGTTCGCGCAAGTTGCCTTTGCTGGCGCCGACTGCCGCAACGAAGGCGCCGGCTTGCAGCAGCTCGCCGGCAAACAGTGGTGTGGCCGAGCGCGTCACGGTAACCACCACGTCGCCGGCTTGGGCTGCCTCGTCGATGCTGACGGCGCGCGCCGGGATGCCGGTTTGCTGCGTAATCTGTTCTGCAAACTGCTGCTGGCCGCTGCGGCCGGCGACCAGGATTTCCTTGAATTTGCGCACCGCCAGCAAGGACGGCACATGCGAATGGGCCTGGACCCCGGTGCCGATCACGGCCAGCGTGGCCACATCCTGCCTGGACAGATGATCGGCGGCGACTGCGGTGGCGGCAGCGGTGCGCAAGCCGGTCATGGTGTCGGATTCAATCGCCGCCAGCGGCCGCCCGTCTTCGGTGGAAAACAGCACGGTGACGAAATGAAATTTGCCGTTGACCGTGGTGTAGACCTTGTAGCCGGCGATGTCGGCGGCCGGCAGCAAGGCGCCCATGCTGGACATCATGACGGGGCCGGCGCTGGTGCGTATCCTGGCTTGCTGCGCGCCCTGTCCGATGCCGGCGAAAGCCTGGCGCATGGCTGCGATGGCGTCGCCGGTGTCGATCAGTTCCGCGACTTGCTGGTTGGTGATGAGTTTCATGGCTATCCTTGGTTAGGTGCTGAATGCAAAAGGGGCGGAGTCGATGGCGGTTGCTCCGCCCGCGATCAGTTGCGCCAGCAGGCTTGCGCTGCCGTGCGCCAGGGTCCAGCCGAGGCTGCCGTGGCCGACATTGAGGTACAGGTTCTTGACCGGCGAAGCGGAAATCAGCGGCACGCCGCTCGGCGTCGCCGGCCGGAATCCGCTCCACGGCGACAAGCCGGCGCTGTCGGACAGGTCGCCGCAGCCAGGAAACAATTCGCTGGCGCCGCGCTTCAATTCATCGATGGCGGAGGCCGGTATGCTGCGGTCCATGCCGACCAGTTCCACCCGTCCCGCAACCCGCAGGCGGTTTCCCAGCCGGGCGTAAACGATTTTCCGGGAGAGGTCGGTGATCGATACCTGCGGCGCCGCGGCTTGCGTAGCGGCGTCGTTCAAGGGCACGGTGATGCTGTAGCCCTTGAGCGGATAGAGCGGCAGCGAGAAGCCGGCATGGCGCGCAAAACCGGCGCTGGCGGCGCCCAATGCCAGTACGAAAGCATCGGCGGCGATCTGTTCCTGGCCGGCGTGCACAGCGGTCAAGGCGCCGTTGCGCATTTCCAGCTTATGGATGCGTTGAGAGTGGGCGAAGCGGAAACCCGGCTGTTGCGACATGGCCTCGACCAGCTGCCGGCAGAACAGCGCGCAGTCGCCGGCTTCTTCGCTCGGGGTGTACACGCCGCCGACCCAGTTGCGCCTGGCGTTGGCTAGCGCCGGCTCGATCTGCATGCAGCGCGCAGCGTCGATGATCTCCTGCTGGCAACCGTGCAGGGCTTGGAATTCGATTTGTTTGCGGGCGCCTTCCAGGCCTTTGGCGTCGCCGTACATCACCAGCTTGCCGGCGCGGCGGTGCTGGAAATCCAGCGGCTGCGCCTGCATCGCTTGCATCAGCTGCTGCAATTGTTCACGGCTGAAGAACGCCAGCCGCAACAGGTCGATAGTGGTTTGCCGGACGCGGCCTGTATTGCAGGCCGCCAGGAATTTGAACAGCCAGCGCCACTGGGCGGGATCCATTTGCGGCCGCAAGGTAAGCGGCGAAGCGGCGCTGAACAGGTATTCCGGCCAATGGGTCCAGACTGAAGGATCGGCCAGCGGCGCGACGTAGGAGAAGCTCAGCTGGGCGCCATTGCCCAGGCTGGTCTGGCTGCCCGGCAGCGCCTCGGCGTCGACCAGCGTGACTTGATGGCCGGCTTCCAGCAGCCGATAGGCGGAAGTGACGCCGATGACGCCGGCGCCCAGTACGCAGATGTGCATGTGTTCTGTCCTGTTGGGGATGTAATGTTGGCTGCTGCGATCTGGCAGCGCAAAAAGCTACTATACGTACGCTCAAATATTCTGTCTCATGCCGTTTTGGCATCATTGGCAGGGCACGATGACGCAAGTGCAATGAAATAGCGCGGCTGCGCGCCCTCATTGCGGTAAAATGCCGCCTGAAGTAAGCCAGACAGCCGCTGGCCGGCGTTGCAATGCGCCGGCGGGAGGAAGGTCCGGACTCCATAGAGCAGGGTGACGGTTAACGGCCGTCCGCCGT
>NZ_JAQGLV010000171.1 GCF_028292705.1 Collimonas fungivorans | reverse complement strand
CTTGCCACTTGAGACAAAAAAAAGTGCCATTCTTTTTTTAAATTTCCATATTTGTTTATTGATCCCAAAACAGGCGCAATCTGCTGCATCTTGGCCTCGATATTGCTTCATTCTCAGAATGATTGTGTCTCTCGCAATCCATGTGGAGCATTTTCGTAAAGATGCGTGAACCGGCGCCGTGCGGAGGTCCAATAAAATATCGGGTAACAATCGGACTTTGCTGGTTAGAATCGCTGGGTGCAAAAAGGGAAATGTTCAAATAATTAAATGTTTAGTGACGATTGTGTTGTTTTGTCCCTGTCGTCTTGTTGACGATCGACGCAGATTGGTCATACATTTTGGTCTTGGATTGAGTAGAGGAAAAACGCAATCACCTTTGCGATGTTTTCCTTTTGCCTGGAAATGCGGCGGCGGACATAGACCGGCCGCTTTCATGCAACTGCCAGCATCTTTGATTTTGTCTTGGCTTTGAAAGAAGCACATTGTTAGGAGAGCCGCTCATGCCCAAGGTGGAGGCCACGCCGATGCAGTCGTTGTACATTGACCATCACAACTGGCTGGTAGGCTGGTTGCGCAGGCGCCTCGGCAATATCGACCACGCTGCGGATATCGCGCAAGACACCTTTGTACGGGTCTTGCTGAAGCCGGCAATCGAGGTGATCGAAGAGCCGCGCGCCTACCTGACGGTCATCGCCAAAGGGCTGGTGGCCAATGCCTACCGGCGCGAAGCGCTGGAGCGTGCCTACCTGGAAACGCTGGCGCTGCTGCCCGAAGCGCAGGCGCCGTCGCTGGAATATCGCGCCATCCTGCTGGAGACCCTGTTCGAAGTCGACGCCATGCTGGACCGCCTGCCGCCCAAGGCGCGCAGCACTTTCCTGCTGTCGCAGCTGGAAGGCCTGACTTACGCCGAGATCGCGGAGCAGCTGAATATTTCGGTCAGGACCGTGAAGCGCCATATGGTGCTGGGTTTTGAGCAGTGCCTGACGTTTTCCTTGCCATGACAGAGACATCGATCAATCCGGCGATCATTCGCGAAGCCGCCACCTGGCTGATGAAACTGCATGGCGATGACGCTACCGAAGCCGACCAGCAAGCCTGGCAGCACTGGCGTTCGCGCAGCCCCGAACACCAGCGCGCGTGGCAATGCGCGCAACGGCTCACCGACTCGTTCAGCGACATCCCGCCCGAACTGGGCATGCCGGTGCTCGATCGCCCGGTTGTCTATCCGCAGCAGCGCCGGGCGGCGCTCAAGGCCCTGGCCCTGCTGCTGAGCACGGCGCCGGTAGCCTGGCTGGCCGCCAAGCTGCCGTGGGAAGACTGGACCGCCGAATACCAGACCGCAACCGGCGAGCGCAGCACGATTGCGCTGGCGGACGGCACCCAGCTGATCCTGAATACCGCCAGTTCGGTCGACGTCAAATTCGACGGCCGCCAGCGCCTGGTCCAGCTTTACACCGGCGAAGTGCTGGTGACCACGGCGGCCGACAAGATGCTGCCGGCGCGCCCGTTCAGGGTGCAGACGCGGCATGGTCTGCTGCGTGCGCTCGGCACCCGCTTCGACGTCCGGCAAGAGGGCATGCGCAGCCATGTGGCGGTGTTCGAGGGAGCGGTCGAGCTGACGCCGCTGAAAGCAGCAGCCGTCGTGGTGCAAGCCGGCCAGCAGTGCAGCTTTACTGCGAACCAGGCCGGACCGGTGCTGGCGGCCGACGACGCCCAGGCGCTATGGTCGCAAGGCGTGCTGTTTGCCGACAAGATGCGCTTGGCCGATTTTGTCCAGGAACTCTCTCGTTATCGCCACGGCCGGCTCAGCTGCGATCCGGCGGTGGCGGAGCAGCGCGTCTCGGGCGCCTTCCAGCTGAAGGACACCGACCAGGCGCTGGCCCTGCTCAGCAAGGTGCTGCCGGTGCGGATAGAGAGAGTCACCCAGTACTGGGTCACTGTAAGGGCTGCCTAGGGTGCACGTACAAGAGTTTCAGCTGGATCCGGCTGTTGGCCGGACGCAGGTCTAGTCAACCGAGAAAGCAATTTGCATGGTTCTACAAAATTCTCGGCGGCGGATTTCCGGAACGACCTTGCCGTTATCGACGGCAATCCGCATGCACGTTGCGTGCTGCTTCCTGGTTTCCGCAGGATCGATCGCTCCCCAGCAAGCGTGGGCGCAAGCGGGGCAGCCGGCAAAAGACTATTCGATCGCCGGCGGTAAGCTGAACCAGGCATTGGCGGTGTTTGCGGTCAAGGCCGGCATTTCGCTTGCCTACGATGCGGCCCTGGTGCAAGACAAATACAGCCCGGGACTGGCCGGACGTTATCCAGTCGCTGAAGCCCTGGCTCGCCTGCTGAACGGCACCGGACTCGAAGCCGCGGCCAAGGCGGAGGGCGGATACCTGCTGCGGGCAGCAACGCCGGCGCCGCCCGCCGCTTCCGCCACGACCGCCGCTGCAGTGGCCGAGAGAGCACGCGCAAGAGAGGATACGGTCCTGATGGCAATGACGGTCACCGGAACCACGGAGGTGCCTGAGCCGGCGCAAGGATTTGCCGCCGCCAGCAGCAACAGCGCTACGCGCGGCGATACGCCGCTGTCCGAGATTGCGCAATCGGTGCAGGTGGTGACCAAGGATGTCATGGCCAGCCAGCAGGCGCAGTCGCTGCTGGATGCCTTGCATGACGTCAGCGGCGTGAATATCTACAACCGCGGCGTCGACTCGGCCATCTATATCCGCGGGTTTGCCGCACCGTCCCGCATCAACGGACTGGAGCAGGGGCCTTCTCCCATCGACAACGCCAGCTCGCCGCTGCATACGCCGCTGGCAGCTATCGAGCGGATCGACGTGCTCAAGGGCGCCGATTCGATCATCGCCAACGGCCAGATGCAGCCGGGCGGCCTGGCCAATATCATCACCAAGCGGCCGCAAGCCGAAGCGGTGCGCGAGCTGACGCTGGAAGCCGGCAGCTACGGCCATCAGCGGATGACGCTCGATCTCGCCGGCGCGTTGTCGGAGGACCAGGCATGGACCCACAGGCTGATCCTGTCCGGCAACCGCGACCCGAACGCAACCGGCCGTTATGACAGCGCGCGCGAGGTGTATGTTGCGCCGTCGCTTGGTTATAGTCACGGCGATACCACTGCGGTGGTCGGACTGAGTTACCAGCGCAACCAGCATGCAAGCGGCGGTTTCGGCCCCTTGGGTGCGGTTGACGACGGCACCCGCAGCACCAGCGTCGGCGCCAGCTACGACTGGCAGCAGAAACTGGGCAGCGGCTGGAGCTGGCAGAGCAAGGGCAACTACATGAAGACCCAGGTCTCCTTCGAGTCTTACTATTGCGCGCAAAGCAAGGCTGACGGCAGCGGTGCGGCAATGCGCGGCTGCCAGCCGCAGGCGGGAGAGGCGACATCGTATGGCTGGAATGTCGAGAATAGCGTGCGAGGCATTTTTTTTACCGGACCCGTAAAACATGTGGTGCTGGCCGGCGTAGCGTTTCACCATAGTTGGCGTGCGGCGCCGCAGATCGAAATCGGCGATTCTGTCATGGCCTCCTTGTCGGCAGACAGCCTGCCGGAAGTTTCCCAGTCCAGCCTGGCTCCGTGGCCGGGCTCGTCCTCGCAGAGCTACAACTCCAGCAACTGGTTCTTGCAAGACCAGCTGAGCTGGCGGAGCTGGCATTTGCTGGCCAATCTCGGTTATACCAAGGCCTGGTCCCACAGCATCGATGCGCAGACCGGCGACGACACTGCGCTGCATCCGCGCAGCAAGCCGGTCTACAACATCGGCCTGGCATATCAGCTGACCGACAGCATGATGGTGTACGTTAACCAGCAAAAGAGTTTTGTGCTGCAGGCGCAGGCTTCAGGACCCGGTCCCAACGGCGGCCCGGCGGGAATCTATAATTTTCCGTCGACCGAAGGCAAATCGATCGAGGCCGGATTGAAGCTCAACCTGTTCGACGAGCGGCTGCTGCTCACCGCGTCAGTGTTCCGCGCGACCCATTCCAAAGTCTTGTATGGCGAAGTCGACGATGCCGGCGTCACCAGGTTGCTGGGATCGCTGCCGCCCACTGTCAGCTATGGCACGGAGCTGGATGTAGCAGGGAGCCCGGTGCCGGGCTGGAATCTGATTGCATCTTATAGCTACACCGGATTCAAGGCCGGGCAGCCGTCCGATTTTTCTTTTGCGGTGGATCGCGTGGCGCGCCACCAGGCCAGTTTCTGGAGCTCCTACGATCTGCAGAGCCCCGGCTGGCGAGGCTGGGGCTACGGCCTGGGAATGAGCAGCCGCGGCGGTTACCGCAACATCAACGACGCCTACATGGGAGGCCAGTTCAGCACCGACGCCAACCTGCGCTACAAATCCAGGTCATGGTCGCTCACGCTCGGCATGCGGAACATCTTCGACCGCAAGCTGTACGGCAGCTTCGCCAGCATTCCGGAAGGCAGCGGCTTTGAACAGGGGCGCACCATCGTGCTGACCGGCCGCTACAATTTTTGATCTCCAGAAGTCCTGGCCTTTTTTCTTGTTTCGCGGGGCAATCAAGTAAGGGTGCTTTAGCGATGAACAAACAAGAGAATACATGGCATGACCTCCCAACATGCACGACATGCGGCTATCAAGGTGTGGGCTTTGCTGCTGGCGGCGAGCGTGCTGCCGGCGCCGGCGTTGAACACCGGCTTTGAAGCAGGGCGCAGCTACGCTATCGCAGCCGGGCCCTTGAGCCAGAAGCTGGCGCTGTTTGCCGCCACTGCAGGCATTTCGATTGTCTATGCGCCAGAGTCGGTGCGGAACAAATGCAGTCCGGGCCTGGAAGGAAATTTCCCGCTGACCGAAGCATTTGCCAGATTATTGCAGGGCACCGGCCTGGAAAGCGTGGAGAAAGCGGAGCGGGGATACCTGTTGCGCGGGATAGAGCCAGCACCTGCGTCGGTCTCGCCATACATCTATGAAACACCGGCCGCTGCGATCCGGCCGCCTGAGTAGGCGCTGATGAATTTCGCCGGGGATTGATAGTCAGTGCATCAATCCCCGGCACGGTTTGCCGCCGCTTAGTGCGACTTCTCTTGTGCAGGCATGATCGTCAGGTCTTCGCCTTGCGGTGTGCGCATGGCCTTGCCTGAAGCTTTCTTCACAGGCTTGGCGTTACCTACGGTGACGGGGATCGATACCGCCCGTGTGCGTTCGCCGACCGTGACGAATACGTTCAGGTCGTATACGCCGTCGGCCGTTGCCCGCACGTTCGGCGTATCGGTCACGATCCCTTGCTGGTTGCTGATCAGCGTGGCGGTACCGAGAGTGACAAGCGACAAACCGTCATTGCTGCGGTATTCCACTTGCAGCGTGGTGTTGGGCTGGTCGGTTTTGAATTGCAGCTGCACCGGCAGCGTGACGTTCTTGCTGGTGGCGCCGCCGGATATCAGTTCAACGCTGACCGGCGCCCCGATTTTACCGTCGGGCTGCTGGCTTTTCGCGGTCGCCTTGCCAGGAGCAACAGGCTGAAGCGGTTTGGCGACAGTGCTTTGCGCATGGCAGGCAAGGGTTGCAAGAATCAGCATGCCGTTGCCCAGGATGTTTTTGATGTTCATGATTGTTCTCCCTTTCATTTGACTTGGGTGAGCAGGAGCTTAAAGCATCCTGGAGCATCGCCGACGGTGGTCAGTGTGGCGACGTAGTCATTTTGCACCGGCAAATCGTAGTTCGCATAATAAGTGCCGGGATGATTCGGGTCTTCGCTGAGCTGATTTTTGACAGTATCGCCAGCCAGTTCCGTTCCCTTGCTATAAAGCTGGAAGTAAGGCGCCAGGCCTTGGTCGGGGACGATACGCAGCCGATATTTGCCTTTTTCCGCAACGCCGAAACGCAGATAGCGATATACGCCGAGTTTATTGTAATTGTTGCCCGCGTCGTATGCAGTCGTGTTGCACGCCGTGCTTTCCTTGCCGACTGTTTGGGCCGTGGTCTGCAAACCGACATCAAGAAGCGTGTAGACCGGCAGCACAAAATCCTTGTTGGCAGCAATGATGGACGCCGGAAGGCTCGCCTGTTTGGACCCGAACATGTCTAGATTGTCCTTGTTTATCGTATTGACCTCGGTCAGCAGGCTATCCAGCGTGGCTTGGCCGGTCGCATTGATTTTCCCGCGCAGCGAAGCTGCGAATGAAAACAGGCTGGTGAAAGCCGGCGATGTCTTCTGCGCTGCCATGGCTTGGTAAATGGGGCTGAAGCCGATGTCCGGCGACTGGTGCAGGCGATACAGCACAGACTGTACCGCTGTTTCGCTAAACCAGGCTTTCGGGTCGTCCGCCGGAATATCGTCGACCTTGAAAACTACCGCACGTTTGCCTTGGCTCTTTCCATTAGTGTCGACGTACATCGGATCATTGCGCGCCATGCTGGAAAACGAATTCCCCCAGCCTTCGCTGAACGCCAGGCGCATGTCGAGCAAGTCGCCCTGTCCATGGCTGCCGCCAGTGCTGTCGTCGCGCGAGAAGCTGGCCTGGAAATAATGTCCCCATTCATGGGCAATCACGCCGGCGTCGTATTCGTCGGTATCGACGTCTGCCTGGCCGAGTATATGCAAGCCTCTGGAATTGGATTTACCGCTCTCGCTGCCGAAATAAGTGCCATCCGTGTCGCCCGGGCTCCAGAAAACGTTAAGAGGCGGGAACGCGAGATTTTTATCGGCTTCCAGTACTTTATGGCTGGCGTTGTAGACCGTGTCGAGAATTGCGAACGGTCCGGCCGAGCGGGATGTCGCATAGGTCGATTTCGTGGCATCCCATCCGGAAGCAGCGTTCAGGTCATGGATGCTGGCTTGCTTGCCGCTGTTGAAGGAGGCGCTTTCCATGGCGAACAGAGAGGCGCCGTTGGTCGATACGCCGTAGCCTGCCGACGAGTGATCGCGAACCGCGAAATTCCAGCTTGGTCCTGCGCTGCCTGTGCGCAGCATCTGCGCTTTTGCCCGCACGCGGACGGCGGTATTGAGCGGCGCCTGGAACGCATAGCCGCCCTGGGCGTCGGTTTCCGCCGACAGCAATACCTTGCCCGTCTTGTCGTCGATCAGTTCGACCACGACATTGCGGGCTGGTTTTTGTACCGTTTTTGCATAGTCGAGCTTGGCTTGCCAACGCCCTTGCTGGTCCTTGCTGGCGACCGCGGGCACAAAGTCATAGGTGATCTTGCCGGAGACGGCGGCGGTAGTCGCCGAACTCTGGGCCGGCGGCTTGACCGCATCCACGTTCTGGTTTCGTTTTGCCAGGGCATCGGCGCTGGTATTGCTGCCGTCGCCGCAGCCGGCGACAAGAAATAAGGCGGCAAGCGTGGCGGCTGCCAGGCTGCCTTTCAGTTCAATGTGTTCTGTCATGTCTATCCTTGATAGTGAAAAGAAGCATTCATTTCAACTCCCGACATTGCGCCGCCGGTATCAAAGACGTGTCTTGCCGACCCTGGCAATTCCGTGTTTCCGCACATATGCATGACTCCTTATTGATAGTTTAGAAGTGAGCAATCAGTCGCCGCGAAATTTCTCTTGTGGAGGATGGTCCCGGCAGGCCTTGTTAACCTGCCCCGCGAGATAAAAAAAGGGGCCAGGCCTGCTCAGGTTTTTTTGTGAGGCCGCAGCGTGGCCCTTTTTTTATTCTGGACGGGCATCTCTAGTGGGGACGTTAGGACGCTGGAATACACGTGAGGGGATAGAGCGTATGAAATACAAGCTGTTGCTGGCCATTTTAGGATTGCTGGGCATGGAGGCGGGCGTACACCATGCCTATGCGATGGACATGCATGTGCATGGGAACCAGGTGTTCCTGTCGGGCGACGTGGTGTTTTCGGATGGCTACGTGCTGGCGGACTACCTGGCCCGGCTGCGTGCCCAGGGGCGGGTCATCGATACGCTGGTGATGCGCAATTCGAACGGCGGCTCGGTGGCGGGCGGGTATGACATTGGCGACCTGGCGCGGCGCCAAGGCCTGAAGACAGTCGTTTCCGGCTACTGCATTTCGGCCTGCACCATGATGTTTGCCGGCGGCGCAGTGCGCGCCTTTTCGAACCTCGATCAGCCTAATCCCGGCGATATCAGCACCGGCCATTTCCTTGGCATCCACGGCATGACCGCCGGCGATGGCAAAAGCTATGCGGATTCCAGCCGGCCCACGCCGTTCTACCAGTACTTCCTGCAAGCGATTGCCAACGGCAACCTCGCCGGCACCGACGCCCAGCTGCTGGACGATGCTTTCAGCGACCATGGCAGCGCGTATGCCCGGCTGTTCGATCCGGCCGCCGGCAACAATCCGTCCGTATTCTGGTGCCATCCGGATTGCGCCAACCCGAAACAATACAAGGCCTATCCAAAGGACGATGTCTACAATACGGGATTTATCACCCAGCGCGCGCCCGAAACGACCACCGATGCGGTAACGTTGACCGGCCAGACGCTGACCGGCAATATCAATCCGAACTACGCCAACAAGTATGATCCCGCCGCCAAAAAGATGGATACGGCACTGGTCGGATGGCTGGTGAACTGGAATCTTCTGGGAGCCTATCTGCCCAAGGGGTCCGCTCCCGTCCTGTCAAACGTGCCGTACCTGATCGACCTGGTTGATCAAGAGCGGAGCGTATATAACGCGATGAGTCCGGCCGACCGGGTCAAGGCGCTCACCCAGGGCCTGAATGCGGTCTACAACGACCCCAGCCAATATGATCCCGATGAAGCCAAGAGCCAGCGCGCCGACCCGAATTCGGACTACAACAAGGCAATCCGGGCCTTCGTAAAATATAGCGCGACGCCGCTGATCGATACGTCGGGCATATCGACCGGCGATTCTTTTGGTTTCATGACCTTGGTGAACTCCCAATGGACCCTGCCCAAGGGAATACATACCGCGATGGATGCGCTGGTAATGCAGGACAGCGCCCTGCATCTGCGAGGCGGCATCCTCGACATTCCGGTCAACACATTTTCCGGGCGCAGCGCCCTTGAAGGTGAAGGCCAGCTTGGCGAGTCCCAGCTGTGGGCGCGCATGAATTTCATGGACTATGCAATCTTGCATCCGACCGGCAAGGGGGTTGACTGGACCGGCAATCCTCGCTTGAACGACCATGCGGCGCTGTCCTTCGATATCGCCCTGGGCCAGGCCGGGCAGCCGGCCTTGTTGCGGTTTGGTCTTTACGACGGCGGCAGCTATACCTCCACCAGCGGGTTGAGCATCCGTTCCAAAACGGCGCAACTTGCCTTGCACATCACCCCGGGTTTTTATCAGGCAGCGCAATCGTACGCTCTGGTCGGTTATTCTTCCGGCTTCGCTTCACAGCTGCAACAGGCGATAAAGAAAGGCCAGGCTCCCGCCGATGTGAGCATCGTGATTAACCGCTTCGCCCACCTGGTCCGCGCCGATGCGCAAGGCCAGCCTGTCGCCGGCTACGATGTCAACCCTGCCACAGACGCCTTTCATCCTTTCGATGATTCCGTGATCAGTTTCCACGTATCCCAGAAGAGTGACAGCATTTCACTCAGCGCCGACGAAGCGTTTCTCGGCAAGTCCGCGTTCTGCAACCGCGCAGGCTGCGGCCTGGGCAGCGCCCTCAGCTCTGCTTCTCAGCAGGGCGGCTCGGCGCTGGCGCCGCTGCTGGGCGCACTGCAGTTTTCCACCAACGCCCAGGCGGCGCAGGCCCGGCAACAGATCGAAGGCGCAGGTTATGCCGCCCAGCGGACTGCCTCGCTGTACCTGATCAACGACTTCAGCGCGGCCCTGACCCAGCACTTGCGTTCCACCGACCGCGCTGCCGAACGGCAGGGTACGGCTGCCATTGCAGCAGCGATGCCGCTCAATTCGGGCGGACCGGGCCATGCCGTCGACGCCTCCGGCATGCTCAGCTACCTGGTAGGCAGCGACGACCCAGCTGCGAAACCGGATGCCCCCGCGAGCGACACCAATCTTTGGGGTCGCGTTTTCAGCCACTACGGACACCTGAGCGGACAGGACCAGATGTCGGCCTGGCGGCAAGACAGCTCAGGACTGGTGCTGGGCCTTGACAGGCGCGCCGGCGAGCGCCTGACCTGGGGCGGCTCGCTGGGTTACGGCACGCTGTCGGTGAACGGCGTCGGCAACGGCTACCGCGGGCAAACCAACGCCATCGACGGCCGCCTTTACCTGCGCTACGCAACCGAGCGCCATTACCTGGACGCCTCGGCCGGAGCGACGCATCTGTCGAGCACCGCCACGCGCTCGGTTGACTTGAGCATGTCGCAGCTGCCTTTTTCCGCACAAGCCCAGGCGCGCAATACCGGCAACGCCTTGTCGCTGCATGTGGAGCATGGCTGGACCATACAAGACCAGCGAGGATGGGTGTGGCAGCCGATCCTGCCAGCCATTGACGTGGTTCACCTGCCGGGCGTCGATTTCCGCGACCAGGCCACGGATCCGGCCATCGCACTGTCGGTGCATGCCGACCAGGTGACCGACACCCGGATCGGCGCCGGGCTGCAGTTAGCCAAGACCTTCACCCTGGCTTCGAAAGAATCGGCCAACCCCACCAGCTGGACCCCGCATGCCCGGCTCCTGGTGCAGCGTGCGTTCGGCAACCGCGAGGGATATTTTACGAATCACTTCACCAACGCTTCCGAGGCCGGGACATTCGAAGTGCGCGGACCGAGCGTCGGCCCCAACCATCTTCAGTTCAACCTGGGAGTAGTGGCCAGCCACGCCGGGGCCTGGGCTTTCCTGGTCGACTATACCGGCGACATTGCAGCGCACGGCCAGGACCAGGGGCTTGCCGTGGGAGCGCGGTACAGCTGGTAGACATGCATGCAAAAGGAAAGATTTGATGACAGCCAGGGCACGGCTCCGCGCAAGCGGTGAGTGCCCGCAGGATCAGTCGGCGAGTGCCTGCACATGAAAAACCCCGACAACCGGCAGCAATCCAGCCTTACGGCGTCTCCCTTGTTGCGTGGCCGGTGCTACCTTGCGTTGCGGCAAGCCGCATCGGATAAGCGTTCATGAATCTTCGGGCCACAATGTGGCCCTTTTTTTATTTTGGACGGGCATCTCTAGTGGAAGCATTCTAACGGCCGGCGCGGAACATCTTTTTTTGCTTGCCCCTGCATCCGGAAAACATTCTCAGGTCGACTGCACAGTTAGCATGGAAATTCCATTCAAGCTCCGCATCATCCAGAGCGCCGTGCTGGCCGGCGCCGCGGAGCAGGCTTGAGCCGGACGGCAGTGAAGGATTTGTCTGAAGTCGTTTTTGGGAAAGGAGACCAACAATGAGCACATATTCACAGCGGCCGGACCGGCTGGTGCTGGTGACCCAGGCCGCCGCAAACGCCACCGGCAGGCGGTTCTGTGCGCACCACCAAGGCGAGGTGCCCGCCGCCGACGGCGATTTCGTCGAGTGCAACAAGACCCGGCGCTGGATCTGCTATCGCTGCCAGGAAAACCGCCGGCTGCAGCGCGAAGCCGCGGCAAAGCGGGATAAATAGGACCAGCGCGAGGCCATCTTCATTATGAAACTGCGAAATGCCCAATGGGAAAAGCTGGAGCCGCTGATGACGGGGAAGGCAGGGGACAGCGGCGCCAAGGCGCACAACAATCGCCTGTTTATCGATGCCGTCCTGTGGATTGCGGCCGGGCACCGCCTCTGGCACGATTTGCCGCTGCGATTCGGCAAGTGGAACACCACCTACATGCGTTTTTTGCGCTGGAATAAAAATGCGGTCTGGCGTCGCCTGGCGGCGGAGATGCATGATGACCAGGAGTTGCGCATGATGCTTGAACATATCGCTGCTTTTGGCGACGAATGGTGCAAGAGAATCGAGCAGAGATCCCACAGGACAGACAGCCAGGCAAGCTATGACGCCGCCATGAAGCAGCTCGGCGGTCTCAGGTCGGCGCTGGCGGCAGAGGACGATTCCACTTTGCATTGGCTGCGGCTGGTGGATGAATGACATTCCGAGCCACAAAAACATGTATTGAAGCAGCAGCAACGCTACAATGAGCCACAAAAAGAATCCCTTGCCACGACTCATAAAACAGGTAGCCATTTCATCGCCATGAACCAGTCTCTTGAGTCAAGGTATGCCGGCCGGGCGATCGGCGCCATGTTCTTCAGCTTCTTCGGCGGCGCCTGGCTCTGCTTGTGGATTTACCTGGCATTCGATGGCCGTCCAGCTTTTCTTGCCATGACAGTATCGGCAACTGCGGTTCTTGCTGCGTTCGCCTATCGTCGTTATCGCCGCTACAGGCTGGCCCGCGCAGCAGAGGCAAGCTCGCCTTCAAGACGCAAAGCTGGCCGCATTTTTAATATCGTCAACGCTGCGCAATGGATAGCGATATTTGTGGTTGCGCGCCTCTTGATGCATTTTGGGCTGTCCAGCTGGTTCATTCCTTCAGTCATTTTCATCCTCGGTTTGCATTTCCTGCCACTGGCCCATGTTTTTGGGTGGCGCCCACACTATGTCACCGGTGCCGCGCTCATGCTGGTTGCCGTGATCTATCCGTTGCTGGCGCCGGCCGGCCCGGCAAGTCCAATCGGATGTCTTGGCACGGGCCTCATTTTATGGAGCAGTGCGCTTTGGGCTTTGGGGACGCATTCCATCAACGGCCAGGTTTGAGGTCACAGGTAACCATTCTCAAAGCCGGGCGACATTGCGGCAGAGTGAAGCAGGTTGACGACGTGATAGATGCCGAAGATAGGCAGTCCGGTGGCGGCTTGCACTGCCGCCGCGTACGGCTGCAGATTGGTGCATTCAAACAGGAACGCGCCCAGGTCAGGCGCTTCGGCCTGCATGGCCATGCATGTTTCCTCCACTTCGCGCCTGACCTGGTCGACATCAAGCGCATGGTCAGGGTCGGTGCTTGTGCCCAGGATGGTTCCGAAAGACGGGCGCGATTCCATTCCTTTGATAATCAGGCGCCAGCCGGGGTCGATGCCGGCGGCGCGCAGGTGGCCGGCCGACAGGCTGTGCGCATCGGCAGTGACCACGCCGATGGTGCGCCTGGGGCCGAGCATGCGCCTCAACAGCGGGACGAGGAACAGGCTTGAGGTAATGACCGGCACGCTGACCGCCTCGGCAATTTCATCCTGGACTACGGTCAGGAAACCGCAGGTGGTGGTGATGGCGCGCACGCCGTCGTGCTCGAGCTCCTTGGCGGCTTCGATGAATGCCGGCAGCAGCGCGCGCGCCCGGTCGGGCGCAGCAACAATCTGCTCCGGTTTTGCTCCCGCCACGACCTTGTAGCGCACCGGGAAGTCGAATGTGGTGGCGTTGCCGATATCGCCGGGGATGCGCGGAAATTTCGTATCCAGCACAAGAATGCCGACACTCTCCCCGTATATGGCGCGTCCGCCGCGAACAATCATGTTTTCTCCCGAGTTTGATGCAAGTTTAAGCCGAATCCGCGGCAACTGAAAATCCGGTGTTTCTAAAACCGTTCTACCGAGTAGGGCGCCGGATCGACAACAGGCGGCCGGCCGGATATCAGGTCGGCCACCAGCCGTCCGGAAACCGGCGCCGACGCCAGGCCGACATGGCCGTGCCCGAAAGCGTGGATCACGTCCTGGCAGCCGGACGCCGGTCCCAGCACCGGCCGGCCATCGGTGGTGGACGGCCGGTGTCCCATCCAGCGCTGGACGGCGGCGGTCCCGATCGACGCCGCCAGCGCCGGATAGGTCGCCGCCGCGTGGCGCAGGAGGGTGTCGGCGCGGCTCCAGTCCGGTTCCGCCTGCAACCTGGTCAGCTCTACCTGGCCGGCAATGCGCAGGCCGGCCAGCGTCGAGGTATTGCCGGTCTTGGCGTCCGCCGGCATCACCGGCAAGGCCAGCTTGAACGGCGGATTTTCTATGACGACGTGATAGCCGCGTTCGCTTTCCATGATGACCTTGTCGCCCGCCGACCTGGCCAGCGCCTTGGAATGGATGCCGGCGGCAATCACGGCGCGTTCGCAGGGGAGTTCGCCGCGGCCGGTAAGCACGGCGCGCAAGCGGCCAGCGTGCAGGTCGAACCCGGTCGCCCTGGCTTGATGCAGGGAAGATCCCTGGCCCAGCGCATGGCGCACCAGCGCTGCCACATAGGCGCCCGGGTCGGCGCAGTTGGCGCCTTGCTCCAGCAGGATGGCGAACTGATACCTGTGGTCCAGTTGAGGAACCAGTTCGCGTATTGCCTGTGCGTCCAGTTCCTTCCAGCTCACCGCATTGTCGCGCCGCAAGCGCCAGCCAAGCGCTTCCGCTTCGAAGGCGGCGCGATCGGGATAGACATACAGCAGTCCGCGGCTGACTATCAGGTCGGGCACACCGGCTTCCTGCGCCAGCGCCCGATGCCGCGCCGGTGCATCGCGCAGCAGGGCGGATAGCGCACGGGCGGTGGCTTCGACCCGGGCAACGCTGGCGCCGGCCCAGATGAACCTGACCAGCCATGGCAGCAGCGACGGCAGGGCGCTCCAGCGGATGGTCAAAGGACTGTTTTTATCGAACAGATATCCCGGCAATTTTTTCCACAGGCCAGGCATGGACATCGGCACCACCGAAGCCGGGCTCAGCCATGCCGCGTTGCCGTAGCTGGCGGCCTGCGTGCCGCCCGGCTCGCCTGGATCGACCAAGGTGACGTGGTGGCCGTCGCGCAGCAATTCGATGGCGCAGGCGGCGCCGATAATGCCGGCGCCGATGACCACCACGCGCAAGGGGGTGGGCAGCCCGGCGGGCCGGTTGTCGATCGGATTCAAGCTGTTTCCTTCAAAAGAGACGCCACGCTCAGTGGCCGCTGTTCTTGAAGCGCGACAGGAAACTGCGCGTGGCTTCCTGCACCGGATTGTCGATGACGATGGCCGGCGGCCCGGATTCGACCACAACGCCGTCGCGCATGAAAATGACCTGGTCGGCTACCTCTTTGGCAAACGCGATTTCATGCGTCACCAGGATCATGGTCATGCCTTCCGCCGCCAGCGAGCGGATGACGTTCAGCACTTCGCCCACCAGTTCCGGATCCAGCGCGGAAGTGGCTTCGTCGAACAGCATGACGTCGGGTTTCATGGCCAGGGCTCTCGCAATCGCCACCCGCTGCTTTTGTCCTCCCGACAGCATGCTTGGATAGGCGTCTGCGCGGTCGCTCAGTCCAACCCGCTGCAGCAAGGCATCGGCTGTGGCGCGTGCTTCCTGTTTCGGTATCTTCAGCACCGTGACCATGCCTTCCATGACGTTCTGCCGTACCGTCATGTGCGGGAACAGGTTGAAGTGCTGGAACACCATGCCAGTCTTGGAACGGAATTTCGCCAGGTCGCGGGCTTTCGGCAGCGTGGTCTGCTTGCCGTCAAATATGATCGACTGGCCGCCGACATTGACCACGCCGGCGTCCGGGATCGTGAGCAGGTTGATGCAGCGTAGCAGGGTCGACTTGCCGGAACCCGAAGGCCCGATCATCGCCACTACCGAGCCTTTGCCGATCTGCAGGGAAATATCTTTCAGGACGGTGTTATCGCCAAAACATTTTTTAAGGTTGCTGATCGAAATCATTGTGTTGTCCATGGTCAGGCTCCCCGTCCGTCGGACACTTTGACTTCGAGCCGCTTGGCCAGGATGGTCGCCGGCAGCAAGATCGCGAAATACAGGATGGCGATCAGCGAATAGATCTCCAGCGGGCGGTAGGTGTCGTGGGCAATGATCTGCCCCTGGTAGAGCAGGTCGGGCACCGCCAGCACCGACAGCAGCGAAGTATTCTTCAGCTGCATGATGGACTGGCTGACCAGCGGCGGCGTCATGCGCTTGAACGCTTGCGGCAGCACCACGCGCCGCATCAGCTGGAACTGGGTCATGCCCAGCGCCATGCCGGCTTCCGATTGTCCGGGATCGATGGAAATCACGCCGCCGCGGATGATTTCAGAATAGAAGGCGCCGCCGTACAGGGTCAGCGACAGCACTGCCGCCATGCCCGGCGTCAGTTCGATGCCGGTCAAGATCGGCAGCGCATAATAAAACCAGATCAGCTGTACCAGCACCGGCGTGCATCTGAACAATTCGACATAAGCCCGGAATGGTCCGGATATATATACCTTCGGCGACAGCCGGCACAGTCCGGTGATCAGTCCAACCAGCAGCCCCAGTATGACGACGATGACGGTGTAGCCTACCGTGTAGCCAAAACCTGTGAAAATGATGTTCCTGTACTGCCAAAGCGTATGAAAATCCCACTGATACATGCCTGCCTCACAGCTTAAAAGTGAACCTGGGGTGGAAATGCTGTCGGAGGTACGCCGACCAGCGTTTGCATATTGGAAATGATGGTGCTTTTCACTTTGCCTGAAGTCCTGGCTTCTTCCAGCCAGGCATTCACCGACTTGGTGAAGGTCTGGTCGGACTGCTTGCGGATGCCGACATTGGTGGGGTTGGTTTCATCGGGAGACGGGAACACGATATGGCCGACGTTCGGCAGCTTGGTCAGCAGGGCGGTTGAAAGGAGGATGACCAGCACCTGGCAGTCGACGCGGCCGGATTGCAGCGCCATGGTGGCGGCGGCCGAGGTTTCGAAGCGCAATACGCTCGCCTTCGGCAATATCCTGGTGACCAGCTGGTCGTGGCTCGAGCCGACGTCCACTGCGACCTTGACGCTGGGCGAGTTGAGCTGTTCCCAGCGTTCGAAATTGAAACCCTTCCTGGCGACCACCGTGTTGTAGTTCTGGAAAATGGGCGCGGAAAAATCGACCACTTCGCGCCGCGCCGGCGAGGGCGCCATGCCGAGCTGGCAATCGATCTTGTTGGTCTGCACGTCGAGCACAGCATTGCCCCAGGTGGTTTCCACCCATTCAACTTCGACTTTCAGGTATTTCGCCAGGTCACGCCCCAGGTCCACCATGAAACCCTTCCATTCGCCGCTTGCCAGGTCCTTGGTGAAATACGGCGAGGCGCCGTTGATGGCCCCCATGCGCAGCTTGCCGGTGCGCTTGATCCTGGCGGCGGTCGATTCCGGTTCCTGGGAAAATACCGGGCCGGCTGCGGCCAGCGAGCCAACAGCAATGGCCTGGGCGATGAAGTTGCGTCGATTGATATGCATGTCTGCCTTCTTGAATGAGGGGTGGCTGGAAAAGGTATAGTTGAAAATACCCGCTTTGAAGTTGAAAGTCATCCGAAAATGCGCCCGCTGCCCCTCATTCCTAAGCAAGATCAAGGCCTGTGGCAAGGCGCATGAGGCTCTGGCCGAGGCGCCAGGCCGGCCTGCCTTCTTATCTTTGTTTTAGTCATGTACTAAGATAATTTGAAAAAGGTCCTTGACTCAAATTTTAGTGTGACTATAATTTCCGACGCCTGATCGCCGCAGTCGCAACTGCAATGGACGCTAGGTGCTGAAGCTGAATATTAAAAAGTTACTGTTGAATTAACGCCTGGCGTTGTTCGATGTGGAAGCAATAAACAAGTAACAAATAAGTACCAAATAAGTATTAAATACAACAAGGTACGGGCCGGAGACAGAAACAATGGAAATGCCACAGCTGGGGAGCTCGATCCGCGCGCGGCGTCATGCTATCAAGAAGACGCTGGTGCAAGTCGCGGCCGAAACCGGATTGACCGCGGGCTTCATTTCGCAGCTTGAGCGCAGCCAGACCAGTCCTTCGATCACCTCGCTGGTGGTGATCGCCAAGGCGCTGGGCGTGACGATTGGCGACCTGATCAAACAACCGGCGCAATTGCGACCCGATACCTACCGCAGCCAGCGGCAGCCGTACTCGGTGGCCAGCGGCCGCGTCAAATACGAACGACTCTCGACGGTATTCCCCGGCAGCCAGGTGCATTCGGTGAAATTCACCATGCCGGCCGGCTACAAATCGGAAATGGTCTCGCACGAGGGCGATGAAATGATCTTCGTGCTGAGCGGGCAAGTCGGCTACACGGTGGGTAAAGACAACTATGTGCTCAATGTCGGCGACAGCCTGCATTTCGACGCCAACATCCCGCACAGCATCGAATCGCTGCCGCACGAGAACCAGGTGGCCGAAGTGATCTGGGTCGGCACCGTGGCGTTGTTCGACGGTCCGCAGTCGCCTGCGTGCCAGGAGCAGGAACAGTTATTACGCGGCACCGAATTTTTTTGAGACGCAGGGCAGGTCCGTGGCATGGTTTTTGCAATTGTAGTTTTGCAATTGTAGAAAACATATATATTGCCCCGGCTGCAGGCACCCGACACAAGGCTGACCAAGACGTCGGCAATGACAGCGGAATGGAGTGACGATGCACCAAGAACCAACCAGGCAGATGTGCCATGCGGCCCAGGCGCGAGGCCGCCATGTTTAAGCCGGCCGTCTACGCCCGGCGCCGGCAGCAGCTGAAACAGCGCTTTTCTTCCGGCCTGCTGCTATTGCCGGGCAATACCGATGTCTCCATGAACTACCTGCATAACCATTACTGGTTTCGCCAGGATTCATCGTTTTCCTATTTCTTCGGCTTGAACCAGCCTGACCTGGCGGCGCTGATCGATATCGAGGCCGGCAGCGAGATCCTGTTCGGCGACGATCCAAGCCTGGACGACGTGATCTGGGTCGGGCCGCAAAGCTCGTTTGCGCAGCGCGCCGAGGCCGCGGGCATCCGCGCGGTGCAGCCGTACAAACAGCTGGCCGAAGTGCTGGCAGAGGCGCGCCGCCAGGGCCGCACGATCCACTACCTGCCGCCTTACCGCGGCGAAACCATACTCGAACTGGCCAGCCTGCTCGATTGCACGCCTGAACAATGCAAGGCCGGCGCTTCCGAAAGCCTGATGGCCGCCGTGATCGCTTTGCGCGAAATCAAGGGCGACGAGGAAATCGCGGAAATAGAAAACGCCCTGAGCGTGACGCGCGACATGCATGTCGCCGCCATGCGGCAAGCCAAGGCGGATACTTATGAATACCAGGTGGTGGCGGCGATGGAAGGCATCATGCGCAGCCATGACCTGCAAAACGCTTATCCGATGATTTTTTCCCGCAGCGGCGAGATCCTGCATAACCGCGACCACAAGAATCGCTTGCAGGCGGGCGACCTGGTGGTGAACGACTCCGGTGCATCCAGCGTCCTGGGCTACGCCAGCGACATCACCCGCACCTTTCCGGTCGGCGGCCGTTTCAGCGAACGCCAGCGCGGCTTGTACGAAATCGTGCTGGCCGCGCAGCAGCTCGCCATCAGCGCCATGCGGCCGGGCGTCTCTTATCT
>NZ_JAQGLV010000155.1 GCF_028292705.1 Collimonas fungivorans | reverse complement strand
GCAAGTCGGGAAAAGCGTCGGCGCCGTAGTTGTAGACGGTGCCGGGCAGGATGATGCGGGCGCCGGATGCGCGCGCCGCGGCGATGCTGTTGTCTATCATCGGCACTACCAGCTGCGCCCAGTTGCGATAGGCCGGCGGGTTGACCGCATGGACGATGATCGACACGCCCTCAGCGGCGGCGATCACGTCCTGCTCCTGCATGGCGTCGCCCTGGCGCCAGACGATGCCGCCGCGTTCGCCGGCGGCCATCTGGTCTGCGCGCCGGTGCAGCGCCCGCACTTGCCAGCCGCGCTGCATCAATTTTTGTGCCATGGCGTTGCCGATGCCGCCGGTGGCGCCGAGCACCAATGCGATCTGCTGTTTCATGATGTGGACTCCTTGAAAAATGTTGTAGGAGTCCAGCGTAACAGCGTAGCTATTGGTTTAAAATTGGCTATCTTCACATATCGGCTATACATATTTGTATGACTATCCAAGAACCTGGCTGGGACCTGTACCGGGCGTTCCTGGCCGTGCTGGAAGAAGGCTCGCTATCCGGCGGCGCCCGCAGCCTGGGGCTGACACAGCCCACCATGGGCCGCCAGATCGAAGCGCTGGAACTGGCGCTAGGGGTAAAACTGTTCACCCGCTCGCAAACCGGGCTGGCCGCGACCGACACTGCGCTCACCTTGCGGCCGTTCGCCGAAAACCTGCGCGCCACCGCCAATGCCCTGCGCCGCGCCTCGACCGACGCCAGCGCCAACGGCGGCGGCACGGTGCGCATCACGGCGTCGGAAGTGGTTTGCGTCGAGGTCTTGCCGCCGATCCTGACCGCGCTGCGCGAAACGCACCCGGCCATCAAGATTGAACTGGTGGCCTCGAACCGCACCCAGGACCTGCTGCAACGCGATGCCGATATCGCCGTGCGGATGGTGCAGCCCAGCCAGGCGGCCCTGATCGCGCGCCGGATCGGCGCCATCCCGCTTGGCCTGTTTGCGCACCGGCGTTACCTGGACTTGCGCGGCATGCCGGCCAGCATCGCCGAACTGAAGCAGCACACGCTGATCGGCTTCGACCAGGAAACCAATTACATCCGCGCCATGCAAAAGCGCGGCCTGCCGCTGTCGCGCGACATGTTTTCGCTGAGCACCGACAACCAGCTGGTGCAGCTAGCGGCGATCCGCGCCGGTTACGGCATCGGCATGTGCCAGGCGGGGCTGGTAAAACACAATCCCGACTTGGCGCCGGTGCTGCCGGCGGCGCTCAAGGACGAACTCGAAACCTGGATCGTGATGCATGAAGACCTGCGTTCCAGCGAGCGCTGCCGGATAACCTTCGATGCCCTGGCCAGCGGCGTTTCCCGCTACATAACCGACAACGACCATCCAGCCAGGACCGCGCCATGGACCGATTAAGTGTGATGCGATTGTTTATCGATGCTTCGACGCTGGGCAGTTTTTCCGCGGCGGGGCGCAAGTACGGCTTGTCGCCGGCAGCCTCCAGCGCCGCCATCCAACGCCTGGAAACTACGCTGCGGGTCAAGTTGTTCGAGCGCACCACGCGCCGCCTGCGGCTGACCGAGGAAGGCCAGCTCTACAAGGAATACAGCCAGCAGGCGCTGGAACTGATGGACCAGGCGGAGCAGATGCTGCAGGCGGGCAAGAGCCTGGTGCAAGGCACGGTCAGGATTTCGGCGCCGTCGGACCTGGGACGCAATCTCTTGCTCAGCTATCTCGACGAATTCCGGCGCCGCTATCCGCAGGTGCAGTTTGCCCTGTCGCTGACCGATTCCACCGCCAACCTGGTGCAGGACGACATCGACCTGGCGATCCGCTACGGCACGCCGCCCGACAGCGGCATGGTGGCGCGGCCGCTGCTGCCGAACCGGCGCGTGGTCTGCGTGGCGCCAGAATGCGCGGCGCGCGTCGGCGTGCCGCAAACGCCCGAGCAACTGGCGAGCCTACCGACGCTGGTGCTGCTCAACGCCGCCGGACCGATGAACGAATGGCGCTACCGCACCGGCGGCAAACCGAAAGCAGTGCGGGTCAGTCACTACCAGCAGAGCAACGACGGCGAAATCATCCGCAAATGGGCGTTGCTCGGCCACGGTTACGCCTACAAATCGCTGCTCGATATCCGCGCCGATTTGCAGGCTGGCCGGCTGATCACGGTGCTCGATGAATTTTTCACCGAAAGCGCGCCGCTCAATGTGCTGTATCACCGCAGCAGCTTCCAGCCGCCGCGGGTCAAGCTGCTGATCGAGTTCCTGCAGGAACGCTTCGCCGCCGGAACCGCTCAGGCAGAAGCCGGCGGGTAGTCGGTATAACCGGCATGCTCGCCGCCGAACAAGGTGGCGCCGTCGTGTCCGGCCAGCGGCAGGTTCTCGGCCAGCCGCCGCGGCAGATCCGGGTTGCCGACAAACGGCCGGCCGAACGCCACCAGGTCGGCCAAACCCTGTTCCAGGATCTGCGCCGCGCGAGCGCCGTCGTAGCGGCCGGCGACAATCAGGCTGCCGTTGAACACTGCGCGCAGGTCGTGGCGGAACTGGTCTGGAATGGTTGGCGCGTCGTCCCAGTCGGCTTCCGACAAGTGGATATAGGCGATGCCGAGGCGATCCAGGCCGGCGGCGGCGTGCAGGATGGCCGGCACGATTTCCGGATCGGCCATGTCCTTGAAGGTGATGTAAGGCGCGAGCCTGATGCCGAGCCGATCGGCGCCGATTTCATCGGCCACCGCGGCGGCCAGCTCCAGCAGGAAGCGGGTGCGGTTTTCGACCGGGCCGCCGTACTGGTCGTCGCGCTGGTTGGAGACGGTGCGCAGGAACTGGTCGACCAGGTAACCGTTGCCGCCGTGGATTTCAACGCCGTCGAAACCGGCGGCGATGGCGTTGGCCGCGCCGCGCCGGAAATCGGCGATCACATCCTGGATTTCAGCCACCGACAAGGCGCGCGGCGTCGGGCAGTCCACCATGCGGCCAATACCGTCGTCGCCGACGATCCAGACCTGGGTCCCGCGCGGCTGGATCGCCGACGGCGCCACCGGTGCGCCGCCATCCTGGAACACGCTGTGCGAAACGCGGCCGACATGCCACAGCTGCAGGAAAATCTTGCCGCCGGCGGCATGCACCGCATCGGTGACCAGGCGCCAGCCGGCGACCTGGGCCGCATCATAGATGCCGGGCGTGAAGGAGTAACCCTGGCCCTGGCGCGAGATCTGGGTCGCTTCGCTGACGATCAGGCCGGCGCTGGCGCGCTGCGCATAATATTCGGCCATCATGGCGTTCGGAATATCGCCCGGCTGCGAGCTGCGGGCGCGCGTCATGGGCGCCATCACGACGCGGTTGGACAGTTGCAGGTTACCCAGTTGCACCGGGTCGAACAGAGTGTTTGCTAAAGACATGATTAAATTTCCTATAAGAGGTGAAGATAAATGCTGGAATCAAGGCTGTATTGCGCCGAATTGCTGCATCAGGGTCAGGTTGTCTTCCAGGTGCCAGTTTTCGGCGATGCGGCCGTCGGCGATCCGGTACAGGTCGAAAGCCTGGAAGTCGATAACCTGACCCTTGCCTTTGAGCTTGCCGAACTGGCCGCTGAAATGGCCGCGGAAGTGCAGGTGGAGCGAGACGCGGTCGCCGGCGACCACCATGTCGTCGATCTCCATGGTCAGGTCCGGCACCGCGCTGCGGAAACCTTGCGATGCCTGCAGCGGACCGGCCACGCCTTGCGGGCGCCCGGCCGGCAAAGTACGGTCGATGAAATCCGGCGCCAGCGCTTGCCGCGCATATTGTTCGTCGCCGGTGTTCCAGAAAGCGGCGTAGCGGCGCGCCGCCAGGATCATCGGCGCCGCATCGGCCGCGTTGCCGGCCAGCGCCAAGTGGCGGGGTTCAGGCAGTTTGCGGTCGTCGGCTTGCGCCGCCGTGCTGCATAGGGCCAAGCCCAGGACTGATGCTGCCGCGGCTGCCGATAGCTGGCGCCGGGTGGGGAGAAGTGCAGATGCCATGAAAAAATCCTCGCTGTTGATTGAACGGTGTACCAATCGAGGCATTGTCCGTTCTAGCGAGGATTTTGATAATTAGGCGCGATATTGAATCATTTGCTTGTTTTTGTTGAATATAACTAGGCGCTGAAAGATTTGCGGCAAACACATTCCCGGGCCGGCGCTAAACCGCGGGCACGCTTCATTGAAAACCGGGAGGGAAAACTGAAGACTTGCCGCCGCTCATGGCTGTCTGCATGAGCGGCGTCCTGGCATCAGGATAAGACAGCGTCGGCGGGCGCCGCCTGTTGTTTGCTACCTTCCGGCGTCACGGCGGAACGCAGCATGGTCGATGCCGCATCGAGCCGGCAAGGTTTGCCGAACAGGCGCGCGGAAATCAGCCCGCTTTGCAAGGCGCCGAGGATGGTCATGGCGTAGACCGACGGCGCGGCGGGCAATTGCACGCCCTTGTCGGCAACCGCGCGCTCCAGCCGCTGCGTAATCCAGGCCTCGTGCATGCTATAGAAAGCCTGCAAAGCGGCCAGCACGTTTTGCGGCAGGCTGGTGGCTTCGGCGGCCAGCATGCCGCACAGGCAGACGCGGCCGGTGCCGAGATTCTTGCGCCACAGCGCCAGGTATTTCTCGACCTGCTCCTTGAGCGGCCCGTTCACATCCATGCCGCGCATGATTTCGCCGATATTTGCCGCGTAGGCTTGCACCGCCGCCAGCGCCAGGTCTTCCTTGGTCGGGAAATAATAGTGGATGCTGGATGTCTTGACGCCGACCAGCTCGGCCAGGTCACGGTAACTGAAGCCGTTGTAGCCGCGCGTGCCCAGCAGGACCAGCGTGTGCTCCAGTAATTGTTCGCGTACGGGGGAAACGGCCTTCATGATTTTTTTACCTATAAAGAGATAGCGATGCACGACACCGGCGTTGGTGACCGAATTTCAGGCAGCCACGCTTGCTGCTGCCATGCTACGTCTTTTATGCCCCGGCCGGCAATATTCTGACGGCGCGGGCGTGGAATGTAAAATCAAAAAGACGCTATGCCTATATATTATCTACTGAAAGGTAGATAATCAAGCCGTTTACGGCCTATGTCGGCTTTTTATCAGCCTATGAGCGTTATAAGAAAATTCTATTTGACTACCTAGCAGTAGATAACTATAGTTGAGTCACAGTAGTTGCAGACACGTTGTTATAAGCAGCAAGCGACCCAGGTTTAGTTTTTATCAGGCAACAACTGGATCGAACAACGTGCCCGGACTGCCGGCGGTGAATTAGTGGACTGGAAAGCGTCAAACAAGAAAGACGCTTTTTATTTTCCCGATTTATCTATCTAGTGATAGATGCAAATCAGATCCTTGCCGGCAGCCAGGACGGTGCAGCAGCAATGCCCATCCGTCAGTTCATGCGCTTGTGTGACCGCTGCATTTGGCACTTTGTCATTAACTTAAAAAGAAAGAACCATCATGAAAACCCAACTGATCGCCGCATTGGCACTGGCTGCAATTGTTTCAGCCCCTTCATTCGCTTCCGACAACGTCACCCCGCTCACCCGCGCCCAAGTCCAGGCTGAACTGGTCCAGGCACGCGCTGCCGGCCAACTCGATTTCGCCGGTTCGCAATATCCGGTGTTCCTGCCATCCAACGCCCAAAGCTCGGCCCCAACCAAGACCCGCGCTGAAGTGCAGGCAGAACTGGCAAAAGCCCGTGCTGCCGGAGAACTCGATTTCGCCGGTTCGCAATATCCGGTGTTCACCGTCTCCAACGCTGCTGGCAAGAGCCGTGCCGAAGTACGCGCAGAACTGGCTGACGCACGCAACTCTGGCCTGATCAATTTCGCCAACTATCCGCTTGAAACAAACACAGGCAACTAATCGCCTGTAGACAGCAGCTCCCGCCAGCATGCGGGAACCGCTGCAAATGACAAAACCCGCGCCTCATGAGGAGTGCGCGGGTTTTTTATTGCCGCCGGCTTTTGCGCCGGGACCTCAAACTCAGCTCAAATTCGGCTCAGGTGCTTGACCATGAAATCGACGAAAGTACGCACCCGCAGCGACAGGTGGCGGGCGTGCGGATATAGCAGGATGAAGGGGCGCGTGCTGCCGCCGAACTGCGGCAGCAGTTCGACCAGTTCGCCCTGCTGCAGCGCCTGCTCGACCACAAACCGGTAGGTTTGCACCAGTCCCGCGCCGCCGCGCGCCAGGGTGGCGACGGCAAGCACGTCTTCGGAACAGCAATAGCCGCCGTCAGTCACGATATCGGCCTCCTTGCCGTCGATCATGAAAGTCCATGGAATGCGGCGGCCGGTGCTGGGCCTTTCGAACTGGATGCAATCGTGCCGTTCCAGGTCGGCCAGCGTCTGCAACACCGGCGCCCGCTGCAGGTAGGACGGCGCCGCCACCAGCACCAGCTCGGCGTCTTCCAGCTTGCGCGCGATCAGGTTGGAATCCTCTGGCGCGCGGCCGCGGATCGCCAGGTCGTAGCCTTCGTCGGCAAAATCGATGTTGCTATTGCTCAGGTGGACATCGATCCGCACTTGCGGGTATAGCGCACGAAACTGCGGCAGCAAAGGCAGCAGGCGAAAGTGGCCGAACGGCGTCGGCATGCTGATGCGCAGCAGCCCGGCCGGCGCCGCCTGCTCGCCGGTCACCTCGCGCTCCGCATCCACCAGCTGCGACAAGGCCTGGCGGCACTGCTCGAAATACACGCGGCCACTGTCGGTCAGGCGGATCTGGCGCGTGGTGCGCACAAACAGGCGCACGCCCAATCTCTCCTCCAGCCGCGACACCGACCGGCTCACGGCCGCAGGCGTGACGCTGGCCGACATGGCCGCCGCCGTGAAACTCCCCAGTTCGGCAGCCAGGCAAAACAGCTCGATGCTGCCCAGCAGGATGTCGTCGAAGTTGCGTTTCATGAAAGCGCCTTATTCATTACATGGTGTATCAAGTTAATTGTGAAAACCTGTATTTATCTACGAATACCGCATAAGTATAGTGCAGATCGGGACCAGAAAGCCCGCCCAACCACAAGGAGTGTCACCATGAACAGCCACCAGAAAACCGTCATCATCACCGGCGCCTCAAGCGGCATCGGTTTCGCCCTGGCCGAAGCGTACCTGCAGCGCGGCTATAACGTGGTCGGCAACGCCCGCACCATCGAGCGCCTGCTGGCGGCCGCCGAAAAACTCGGCAATCCGCCCAACTTCCTGGCAGTAGCCGGCGATATCGCCCTGCCGGCCACGGCGAAAGCATTGTTTGCGCGCGCCGTTGCGGCCTTCGGCAAGGTCGACATCCTGGTCAACAATGCCGGCGTGTTCATCGCCAAGCCGGTCGGCGACTATACCGAAGAGGATCTCGACGCCCTGGTCAGCACCAACCTGAAAGGCTTTTTCTATCCATCGCAGCAAGCTGCCGTACACATGGCCGCCAACAAGAGCGGACACATCGTCACCATCAGCGCCAACATCGCGATCCAGCCGACGGTGAAAGTGCCGGCGCTGCTGCCGGTGCTGATCAAGGGCGGCCTGATCAACGCCACGCGGGCGCTGGCGATCGAGCTGGCGGCCTTCAACGTACAGGTCAACACGGTTGCGCCCGGCATCATCCAGACGCCGCTGCACAGCGACTATGAAAATTCGCGGGCCTTCTTCAACACGCTGTCGCCGTCGGGCCGCACCGGCAGCACCAAGGACATTGTCGATGCCGTGCTGTACCTGACCGATGCCGGCTTTATTTCCGGCGTAGCGTTGCCGGTAGACGGCGGCGCCACCGCCGGCACCTGGTAAACACCGGCGCAAAAAAAAGCGGGCCGATGCCCGTCCTCTAACCATTTACTGCAGGAGTTCCAGCATGCCATACGTCAATATCCGCGTCACCCGCGAAGGAGTCACCGCGGAACAGAAACAGCAACTGATTGCCGGCGTCACCGAGTTACTGGTGCGCGTGCTCAACAAGAAACCGGCCACCACCTTCGTCGTCATCGATGAAGTCGATACTGACAACTGGGGCGCGGGCGGCGAAAGCCTCACCGTCATCCGCAAGCGCGAAGCGGCGGCGGGCTGAGGTCTCAGCCTTCGAAGACGTGGCCGGCTAACTGCCGGCCACCAGATTGCGGAAGAAATCGGACAGCGTGGGCAAGTCCGAAAAAGCGACATTGAAACGGAACCAGGCGTGTTCCGGCTGCGATACGTAAAAGAATTCTCCCGGCGCCAGCCAGATGCCCTGTTGCAGGGCGCGGTCGCCGATCTCCTTGGCGCTCAGCGCCGCCTGCGGCATCCTTGCCCAATAAAACATGCCACCGCGCGGCGGTCCGAACGGCAGCAAGCCGACGTCCTCCAGCCTGGCGCTGACCTGCGCCTGCGCGGTGAGCAAGGTGCTGGCCAAACGTTCGACATGGCGCCGGTGATGGCCTTCGGTCAGCGCGTTGTACACCAGCCGTTCGGTGATTTCGGAATTGGTCAGGGTCAAGACCATCTTGGTGCGGGCAAATTCCTTGGCCAGGTCAGCCTGGCAGGCGATGAAACCGAGCCGCAGCGACGGCGCGATGGTTTTGGAAAAGCCGCTGACATAAATCACGCGCCGCAATCCGTCCAGCGCCGCCAGCATCGGATCGGTGGCTTGCGCCAGCTCGCGGTACAGATCGTCTTCCACCACCCAGAAACCGTGCCGTTCGGCCGCCTGCAACACCCGCATCGCACAGGCCGGGGTATAAGTGGTGCCGGTCGGATTCTGCAGCACCGGGTTGGTGAAAAATATCTTCGGCCGGTGGATCTGCGCCAGTTCTTCCAGCCGTTCCAGGTCGACCCCGCTCACGGTGCGCGGCACGCCGACCACATGGATATTGGCCAGCCGCAGCATGGCGATCAGGTTGCAATAACCGGGTTCTTCGATGAACACGGTGTCGCCCGGTTTCACCAGGGTGCGCATGATCAGGTCCAGCGCCTGGGTGACGCCGTGGGTGGTGACTATCTGGTCGGGGCCGATGTCGAGCGCCCAGTTGGCGAACGATTTGGCGATGGTTTGCCGCAGCGGACCGTAACCGAAGGGATGGCCGTAACCCACCTGCTGGGCGCCGGGCGAGCGGATGATGCGCCGCTCCGCCGCATGCAGTCCCTCGCCGTCCAGCATGCTGCTCGGCAGCCAGCCGCAGCCGGCCTTGATCGGCACCCGCTCGTCGGCAAACACTTCGGAAAACAGCCAGGCCGAGTCGATCACCGGATTCGGCAGGATCGAAGGCATGCCGCTGCTCTCGGGCTGCTCGCGCTTGGCGATGAAAAAACCGGAGCCGCGCCGGACCATCAGCAAGCCGTTGGCCACCAGCCGCTCATAGGCTTCGACGATGGTCGAATTGCTGACGCCCTGCTGCAGCGCGAACTGGCGGATCGATGGCAGCCGTTCGCCCGGCCGCAGCGTGCCGTTTTCGATCATGCGGCCGAGGCCGGCCACCACCTGTTCGACCAGGCTCAGCGCCGATTGCGGCTGCAACAGCTGGGGAAAGCGCGAAACCTGGGTATCGGTCATGGCATCTTCAAGTGTATTCAGTACAGATTGCTGTTGGCAACAGTACACTTTCCACGATTTGTACAAAGTGTATCTAACAATCTGGATTGTAACTGCAATAATCGACGCCATGGCCAAACTTCGCCAACCCTCGTCATCCAATCCAACTCATCCCATCAAACCCACCATGAACACACCACAATCGGATCAGGACCTGTCGGCATTCTGGATGCCATTCACCGCCAACCGCCAGTTCAAGGAAGCGCCGCGCATGTTCGTCTCGGCCAAGGGCATGTATTACCAGACCGACGACGGCCGTTCGATACTCGACGCCACCGCCGGCCTGTGGTGCGTCAATGCCGGCCATTGCCGCGAAGAGATCACCGCCGCCGTGACGCGCCAGATCGGCAGCATGGATTACGCGCCGTCGTTCCAGATGGGCCATCCGCTGGCGTTCGAGGCGGCCAAAAAAGTGGCTGGGCTGATGCCGGCCGGGATGGACCGGATTTTCTTCACCAATTCCGGTTCGGAAGCGGTCGACAGCGCACTCAAGATCGCCCTGGCTTACCACCGCGCGCGCGGCGAAGGCCAGCGCACACGGTTCATCGGCCGCGAACGCGGTTATCACGGCGTCGGTTTCGGCGGCATCTCGGTCGGCGGCATCCTGAACAACCGCAAGGCTTTCTCGGGCAACCTGATGCCGGGCGTCGATCACCTGCAGCACACCCTGAATATCGCCGAGGCCGGTTTCAGCCGCGGCCAGCCGGTCTGGGGCGCGCACCTGGCGGACGAGCTGGAACGGCTGGTGACGCTGCACGACGCTTCCACCATCGCCGCCGTCATCGTCGAACCGCTGGCCGGGTCGACCGGGGTGCTGATTCCGCCTGCGGGTTACCTGGAGCGCTTGCGCGAACTGTGCAGCAAGCATGGCATCCTGCTGATTTTCGACGAAGTGATCACCGGTTTCGGCCGCCTCGGAGCGCCTACCGCCAGCGCCTATTTCGGCGTCACGCCGGACCTGATCACGCTCGCCAA
>NZ_JAQGLV010000163.1 GCF_028292705.1 Collimonas fungivorans | reverse complement strand
TGGCTTCCTGCCCAAGCGCGCGCCATTCGCTGTCGTCGATTGCCAGGCCGGCAAGCTCCTTGTCGTGCAACGCTTTAACCCGTGCCGACAATGCCTGCAGCTGCCCTGCCTGGCAATACTGCGTAATACCCCATTGCGGATCATGCAGCAGCCAGTGCGCGTAATTATATGGAACGGCGCCGAGGTCGGCGCCTACCGGGATAGCTTCCACCAATGCAATTGCTTGCTCCCGGGCGCTGGTTTTTCCATCCGCCTGGCGCAGCCAGCACAGCACGTCAATGATCACCGCCAGCGTCTCCGGCACGCCAAGCTCCTCGCTGAATCGATGCTTGCCGCCTGCCGCGCAATCGGACGGCTGGTTATCCGGACCGAGCTGCGCTTCACGCAGGCGGTCCAGGCAGCTCGCCTTCTGCGCCGGGTCCGCCGCGAAGCTCATCCATTCTGTCATGATCGTTTGTCTATCGGGTTGAACTGAAGTCATGTGCGATAAGCTCTTCTCATCCATATCGTCATCCCTGTCTAGATAAGGCCCCAGGGTTGCCTGCGGACCGCTGCAGTCATGCTTGCGCCCAACCGACAGCAATTGCTGCTGCAGGCATGCACAATGATGACCAACGAGATTGCGGAAAATTCGGTTCTTCAGAAATTTTTACAAGCCGGAGTTAACCGATCCGTAGCCGAAAAAAAACGCCAGAGAAGCGAACCTCCTTGGCGTTTTTTACTTCGATCAGTTAGCTACAGAACTTAGAAGGTGTAGCGAGCACCCAAAGTGAAGTAGCGGCCGACAGCGCCGGATTGATGCAGCGACGGGTTGTAGTTGATACGGCCGTAGGTTTGCACGTCGAGCGGCGCCAGGCGGTCGAATATGTTGGCGATCGCAGCGGTCACCTGCCATTGCTTGCTCACATCCCAGCGGCCGAACAGGTCGACTGTAGTGAACGAGGCAACCCGGCAGTTCATCAAAGCGTTGCCGGTGACAGGATCGACGTCCAGGCATTCGCCGCCTGCTTCGTTCTTGTCCTCGATACCGCTGACATAGTTGACCGAAGTAGTCAGGTTGAACGGGCCACGGTCCCATGCCAGCGAAGCCGAAGCACGCGTGCGCGGTGTGCCGCCGTTGCCGGACAAGTTGGTATCGCCATGCGTGCCGACGAAGTTCTGTGTCACGCCATTGGTGGTACGCTTGAACTCGAACATTTGCGACACTGTCAGACCGGCAGTCATACGACCATAAGAATTCAGGTCAAAACGGCTGCGCAGATCGATATCGATGCCGCTGGTGCGAGTCTGGCCGGCATTGATGTAAGGCGCCTTGACCAGCAGGATAGGACCGGCCAGGCCAGGGAAGTCTGAAGTCGCCTCGCCACGCACCACAGTCGCATCAGGGAATTTCGATGGATCTGCAATGATGGAAGCTGCGTCAGAGCCGGTGATTTCATTCTTGCGAACGATACGCCAGTAGTCCACCGACACGCTGGTGTTCTTGATCGGTTCCAGGATGAAGCCCAGGCTGTAGCTCTGGGATTTTTCCGGCTTCAGGTTCTTGTTGCCGACCGTCACCGCACCGACATTCTTGCCATCCGCGCAATCCGCGGAAAGACCGGTGGCAGGGCAGCGCACCGGATCACGTGTGAAAGTGGTGAAGGCAGAAACAGCGCTATCGCCGCTTTCAGCAGGTCCTGGCGCACGGAACCCTTCCGCATACGTACCGCGGATGGCCAATTGCTGGATCGGGGTGAATTTGAAGCCTACCTTCGGTGTAGTCGAGTTACCGAAATCGGAGTACTGGTCGGTACGCAAGGCAAGCTGGAATTCCAGCTGCTTGAGGACCGGCAGCGCCAATTCCGTGTACAGGGAACTGATATTGCGCGAAGACCTGGCCGCTGCATAACCCAAGCCGACGATATCGTTGATGTCAGTGTACGGCGTCGCTTCGCTGACGGTAGACTCGTGACGCAGTTCACCGCCGATCGCGATACCGATTGGTCCGCCCGGCAGCTGGCCGAATTCACGGGTACCTTTGAAGTCCCACAAAGCGAGCTTGGTGGTCGCCCAGTTTTTCAGTTCAGGCGACACAAAAGCCAGCGTATCTGCGCTGTTCAGGGCACCAGCCTGGCCGATACGGAAAGAACCATCGTTGACCGCCGTCTGCAATGCGCTGGCGCGGTAATAACCGTTCTGGGTACGCTGCGTCTTGCTCTGCGCGTACAAGATACCGCTGTCATAGTCCCAGCCGAAACTGGTTCCCTTCACGCCGACCAACAGCCGCGTGACAGTGGTATCAAGGTCGGCAGTACGCGGACGGTCCGGATCGGCCCAGCGCGGGCGAGCCCGATTGGCAGGAAACGGATTGTCCGGATGGCCGATAGGCAGCAGCAACTGGCCTGGGCCAGTGCCGGAATTGATAACGCGGTTGTTGACCAGGTCAAAGCCGGCGCTGGTCAGGCCGGACGGCGTATTGATCGTCTTGGCCTGGGAGTTGAACAAGCCGAGTTCGGTATAGGCTTGCATGTTATTGTTGATTTGCAGAGTGCCGCGGCCAAACAGATTGATATTCTGTGTTTCCGGTTGCACCGTCTGGTAGCCACCCTTGATCGGATCCCACAGGCAGCCGCCGCCGGAATTGATCGATGTACCGGTGTCGATGCTGGCGCAGCCGGGCAGATTCTGGATGCCGCGGCCAGGAATGGTGGCGCCGCCGGCGGTGACCGGCCGTACGGTGCCGACGAAACTACTGCCGCCGGTATTGCTGCTAGTGGTGGCGCCTGCGCGCTGGTCACGGCCGCCCCATGGACGGGCATCGGCTGTTCCCAGGTATTCCGGCCGGTCCTTTTGCAGGATCTGGTTGCTTTGCTTGGCGTCGATGCTGAAGAAATAGTTGTACTTGTCGGTTTCCAGATTGCCGAAACCGAAGGTGCCGGATGCGCTTCTCAAGGTACCGTCGCCATGGCCCGAAGTGCCCAGCGATCCGGAGATCGTCTTGCCCTCATAAGTTTCACGCAAGATGATGTTGACCACGCCGGCAATCGCATCCGAACCGTAGATCGCAGAAGCGCCGTCTTTCAGCACTTCGATGCGGTCTACCGCGCCCAGCGGGATTGTGTTCAAGTCGACAAAGTTGCGCTGGCCGTCATCGCCCAGGCCGTAAGGCGCAGTGCGGCGGCCGTTGATCAGGACCAGGGTGGAGTTGACTGACAGCCCGCGCAGCGAAACGCCCGAAGCGCTGCCGGCGAAGCCGTTGGTGAATGAACCGCTGATGGAGCCGTTGTTGTCGGCCGACAGGCTGCGCACCACATCGGCTACCGAGGTCTTGCCCGACTGCTGGATGTCCTTGCGCGTCAGGATCTGCGTCGATGCAGCTCCTTCCTGCTGGGTACGTTTGATGTTGGAGCCGGTGATTTCAACCCGCCCCATCGGTTTGTCGTCGTTTGTCTCCTGCGCCTGCACAGGCTGGGCCATTAATCCGATACCCATCACTACTCCGCTGGTAAAAAACACCTGGCGTAGCGCCTGTGACAATTTCCGTTCCCTGATCATAAGCAACACTCCCTATCGATAATTTTAGAGTTGAGAATTTAATTATTTGTGTAATCAAACCAGACTGATTAAATCGCCTTGTGGACGACGTAATTTGCGTTTTGACCTCTGCTACGATTCCGCACAGACAGACAAACTCAAGAATC
>NZ_JAQGLV010000078.1 GCF_028292705.1 Collimonas fungivorans | reverse complement strand
TCTCGATATCCATCACCAGCTTGAAATCCTGCACGAGCTGCGCCGCTTGAACCAGGAGCAGGGGTTGACCATCGTCTGGGTGCTGCACGACCTGAACCAGGCTGCCGCATTCAGCGATGAAATCGTCCTGATGCGCGCTGGCAAGATCATTGCGCATGGTTCGCCCGACGCCATGCTGTCGCCGCATCATCTGCACGAAACATTCGATGTAACCATGCTGAAGATCGCTCATCCGCTGACAGGTGCGCCAATGTGTGTGCCAGCCTATGGCGAGGTCTCTCCGCCGGCGGCGCTGCGTGAAAACGGCGCCGATAAGGATCTCGCTGCATGACTGCGTTAGCAGGCCAACCTCCGCTTCGCCCAAACGCGGCGCTCGCAAGCCGGCATGCCCCGATGAAAAGCAGGGCAGGCCTGATCGGAGCAGCGCTCTTGCTGCTGATCGTGGTCACGGCGGCCGTGCGCCTGGGACCCGGGGTGCAGCAGTGGCTGGCGGCATCTGCGCAAGGCGGTGACGCCGCCATACTTAGCCGCATACTGCTGTTCGATTTGAGTGCGCCGCGGGTGGTGGCGGCGCTGGTCGCCGGCGGCTGTCTCGGCGTGGCTGGCGCGCTGTTCCAGGCGCTTACGCGCAATCCGCTCGCTTCTCCCGATTTGCTCGGCATTACCAGCGGCGCCCAATTGGGCTTGCTGGCCGCGATGGTGGTTCCTGCGCTTGCCGGCACGGCATCGGTGCTGCTGCTGTTCGGCTGCGGCCTGGCCGCCGCTGTCTGCGTGGTGGCGGCGGCTGGCTGGCGCGCGACGCCGTTGCGGCTGGTGTTGGCGGGCAGCGTTTGCATGTTGCTGTTTTCGGCAGTAGCGACACTGGTGCTGGCGTTTTTCGAGCAAAGCATCGCCGGCGCCGCGCTGTGGGCCAGCGGCAGCCTGTATCAACCGGGCGCAGACGGCCTCAAGCTGGCCATGGCATGGCTGGTGCTGCCGCTGATTGCCTTGCCGTTCGTGATGCGGCCGCTCAACCCCTTCGTGCTGGGCGACGATGCTGCTGCCGCCGCCGGCGTGCCGATCGATGCGACGCGGATCGGCGCCATGGTGGTGGCGGTGGGTTTTGCCAGCGTCGCGGTCAGCATTGCCGGGCCGCTATCGTATGTCGGCTTGATCGCGCCCAATCTGCTGCGCCAGCTGCGCGGCGCAAAAGCATCGAAACTGGGCGCCCTGGTGCCTTTGTCTGCATTGGTGGGCGGCGCGCTGGTGCTGGTTACCGACAGCGCGGTGCTGGCGCTCGACCTCGACGCCACGCTGTCGACCGGGGTAGCGATCGCACTGGTCGGCACGCCATTGATGCTGGCCATGATCCGCAGCGGCATCGTATGGTCGGGCGCAATGGCGGCAGGGCAGGAACGGCCGATGTCCGATGCCGGGACGCGCGCCGTGCGCATGCTGACAGCACTGCCATGGCCCTTGATCGCAGCCGGGTTGCTGCTGGCTGGCTGCGCGCTATTGTTTGCCGGCGCCTCGCTGGGCGCGAAGCTGATCGGCCCGGCCGGCTGGATCGCCGCGCTGGAAGGGCGCGACGAAGTAACCCGGATGCTGCTCGACCTGCGCCTGCCACGCCTTTTGTGCGCACTGCTGGCCGGAGCGTTGCTGGCGGCAAGCGGGGTGCTGATGCAGAGCATCGTGCGTAATCCGCTGGCTGGCCCTGAAGTGCTTGGCGTCACCCAGGGCGCAGGGCTGGCGACTTTCATCGCACTGATCCTGTGGCCGTTCGCGGCCCATTCGACCCTTGCCGTCGCCGCACTGGCCGGCGGCGCCGCCACGCTGCTGCTGACATTGCTGCTCAATCGCCGCCATCGTTATGCGCCGATGGCGGTAGCGCTCACCGGGCTGGTCCTCGGTACACTCTGGACTACGCTGTCACAGTGGCTGATCACGCAGCAGAGCGTGCAGCCGGCGCGTTTTGTGGTGTGGTTGGTCGGCGGCACCTACGGCCGCAGCTGGGGCGAAGTAGCCACGTTGCTGCCATGGTGCCTGCTGGCGCTGCCGGTGCTGGCGTTGCTCGCCAGGCCGCTCGACCTGCTGTCGCTGGGCGACGACCAGGCGGCGGCGCTCGGCCTGCCGATTGCCGTATTGCGGCCGCTGGTGCTGACGGTGGCGACACTTGCCGCCTGCGCGGCGGTCGCCGCTGTCGGTCCGGTCAGTTTCATCGGCCTGATGGCGCCGCACCTGGCGGTAATGCTGGGTGCACGCACGCACCGTACCCGGCTCTGGCTGGCCGCTGCATGCGGCGCGCTGCTGCTGGTCCTGGCCGATGTCGCCGCCCGCACGCTGCTTGCCCCGCGGGAGATTCCGGCCGGCGTGTTGACCGCCATGATAGGCGCGCCATACCTGCTCATCTTGTTGATTGCGCAGGCGCGACGCGAAAAGCGGGGCGGCCGCTGATGGATATCTTGCAGAGGACTGTCCTGAATCCGGGCGCCGGTGCGCCGGCGCATTGTTTCGCCGCGCTCGCGCCTGAATCGATGGCATCCTATCTCGAGCATGTCTGGCTCGGAAAACCACACGACAACCAGGCCGTCTCCGAAACGGAAAGCGAGACCGCAGAATCCGTTTGCATCCCGTTGACCCAGCTCGGCGCCTACCGTACTGAGCTGCTTGATGCGATGGTGTCGCACTACGGCGGCGATGGCGAGATCCACGCGCGGGCCTTGCTGTCGCAATGGAGCAAATATTATTTCTGGCTCGCGGCGCCGGCCGGCATCGCCGCGCTGCTGCTGCGCCGTCCGCTGGACATGTCGCCCGCCCGCACCCAGCTTGTGCTGCGGGCAGGGATGCCGACTGCACTGTATTTTGCCGCCGACGCGCTGCAGCCGCCCGAGAACGACTGCACGCGCTGTTATGCGCCGCTGGTGGAGCATCTGCAAGCGGTGATCGAGACGCTGGCAGACATGGCGCGCATTGCGCCGCGCGTGTTATGGGGCAATGTCGGCAACCTGCTCGACTATCTGGCCGGGCAATGCGCGGCCTTGCCGGGCGTGGCAAATGATATCGCCTGTCTGTTCAGGCCGGTCGCGGCGGATGGCTCGCCTAATCCATTGCGCACGCCGGTACGCCAGGTAAAACCGGGTTCGGCGTTGCTGCCCGACCCGTTCCGCGCGCGCCGCGTGTGCTGCATGCGCAATCAAATTCCAGGAGAAAAAAATCTGTGCGCCAGTTGCCCATTGTTGTTGACGATGCACGACGAAGCGCTCGCATTGCAGGATGCGATACGTTGACCAGGCAGGTGCAGCGGCTTTGCGCGATAGCGGCGGCTTGCGCCGCGCTGTGCGGGTCTCCAGCTCATGCTGCAGGCTCTGTAAGCCCGGCTCCGGCTTGCGAGCCGCTTGCCGGCAATCTCACCGTTTCGCAGTTCCAGCCAGGGATACCGAAGCGGCCCCGGCGGATCGTGGTGCTCGAATTCATGTTCGCCGAAGACCTGGCGGCGCTAGGCCTGACGCCGGTCGGCATGGCCGACGCTTCGAATTATCCGGGATGGTTTGACTATGACAAAGAGCGGCTGGCCGCGGTGCCGGATGTCGGTACGCGCCAGGAGCCGAGCTTCGAAGCGATCGCGGCCTTGCAGCCCGACCTGATTCTTGGAGTAGGGCTGCGGCACGCATCGATTTTCGCGGCGCTCAACCGCATCGCTCCCACCGTATTGTTCCAATACAGCCCTGACCTTGAGAAAAACGGTAGGTCGCTGACCCAGCTTGACTGGGCGCGTAAAATTTTCCGGACCGTCGCTTGCCTTACCGGGCGCGAAGATGCCGCCACTGCTGTCGAAGCCAGGCTCGACGCTGGCCTGGCGCATGATGCACAGCGCATTAAGCAGGCCGGCCGCAGCGGCGAGCAGGTCGCCTGGCTGCAGGAACTGGGCTTGCCTGACCGTTACTGGGCTTTCACCGGCAACAGCATGGCGGGCGGCGTGGCGCGCGCGCTTGGCGTTGAGCTGGGATATGCCGCGCCGACCCGTGAAGGCACTACTTACGTAACCTCTGAAGATTTGCTCAAGAAACCCGACCTGGCGGTATTGTTCGTCAGCTCAACCGGGCCTGAAGTGCCGCTCAAGCAGAAGCTTGATTCGCCGATCTGGCCCTTTGTACCGGCGCGGCGCGCAGGGCGGGTGGCGCTGGTCGAGCGCAACCTGTGGGTGTTTGGCGGGCCGATGTCGGCGCTGCGGCTGGCGGATACCATGACTGAGCAACTGCTGTCATTGCCGCCGCCGGCGAAGCCGCCTTGATGCCGATATCGGCGATATTCCTGTTCACCGCTTCATGATTGGCTGAATCCCGTCCTTGTGATTTACAAGGACGGGTATTGCTTAACCTTCGGTACCGTTGGCTGCCGTCGCCAACAGTGCGGCTGGCGCACCATAGGTTTCGCTGATGATGCTGCCGTTGTCGAGTTTCAGCACGCGGTCGGCGAGCGGGAAATAGCGATCGTCGTGGGTAATCACCAGCACAGTCTTGCCGCGCGCGCACAGTTCCGGCAGCAATTGTTCATAGAACACCGCTTTAAATGCCGGATCCTGGTCTGCAGCCCATTCGTCGAACAGGTAGAACGGCCGGTCTTCCAGGTAGGCCACCACCAGCGCCAGGCGCTTGCGCTGCCCGGTGGAGAGCGCCCGGGTCGAGAAGGCGCCATCGACCACTTGCACCTTGTGATCCAATGCCAGTTTTGCGACCAGTGCATTGGCCCGTGCATCTGCCTGCGCGCGCGACGAATCGTTCGGATCGATGATGCCGAGCAGGGCGTCGAACAGGTGGAAATCATTGAACACGGCGGTGAAGCGTTCGCGGTAGGCGGCGCGTTCGGCTGAGCCGATCGGCTTGCCATCCACCTCGATCACGCCGTCTTCAGGCTCGTACAGTCCAGTCAGCACCTTCGCCAGCGTGGTCTTGCCGCTGCCGTTGCCGCCGACCAGGAATACCAGCTCACCGGGCTTGAAGGTCAGGTTGATCGGGCCGACGCTGAACATCCGTTCGTCGCGCTCATGGAAATAGGAATGGGTGACATCGCGCAGCGTCAGGGTCTTGAACGGTTCATGCGATGCGCTTTCGCTGAGCGGCGGCACGGTGCGCAGGTTGCCGAACTCTTCCATCACCTTTTCGATCCGGTCCAGCGAGACGCGAGCTGCGTTCAAGGTCGGTACGTTGTTGAGCAGGCCGTCGAGCGGCAGCAGCATGAACAGGAAGACAACGATGTAGCCGGAAGCCGCGGCTGCGTCGGCGCGCACGCCGAGGGTCGGCCAGAATGCGGCCGCGCCGAGGAATACATAGAACAGGAACACAATCCAGCCGACCCCGACAGCATACGAGCTGAACGCGCGCCGGCGGTGGTCGCGCACCTCGCCGATGGCCGCGCCGAGCTGGCCGTCGAGGAACTGGCGCGCGCGCGCCTGGTGCAGTTTTAGTTCCTTCGCACCGGTAAATAATGCGCCGAGATAACCGAACAGCTTGTCTTGCGAGCGGCCGGCCGCTTCCAGCGAAGCGATGGCGCGCTTGTCGCCGCTATGGTAGCCGATCGAACCGACCACGATCGCCGTCAGCGCCAGCAGGCATACCGGCCAGGACAGCCAGGCCAGGTAGCCGAGGCAGCCGAATACGATCGAACCGTGCATCACGATATTGGGCAGGGCGAAAAACAGCATCGAGACGTTGGTGGCGTCGTCGGTCAGCACCGATTGCACGGGGGCAGCGCCGATCCGTTCGACATCGCGCAGCTCGGCGGCGGCGACGCGTTTGGCGACATGCTCGCGCAACTGCGCCATGGTGTCCTGCGACAGCCGTGCGAACAGGACCCCTGTAATTACCCGGGTGACCAGCGCTATCACGGCGCAAAGCCCGAAGCGCAGGGCGAGCGAACCGTCGGCCGCGCCTGACTCGGACAGTGCGCGATTCAGGGTCGCGACCAGCAGCACGCTGGCGATGCCGTTCAGCACACAGGCGGTGAGCGCAATCGCAAGGGCGCCGCGCGAGCGTTTGAGCAGGGCAATGATAAGGCGCATGGCCGGTTTGGCCTGCGCGCTGGATTCGGTAGGGGGCGGGGAAGCGTAAGGCTGGGTAGCAGCGGTCATCGGCGGTCAATCGGTTGGTGGTTGTTAAAAAATGAATGGAACAAGGCTCTTATCCCTGATGACGAACGACCGCGGCAAATATTTAACGCCCTGATACCGACAATGAAAAAAAACATGTTTCCGGGTGAATTAAGTAAAAATTCCGGCGCGTAGTTCGTCTATCTAGCAAAGAGGCCGTACTTGCGGCCGGACTTAGTGTCCTGAGCTAGAAATTCGTCGAAGAAAAGCGATGAAATCGGCGCCATGCGTCGTTGCAAATACTCGCAAGGGTCATTCCCTTGCTCCGTTTTGCGCCTAGCCTGACACCGATTGCATCACTTTTCTTATTCAACGAACTTCTAACTCAGGACACTAGGATTTATGTCTATGACGAGCTTTCCGATTGCATTGCACCACCAGATCCGTGCGCAAGCGCGCCTTGACCCCGATGCGCCCGCGCTGGCGTCGTTTACACCGCATACCGTGCGCTTGTCGCGCGGCGAGCTGGAGGCTCGCGCGTCGCGTCTCGCCGCCCGGCTGCGCGCGGCAGGCGTCAGCGCTGAGGTGCGGGTCGGCGTGTGTGTCGAGCGTTCCTGTGATCTGTTTGTTGCATTGCTGGCAGTATTGAAGGCGGGCGGGGTGTTCGTCGCCCTTGATCCGCGCCATCCTGCCGCGCGCCTTGACTGGGTAGTGCAGGATGCGGGGCTTGCCCATGGCATCGTCGACGATTCTGCCGATGCCACCATGCGAGCACGTTTTGCACAATGTTTCATTGTCGACAAGCCAGTGGCTGATGCCGAACCTTTGCTTGCGGAAGACGATGCGCCGGTAAATCCTCGGGCAGCGGCTTACATGATCTACACCTCGGGTTCGACCGGCACGCCGAAGGCGGTGGTGGTCGAGCATGGCCCGCTTGCCATCCACTGCGACGCGCTGAACACGTCGCTGCCGATCGGCCCCACAGACCGCCTGTTACATTTCGCCTCGGTGAATTTCGATGTGTCGATCGAGGCCTGGCTGGCGCCGCTGTCAATCGGCGCCAGCGTCGTGATCAGCGATCCGCCGCCGTTCCCGCCGGAAACCGCGCGCGCCATGATGGAGCGCGAAGGAGTCACCAACACCACCTTGCCGCCTGCCTATCTGCGCGAATTTGCTGCTGCTTCCAAGCGCTTTGGCGTGCCGTCCGCGCTGCGTGTGCTGCTGTTCGGCGGTGAAGCGATGTCGCAGGACACTTTTGATGAAATCAGGCAGGCGTTTCCTGAAATCCGGCTGGTCAACGGCTACGGTCCGACCGAGGCGATCATTTCGCCGATGCTGTGGCCGATTGATCCCGCCAGCGTACCGGCCCTGGAGCAGGGCAATGGTTTTGCATCGCTACCGATAGGCTGGCCGATAGGGTCGGCGATTGCACGGACTGCGCGTGTAGCCGACCTGCCGCAACGCCAGGCTGGCGAACTGCTGCTGGGCGGCGTATGCCTGGCGCGCGGCTACCACGGCCGCCCGGCGCTTACCGCCGAACGCTTCTTGCCTGATCCGGCCGGCGAGCCTGGCGGGCGCATCTATCGCACCGGCGACCTGGCGCGCGAACGTGCCGACGGCGCATTCGATTACCTGGGGCGCATCGACGACCAGGTGCAAGTCCGCGGCGTGCGGGTCGAGCCGGGCGAAATTGCTGCCTGCCTGCTGGCCCATCCGGCTGTCGGCGATGCAGCGGTGCTTGCCGAAACGGCAAACGGCCGTACCCAGCTGATTGCCTGCGTGGTGCTGAGCGAAGCGCTCGGCGACGAAGTGCTGAAGACGCATCTCGTGGCACAGCTGCCGCCGGCGTGGCAGCCGCATCGTTTTGTGCGCCTCGAGCGTTTGCCTTATACGCTTAACGGCAAGCTGGACCGGGCTTCGCTGCGCGAGACCGTGGCCGCGCTTCCGCTGGCGCCAGGCGCCGATTACCTTGCCCCGGCGACGGCGGTCGAAAACGGTCTCGCCGAACTATGGCAGCGGCTGTTGAACGATGCAGCACCCATAGGCCGTGCAGACTGTTTCTTTGCGCGCGGCGGCGATTCGCTGGCCGCCATGCAGCTGCAGGTAGCAATCCGGAACGAGTGGCGGGTAAACCTGCGGCTCGATGCGCTGTTCGACAATCCGTCGCTTGAGGAGCTGGCGCTGCTGGTCGAGCGCAGCGAAATCGAAACGCAAATGCAGGCGCATGGCATCCCGCGGGTGCGTGTGTCGCAGGATAGCAACGGCGCGCCATTTGTTGATCGTCCCGCATCGTTCGCCCAGCAACGTTTCTGGGTGCTCGCGCAGACCCGCGACGCCGGCGCGGCTTATCACATCGCCGTGCAATGGGATGTGGTGGGCGTCCTGAAGATCGACCTGCTGCAGCGTGCGCTTGACCTGATCATGGAGCGGCATCAGGCCTGGCGCACGACGCTGGTCGAAAACGATGACGGCATCGTCATGCAGCGTATTCACGCAGTCTTGCCGGTGCAGATGGCGGAAATCGATCTGCGCTCATACGGTGCTACAGAGCGTATGGCAAGTGCGGCCGAACTGGCGGAACGCCATGTGGCCGAAGCATTCGACCTGTCGAATGGGCCGCTGGTGCGCGCCACATTGCTGACGCTGGCCGATGATGCGCAACGCCTGCTGCTGACTAGCCATCACTCGGTCAGCGACGGCTGGAGCTCGCGTTGCGCATTCAATGAATTGACGGCGGCCTATGCAGCGTTCGCAGGAGGCCAGGCCGCCGAACTGCCGGCGTTGCCTATCCAGTATGCCGATTATGCCCAATGGCAGCG
>NZ_JAQGLV010000059.1 GCF_028292705.1 Collimonas fungivorans | reverse complement strand
TGTCATGTTACGCCGATATGTTATTACAAAAAATATGTTGCAGGAATAAATGTTATTGGCGTAACATAAAATCCATTGTGAACTTGCGTGCTTCAGTCCCGCCAAAACAAGCCGGCGAAGACAAGCCTGCATGATCGCCAAAAAAGGAAACGCATTCAATGCGTTCACGGAGATAACCGACATGCCTGTTGCCAGCATCCTATCGACCCGGTCTGCGCACGCCTTCGCGGCGTCGCCACAATTATGACATCCGCCTCCAAAACTCCAAGCGCCGGCACAGTGCCGCGTCCGCGCGCCGCCACGCTCAATTCCGCTTCCAATAGCTCCATTGTTAGCGCTCCCATCGTCGGCGATCCTGTCGGAATGCACGAAGATTCCCGCAACGCCGGCCATAGCTTCGACAGCAGCTGGATCGATGACATCCGCGTCAACCTGTCCGCAGCGGAGCGCCGCATAGCAACGCTGCCCGGGCGCCGCTCGGTCAAGAAAGATGCGCAGGCGGGCTGGCTGCTGAAGGCCATCACCTGCATCGACCTGACCACCCTCAACGGCGACGACACCGCCGAACGCGTCAAGCGCCTGTGCGCCAAGGCCATCATGCCGGTGCGTCCGGACCTGTTGAGTGCGCTTGGCTTCGGCGAACGCACATTGCATACCGGAGCTGTGTGCGTCTACCACCGTTTTGTGGCTACAGCGGTGCAGGCGCTGGGCGATTCCGGGATTCCGGTGGCAGCCGTATCCACCGGTTTTCCGGCGGGACTGATCCCGCATGAACTGAAACTGAAGGAAATCGAAGCCTCGGTGCGCGACGGCGCCGCGGAAATCGACATCGTCATTACACGGGAACACGTGCTGACCGGGAACTGGCGCGCCCTGTATGCCGAAATGCAGGATTTCCGCCAGGCTGCCGGCAGCGCCCATGTCAAGGCGATCCTCGCGACCGGCGAACTGAAGACCATGCGCAACGTCGCCAAGGCTTCCATGATATGCATGATGGGCGGCGCCGACTTCATCAAGACTTCCACCGGCAAGGAAGCCGTCAACGCCACGCCGCTGGTGACGCTGGTCATGCTGCGCATGATCCGGCTGTATGAAGCGCGCACCGGCTTTCGCGTCGGCTACAAGCCGGCCGGCGGCGTATCCAGCGCCAAGGGCATGCTGGATTACCAGGTCCTGATGAAAGAAGAGCTGGGCAGGGCCTGGCTGGAACCGGAACTGTTCCGCGTCGGCGCTTCTTCTCTGCTGGCCGACATAGAACGCCAGCTGGAGCACCACGTCACCGGCCGCTATTCGGCTTTCCACCATCACCCGATCGGATAAACGATGAGTGTTTCACATTATTTTGACACCATGGACTACGGCCCTGCACCTGAAAGCGATTCCGAAGCCCGCCTGTGGCTGGCGCGTCATACCGACGGCTTCGGCCATCATATCGGCGGCCGCTTCACCACGGCTGCCGCCCATTTCGATACGGCCGAACCGGCCACCGGCAAGCTGCTGGCCCGTATCGCGCAAGGCAGCGCAGCGGACGTCGACGCTGCCGTTGCCGCTGCACGCAATGCCCGGTTGGCCTGGCAAACCTTGGGCGGCCATGGCCGGGCACGCCACCTGTATGCGTTGGCGCGCATGGTGCAGCGTCATGCCCGCCTGTTTGCAGTGGTCGAAGCGCTCGACAACGGCAAGCCGATCCGCGAAACGCGCGATATCGACGTGCCCCTGGTAGCGCGGCATTTTTACCATCACGCCGGCTGGGCGCAGCTGCAGGAACGCGAGTTTGCCGACCAGCTGCCGTTGGGAGTGGTCGGCCAGATTGTCCCCTGGAATTTCCCCTTGCTGATGCTGGCCTGGAAGATCGCGCCGGCGCTGGCGCTGGGCAATACGGTAGTGCTCAAGCCGGCGGAATTCACCTCGCTGAGCGCATTGCTGTTTGCCGAACTGGCGGCGCAAGCCGGTTTGCCGGCCGGCGTGCTGAATGTGCTGACCGGCGACGGCGCCACCGGTGCGGCGCTGGTGGCGCACCAAGGAGTGAACAAGATTGCCTTTACCGGCTCGACCGAAGTCGGGCGCCTGATCCGCGAACAAACCGCGGGCTCGGGGAAATCGCTGACATTGGAACTGGGCGGCAAATCGCCGTTCATCGTGTTCGAAGACGCCGACATCGACGCAGCGATCGAAGGCGTGGTCGATGCGATCTGGTTCAACCAAGGCCAGGTCTGCTGCGCCGGCGCGCGCCTGCTGGTGCAGGAAGGCATCGCCGAGGATTTCATAACGCGCCTCAAGCGCCGCATGCAAAGCTTGCGCGCCGGCCAGCCGCTGGACAAGACCATCGATATCGGTTCGCTGATAGCGCCGTCGCAGCTTGAGCGGGTGCGCACGTTGGTGGAGCTGGGCATCAAGGAGGGCGCCAGCTGCTACCAGCCTTCCATCGAGCTGCCGGCGGGCGGCTGTTTTTACCCGCCGACGCTGCTCACCAACGTACACCCCAGCTCCACCGTGGCTACCGAAGAAATTTTCGGGCCGGTGCTCGCCGCGATGACTTTCCGCACGCCCGACGAAGCCGTGGCACTGGCCAACAACACGCGCTACGGCCTGGCCGCCAGCGTATGGAGTGAAACCATCGGCCTGGCGCTGGGCATCGCGCCGCAGCTGAAAGCGGGCGTGGTCTGGGTGAATTCGACCAACCTGTTCGATGCCGGCGTCGGATTCGGCGGCTACCGCGAATCGGGATTCGGACGCGAGGGCGGCCGCGAAGGCTGCTACGAATATCTTAAACCGCGGGCCTGGGCTGAACGTCGCCAGCGTGTTGCCGCGGCCACGGCGAGCGCAGAACCGGCGGCACTTGAGTCGCACAGCGCAACACGCTTGCCCGCACTCGACCGCACCGCCAAGCTGTACATCGGCGGCAAGCAGGTCCGGCCGGACGGCGAGCATGCGCAAGCCGTGTTCGGCGCTGCGGGACAGCTGTTCGGCGAGATCGGCGCCGGCAACCGCAAGGATATCCGCAATGCGGTCGCCGCCGCGCATGCCGCTGCCGCATGGTCGAGCGCCACGCCGCACCGCCGCGCCCAGGCGCTATATTACCTTGCCGAAAACCTGTCGGCCCGCTCGGCCGAATTTGCCGCGCGCATCGCCGCCTCGACTGGCGTCAGCGCCGGCGCGGCGCAGGCCGAGGTAGAGGCATCGATCCAGCGCCTTTTCAGCTACGGCGCATGGGCCGACAAGTACGAGGGCACGGTGCACGTGCCGCCGTTGCGCGGCGTGGCCCTGGCCATGGTGGAGGCAATCGGCGTGGTCGGCGTGGTGTGCCCGGATGAAGCGCCAC
>NZ_JAQGLV010000003.1 GCF_028292705.1 Collimonas fungivorans | reverse complement strand
ATCGCCGACATGGGCGGCGCCATCAACGGCAAGAAAATCGAACTGGTGGTGGCCGATCATCAGAACAAGGCTGACATCGCATCGAGCAAGGCGCGCGAGTGGTTTGACCAGCAAGGCCTGGACATGCTGATCGGCGGCACCAACTCCGGCACCGCGCTGGCGATGGCGAAGATTGCGGCGGAAAAGAAGAAACCGTTCTTCGAAATCGGCGCCGGCAGCACGCGCCTGACCAATGAAGAATGCACGCCTTACACAGTCCACAATGCTTACGACACCTACCCACTGGCCCATGTCACCGGTTCGGCGGTGGTCAAGCAGGGCGGCAAAAGCTGGTACTTCCTGACGGCCGATTATGCTTTCGGCGCCTCGCTGGAAAAAGATACCACGGCGGTGGTGAAATCCTCCGGCGGCACCGTGCTGGGTTCGGTCAAACATCCGCTCAATGCCTCCGATTTTTCTTCCTTCATGCTACAGGCGCAATCGTCCAAGGCGCAGATCATCGGCCTGGCGAACGCCGGCGGCGACCTGATCAACTCGGTCAAGGCCGCCAATGAATTCGGCGTCACCAAGAACGCCAAGCTGGCCGGCCTGCTGGTGTTTATCAACGACATCCATTCGCTGACCTTGAAGCAGACCCAGGGCATGTACCTGACCGACAGCTGGTACTGGGACCAGAACGACGAGTCGCGCAAATGGGCGAAGCGTTATTTCGAGAAAATGAAAAAAGAACCGTCCAGCCTGCAGGCCGGCGATTATTCGGCAGCGATGCAGTACCTGGCCGCTGTCAAAACGATCGGCACCGATGACGGCGACAAGGTGATGGAACAGCTGCGCAAGGCCAAGTTCAACGACATGTACGCCAAGAACGCTTACCTGCGCGCGGATGGCCGCGTGGTGCATGACATGACGCTGTACCAGGTCAAGGCGCCGGCCGATTCGAAATACCCATGGGATTACCTGAACAAGATCCAGACCATCCCGGGCGAACAGGCTTTCACCACCAAGGCTGAAACCAAGTGCGCTTTGTGGAAGTAACAAGGCTGCCGCGCCGCAGTTGAGAGGGCGCAGCTCCACGCTGACGATATGCCTGGCGCGCCGCGCAGTGCAAGGGGACCGGTTTCCCTGCGCTGCGTGGCGCGCTGTTCGATAGTTATTCACTCGCACGAGTGATCTTTTGATGACATTGCCATGGAAATATTCGGCATTCCCTTTCAAGCCTTGATGAGCCAGCTGCTGCTGGGGCTCGTCAACGGTTCGTTCTACGCCATGCTGTCGCTCGGCCTGGCGGTGATCTTCGGCCTGCTCAACGTGATCAACTTCGCCCACGGTGCGCTGTACATGATGGGCGCCTTCCTGGCCTGGATCGGGCTGACCTATTTCAACCTGAACTACTGGGTGATGCTGGCGCTGGCGCCGCTGCTGGTGGGGCTGTTCGGCATCATCATCGAGAGGACCATGCTGCGCTGGCTGTACAAGCTGGACCACCTATACGGCTTGCTGCTGACCTTCGGCATCACCTTGATGGTGGAGGGCATCTTCCGCTCTTTCTACGGCGTCTCCGGCCAGCCGTTTTCGGTGCCGGAGCAGCTGAGCGGCGCTACCGACCTCGGCTTCATGGTGCTGCCTAACTACCGTGCCTGGGTGGTGCTGGCATCGCTGACGGTGTGTTTTGCGACCTGGTTCGTGATTGAAAAGACCAAGCTGGGGGCATACCTGCGCGCCGGCACCGAGAATCCGAAACTGGTGGAAGCGTTCGGCATCAACGTGCCGCTGATGGTGACCTTGACCTACGGCTTCGGCGTCGCTTTGGCGGCCTTTGCCGGGGTGCTGGCGGCGCCGGTGATCCAGGTCTCGCCACTGATGGGTTCGAACCTGATTATCGTCGTGTTCGCGGTTGTGGTGATCGGCGGCATGGGCTCCATCATGGGTTCCATCATCACCGGCCTGGGGCTGGGCGTGATCGAGGGACTGACCCGCGTGTTTTATCCGGAAGCGTCGGCCACGGTGGTGTTCATCGTGATGGCGATTGTGCTGATGATCCGGCCGGCAGGCCTGTTCGGCAAAGAGAAATGAGCGGAGCGGCTATGAACATTAATAAAAAAATCGGCTACGGCTTGCTGTTGGCTGCCGCGTTGGCGGCGCCGTTTGGCATCTATCCGGTGTTCCTGATGAAGATCATTTGCTTCGCGCTGTTTGCCTGCGCGTTCAACCTGCTGATCGGCTTTACCGGCTTGTTGTCGTTTGGACATGCCGCCTTCTTTGGCGGCGCCGGCTACATTGCCGGATATGCGCTGCAGACACTGGGTTTGCCGACCGAAGTAGGGTTGCTCGCGGGCACCGCCACCGGTGCGCTGATCGGCCTGGTGATGGGCAGCCTGGCGATCCGGCGGCAGGGGATTTATTTCACCATGATCACGCTGGCCCTGGCGCAGATGCTGTATTTCGTTTGCCTGCAGATGCCGTTCACGGGCGGCGAGGACGGTTTGCAAGGCGTGCCGCGCGGGCATTTGCTGGGATTTATCGACCTTGGCAATGACCTGACCTTGTACTACGTGGTGCTGGCGATTGCCGTGGCCGGTTTTGCGCTGATCATGCGTACCGTGAATTCGCCATTCGGCCAGGTGCTGAAAGCAATCAAGGAAAATGAGCCGCGCGCCATTTCATTGGGTTACGACGTCAACCGCTACAAGCTGCTGGCGTTTGTGCTGTCGGCGGCGCTGTCGGGCTTGGCCGGTTCCACCAAGACCCTGGTGCTGGGTTTTGAAACACTGACCGACGTGCACTGGACCATGTCCGGCCTGGTAGTGCTGATGACTCTGGTAGGTGGTTTGGGCACCATCATCGGGCCGATTGTCGGGGCGGTGATCATTATCGTACTGGAAAACAAGCTGGGCGATATCGGCAACTGGCTCGCTTCGGTTACCCACATCGA
>NZ_JAQGLV010000415.1 GCF_028292705.1 Collimonas fungivorans | reverse complement strand
CATCAGCGGCAAGCCCGAGTCGACCGACGGCAAGACGATGGCGCCGATGAGCAACTTCGGCGTGCAGGTGATGTCGATCGGCTTTCTGGTCGAGCCCGACCAGGCTATGGTCTGGCGCGGGCCGATGGTCACCCAGGCGCTCGAGCAGCTGCTGCGCCAGACCAACTGGAGCGACCTCGACTACCTGATCGTCGACATGCCGCCCGGCACCGGCGATATCCAGCTGACCTTGTCGCAAAAAGTGCCGGTGACCGGCGCCGTGATCGTCACCACGCCGCAGGACATTGCCTTGCTGGATGCGCGCAAGGGTTTGAAAATGTTCGAGAAGGTCGGCATTCCGATCCTCGGCATCGTGGAGAACATGAGCACCCATATCTGCTCCAATTGCGGCCACGCCGAAGCCATTTTCGGCGAAGGCGGCGGCGCCAAGATGTGCGGCGAGTACGGCGTTGAATTCCTGGGCGCCTTGCCGCTGACCATGTCGATCCGCCAGCAGACCGATTCCGGCAGACCGACGGTAGTGGCCGAACCCGATGGCCCGGTGGCGCATATCTATAAAGAGATTGCGCGCAAGGTGGCGATCAAGGTGGCGGAAAAAGCCAAGGACATGAGCAGCAAATTTCCTACCATCGTGATCAAGAACGACTAAAGGGGAAACTTCGGCGGCAATGCCTATGCATGATCATGATGTATGGCCAGCCAGATTGTAGGCTGCGCTGCATCGGTCCACTCTATGCGGTGGCGGCAGTGCGGCGGGATATGCAGCCAGGCGCCGGGCTGCATGACATGCTCGCCGGCCTGGCCTTCCAGCGTCAGTCCGGCGCTGCCGCTGAGCAGCAGCACCCATTCTTCCTGTGGGTTGTCGTACCAGAAGCCGGGCGGGCTGGCCTGGCCGCTGGAGACGATGCGTTCGATTTTCAGGCCGGCCCGTTCGTGCAGGAGTTCGAATACTTCGGTTGAACCGTCGGCCGGCAGCCTGGTCAACAGATTGCCATGGGCGGCTTGCATGATGGTCTCCTGGTAGTTTGGCAGCGCTGTATTATTGCACTCAGTTATTGCGCCCAATGCGTTACGCGGATTTTATGTAGGTTTTCCACCTAATTTTCCACCTAAAGGACAAGGCAATGAAATCACGAATTTTTTCGCTGTTGTTTTCTGCAACCCTGCTGAGCGCCAGCCTGTTGCCGCAGTTGGCCCATGCTGCGTCGGTCTCTTTCATCGAGCCGGCCGACGGCGCGGTGGTGAGCAGCCCGTTCACCGTCAAGTTCGGCGTCAGCGGCATGGAAGTCAAGCCGGCCGGCGACATGACGGCCAATACCGGCCACCATCACCTGCTGATCAACGAAGACAGCATCCCGGCCGGGCAGTCGATCCCGATCGACGACAAGCATTTGCATTTTGGCAAGGGACAGACCGAAACCAGCGTCACGCTGCCGCCAGGGAAATACAAGCTGACCATGCAGTTCGCCAACGGCGCCCACCAGTCTTACGGCCCGGAGCTGAGCAAAACCATCAACGTCACCGTCAAATAGACCCGAGCCTTAGTCCATCCTCGTTTCCATCCGCTGCTGCAACGCGGTAAAATGGGGTTTTCCTTGATAACGGCTTTGGCAATCCAAGGCCGTTTTTATTTATCATGACCGCCAGCACTCCAGCATCCAATTCTTCATCGAAACCCGCATCGAAACCGATACGCACCCGTTTTGCCCCAAGCCCGACCGGTTACCTGCACCTGGGCGGCGCCCGCACCGCGCTGTTTTCCTGGGCCTACGCGCGCCATTTCGGCGGCACTTTCGTACTGCGCATCGAAGATACCGATCTCGAGCGTTCGACCCCGGAAGCGGTGCAGGCGATCATCGAGGGCATGCAATGGCTGGGCCTGGAACATGACGAAGGTCCGTTCTACCAGATGCGGCGCATGGACCGCTATCGCGAAGTGATCGGGCAAATGCTGCAGCAGGGCACGGCCTATCATTGTTATTCATCGCCGGAAGAAGTCGAAGCGATGCGCGAGCGCATGCGCGCCGCCGGCGAAAAGCCGCGCTACGACGGCACCTGGCGTCCGGAAGCGGGCAAGACCCTGCCGCCGGTGCCGGCCGACCGCAAGCCGGTGGTGCGTTTCAAGAATCCGCTCGACGGCGACGTCAGCTGGGACGATGTAGTCAAAGGCAATATCACCATCTCGAACCGCGAAATGGACGACCTGGTGATCGCCCGTCCGGACGGCACGCCGACCTACAATTTCTGCGTGGTGGTGGACGACTGGGACATGGGAATTACCCACGTGATCCGCGGCGACGACCATGTCAACAATACGCCGCGCCAGATCAACATCCTCAAGGCCCTCGGTGCGGACCTGCCGCTGTACGGCCATGTGCCGATGATCCTCGGCGCCGACGGCGAAAAACTGTCGAAGCGCCATGGCGCGGTCAGCGTGATGGATTATCCGGCGCAAGGCTACCTGCCGGAAGCGATGCTGAACTACCTGGCGCGCCTCGGCTGGAGCCATGGCAATGAAGAGATTTTCAGCGTGGAACAGTTTTGCGCATGGTTCGATCTCGATCATTTGTCGAAATCACCGGCGCAATTCAATCCGGAAAAATTGGCGTCGATCAACAATCACTACATCAAGCTGGCCGACAATGAACGCCTGGCGACACTGGTCAAGCCGTTGATGGAGCAAGACGGTGCCGATTTCAGCAATGCGCCGGCATTGCCAAAAGTGATCGGCCTGCTGAAAGAGCGCGCCCATACCGTCAATGAAATCGGGGTTGCCGCCATGCTGTTCTATCGCAAGCCGGCACCGGATGCAGCATTGCTGACGCAACACTTCACCGATGCGGTCAAGCCGGCGTTGGCTGATTTCGCCGCGCGCTGCGCAAGCGTCGAGTGGAACAAGGAAAGCCTGGCGCCGATGATCAAGGAAGTATTGGCTGCGCATACGCTGAAGATGCCGCAGATTGCGATGCCATTGCGTTTGATGCTGACCGGACAGCTGCAGACCCCGGCGATTGATGCCGTACTCGAATTGTTGGGTCGCGAGGCGGTGATCGCACGTTTGCAGCCATATCTGGTGTAAAACTGCAATAAATCTGCAAATCGGGATTTACAAGCTCTAAATAAGCTTGCTATAATCTCGCTTCTGCAAACGGGGGTATAGCTCAGCTGGGAGAGCGCTTGCATGGCATGCAAGAGGTCAGCGGTTCGATCCCGCTTACCTCCACCAGCACATTGTAGTAAGGCAGCAACGTAGTACGGACAGTAAATGTCCCCATCGTCTAGAGGCCTAGGACATCACCCTTTCACGGTGAGTACGGGGGTTCGAATCCCCCTGGGGACGCCAGAATTCTTTTGGCATCGACAGGTAAGCGGGCAGAAA
>NZ_JAQGLV010000126.1 GCF_028292705.1 Collimonas fungivorans | reverse complement strand
ATCGTTGGTGGTCTGGCCCAGGTTGAAGCGCTGCGTGTAGCGCGGCTCGATGCCCAGCACCTCGTAATTGCGCGGCTGGTGGACCAGGTTGGCGCCGGAGATCAATACGCTCTGGCGGAAACTTTCGTTGTAGTAGGTGCGGACTTCGAATTCCTGGGTGGCCGACAGCGTGTTGAGATAACCGGCGTCGATGCCTTTGCGCGTACCGCTCCAGTAATCGGTAGGACGCGTGTTCTGGAAAGGATCGGCATTGTATTGCGCCACGGTCAGGCCGCCTGGCGTGCGCGAATTGACGTCGTAGTAGGACACCTTGCCGTAGAACTCCGAGGCCGGCGTCAGCTGGTAGCGGAATTTCAGCGCAAAATCGTTGACCGTTTCGCGGCTGCCGGCGCGCCAGCTGGAGCCGTCGGAACCGGAATACAGCAGCGCCAGGCCAAGACCGTTGTCCAGCTGGCTGCCGACGAATGCGCTGTATTGCTTGTTCGATTCGCCGCCGCTATAGCTGTTGTAGCGTACGCTGGCATCGCCGTTGAAACCGGGTTCGGTTGGAATCGAACGGGTCTTGAAATTGATGATGCCGCCGACGTTTTGCGGACCATAGCGCACCGCGCCGCCGCCGCGCACGACGTCGATCGCTTCGATGTTGTTCAGGCTGACCGGCGCAAACGACAGTTGCGGCTGGCCATATGGCGCCACCGCCATCGGGATGCCGTCCAGCAGCACGGTAGAGCGCGGCGAATAACGTCCGGTCAGTCCGCGCACGCCGATATTGAGCGAGATCGCGCTGCCGGCGGTGCCGGAGTTATCGGTCGACTGTACGCCAGGGATGCGGCGCATCACGTCGCCGATATTGGAAGCGCCGCTGTTTTCGATTTCTTCTTTCCTGACCACGGTGCGTGCGCCCGGAAAGCGTTTCACGCTGTTTTGCAGGCCGCTGCCGAGCCAGTCGGCGCTGACCTGGATCGATTCCAGCGTCGAGGTGTTGGCGTCGTCGGCGGCGGCAGCGCCGACCGGAGCGGCCGCGGTCTGGGCCAGGCCAGGCAGGCTCAGGAAAGCGAGCGCGACCGCAGCCGAACAGCGGCGGACAATAAGGTGGTGAGGACTCTTGAGCGAGGTCATTGTTATATTTCTTTGCGGGCTAGGGGAAATGCTGGTGCTGGCTGGTCTTGCTCGCAGCGCGACGTAGTCGGGTTTGAGAAGAATGGCTGACCGGGGATAAAGACGTGAATGATAATTATTATCGTCTATGCAGTCAAACCTAAATGCATGAACTGGTAATTATTGTGGCCTGGATGCAAAAAAGAGGGATTTCAAGCAGGTATGCAGATTTTGCAAGCATGTTCGCCGACGTTGCTGAATAGTAACGTCGACGGTTGGCTCATTGAAAGCCGTTCCGGTTTTTTGCAAATCCGGAGCGGTTTTTTCCGGTCGCCGGCGTTTAGCCTTTTTTCAGATGGCGGGCGATATCCAGCGCAAAGTACGTCAGCACGCCGTCGGCCCCGGCGCGCTTGAACGCCAGCATGGCTTCCATCATGGTCTTGTCATGGTCCAGCCAGCCGTTCTGGGCAGCGGCCTTGATCATCGCGTATTCGCCGCTGACCTGATAGGCAAAGGTCGGTACCTTGAATTCGTCTTTCACACGGCGCACGATATCCAGGTAGGGCATGCCGGGCTTGACCATCACCATGTCGGCGCCTTCGGCCAGGTCCAGCGCGACTTCGTGCAAAGCCTCGTTGCTGTTGGCCGGATCCATCTGGTAAGTGTTCTTGTTGCTCTTGCCAAGCGTGGCGGACGAACCCACCGCGTCGCGGAACGGCCCGTAAAACGCCGAAGCATACTTGGCCGAATACGCCATGATGCGGGTATAGATGTGGTGATGGGTTTCCAGGGCATGGCGGATGGCGCCGATGCGGCCGTCCATCATGTCGGACGGCGCTACGATATCGACGCCGGCGTCGGCCTGGGTCAGCGCCTGCTTGACCAGGATGGCGCAGGTTTCGTCGTTGAGCACATAACCGTCGGCATTCAGCACGCCGTCCTGGCCGTGGCTGGTGTAGGGGTCGAGGGCGACGTCGGTCAGGATGCCGAGTTCGGGGAAACGCTGTTTCAGTTCGCGCACCGCGCGCGGGATCAAGCCTTGCGGATTGGTGGCTTCGATGCCGTCCGGGGTTTTCAGCGATGGATTGATGACAGGGAATAAAGCGATGACCGGAATTCCCAAAGCCACGCATTCTTCTGCCACATTTAACAGCAGATCAATTGACAGACGTTCAACTCCCGGCATCGAATTGATTTTTTCGCGCTGATTCTTGCCATCCAGTATGAAGACCGGGTAAATCAGATCGGCGGTGGTGATGGTGTTCTCGCGCATCATCGCGCGCGAAAAAGCATCTTTGCGCATGCGGCGCATGCGGATGGCTGGAAACTGGGCGGTTTTCTGAGAATGTGGCATGTCGGTTTCTGAGATATCGGGTGGGTGGAAAGCGAGCAGATAAGTTGTTTCGCTAATATTTTCGCCGAAAAATAAAAAAGTCGTGAACTTTTTCGGGTCAGTCCTTCTCCTAGCAATAGGTGCATCATTCGCCTCCCGCTTCCCTCCCTGAGCGGGGCCGTATCGCTTTTGGTGATAAGGCATTGCGCCCTGGAGATATTCCCCTTTCTCCAGGGCTTTTTTATGTTTAGCGCAGTTACTAAACTTCCTCTTCGCCGTCGCCCGCTGCAGTTGCGTCAGGCACGTCGCCGGCGGCGCCTGTCAGGCCAGCCAGTTCCAGGATACGGTCATTCGCTTCTTCCAGCCCGCTGCGGTTCAGCGCTGAAAACAGCTGCGCGGTAAACGGCAGTTGCTGATTGTTTTCATCGACATAGCTCGCCAGGAAAGTACGGGCCTGGCGCAGTGCGTTGGTGGCGTCGTTGCGGTTGAGCTTGTCCGATTTGCTCAAGATGCAATGAATCGGCTTGCCGGTAGGCGCAAACCATTCCACCATTTGCACATCGAGTTCAGTGAACGGACGGCGCGAGTCGACGATCAGCACCAGCGCCGCCAGCTGCTGGCGGCGGCGCACGTAGTCGCCGAGCAATTGCTGCCAGTGCAGCTTGGCCGAACCGGACACTTCCGCATAGCCATAACCAGGCAGGTCGACCAGCAAGGCGCGGATCTCGTCGATCTTGGTTTCATCCTTGCGATGCTGGGCGACATGGGCGCCGCCTATCGAAAAATAGTTGATGTGCTGGGTACGGCCAGGTGTTTTAGATGCAAAAGCCAGCTTCTTCTGATTGCACAAAAGATTGATGGCGGTCGATTTGCCGGCGTTGGAACGGCCGGCGAAAGCGATCTCGGGGACTTGCAAAGTTGGCAAGTCTCGAAGATGATTGACCGTAGTAAAGAAGCGGGCTTGCCAAAGTAGGGACATGGATTGAGCAGAAAATGCGGTAAGGGGAGGCAAAAATGCCGGAAAGCTATTGTACAATAAGGGGTTATGTACTGCTGTTCCGCTTAGCATTACCTTATACGTAGCTGATGGCCTTTGGGAGCCAGGCGATCAGCTGATGTAGCTTAGCCGGCCAGCTTCGTCGCCACCGAATTCTAAAATCAAGTCTCAGGGTGTTTGAATGAACCGTGCGTTTTTTCCAGTAGTGACATCTTTCTTCGTTGCAGTGCTTGCGTTTTCCTCGGTTGCCCATGCGGCGGATGCGCCGAAGATTCAACCAGCCGGGCCTGCCAAAGCGGATCCAGCCAAGGGCGAAGCACTGTATACCAATGGCGACGCAGCGCGCAACATCACCGCCTGCGTCTCCTGCCACGGAGCGGCAGGCGCCTCGACCATCAGCGCCAACCCGAAACTGGGCGGCCAGCATGCGGCGTACATCCACAAGCAATTGACCAATTTCCAGGGCGCCGACCGCAGTAACCCGATCATGTCGCCGCTGGCCAAGCTGCTGACGGACGATGAAATGAAAAACATCGCCGCCTACCTGGATGCGCAGCCGGCCAAGCCGGGTGCCGCCAAGGACAAGGATAGCCTGGCGCTGGGCAAGAAAATCTATCGCGGCGGGATTGCCGAAAAGAGCGTTCCGGCCTGCGCCGGCTGCCACAGCCCGAACGGCGCCGGCATCCCGGCCCAGTTCCCGCGCATCGGCGGCCAGCACCAGGACTATACGGTGACCGAGCTGACCAACTTCCGCAGCGGCGCCCGCAAGAACGGCCCGATGATGGCGACGATCGCCAAGCGCATGTCGGATGATGAAATCAAGGCGGTTGCCGATTACATCGCCGGACTGAGATAAGAAAATAATAATAGTTCGCGAATTCAGGGGTGGCCTAGGCCGCCCCTTTTTCTTTTCAAAAAGACAAATTGGCTATGAGCACTAGTAACAACGAAATCAAGGTCGACGAGATAACCACGGCGGGAATCCAGTTGAAAACCAGCCGGCGCTGGCTGGCCGATGCGGTGGAATTATTGTCGTCGATGCGGTTCGCCATCAGCCTGCTGACGATCATCGCGATCGCCTCGGTGATCGGCACGGTGCTCAAGCAGAACGAGCCGATGCCGAACTACGTCAACCAGTTCGGTCCGTTCTGGTTCGAAGTGTTCGGCAAGCTGGGTTTGTATGCGGTGTATTCATCCTGGTGGTTCCTGCTGATCATGACCTTCCTGGTGATTTCGACTTCCCTCTGCATCGCGCGCAATGCGCCGAAGATGATCAAAGACGTGCGCAGCTGGCGCGAAAACGTGCGCGAACAGTCGCTGCGCAACTTCCACCACAAGGCGGAATGGACTTCGGCCACGGCGCCGGCCGAGCTGGCGCGGCAGCTGGCGGAACGGATTGCGGCCAAGGGCTACAAGACCAAGCTGGTGGCGAAAGACAAGGCTACCCTGATCAGCGCCAAGCAAGGCGCCGCCAACAAATGGGGCTATATCTTTGCCCACAGCGCGATCGTGATCATCTGCATCGGCGGCCTGCTGGATTCGGACCTGCCGATACGCGCCCAGCAATGGCTGTATGGCAAAACGCCGTTCAACGGCAACGGCATCATCGCCCAGATCCCGGAAGAGCACAGGCTCGGGCTGGGCAATCCCACATTCCGCGGCAACACCCTGATTCCGGAAGGTTCCGCCAGCAGCACCGCCATCATTCCGCAAAAAGACGGCGTGATGATCCAGGATTTGCCGTTCACCATCCAGCTCAAGAAATTCATCATCGATTTCTACAGCACCGGCATGCCCAAGCTGTTCGCCAGCGAAGTGGTGATCCGGGATAACGCCGACGGCCATACTTTCGCGGCCACCATCAAGGTCAACCAGCCCTTGATCTACAAGGGCATCGCGGTCTACCAGTCGAGCTTCGAAGACGGCGGCAGCAAACTCAAGCTGACCGCCTATCCGATGGCCGGCGCCGGCGAAGCCAGCTTCCCGGTGAGCGGCGAAGTCAACGGCACCACGCCGTTAGTCAATAACGGCAATACCGACTATACGATTGAGTGGTCTGGTTTCCGTCCGTTTAACGTGGAAAATATGGCGCAATCGGGTGACGATCTGCGCACCGTGACCAAGGCCAAGAGCCTCAACCAGCGCCTGAGCGAGGATTTGAGCAGCCACCTTGGCAATGCGGCGAAAAGCGCCAACAAGAAGGATTTGAGGAATGTCGGCCCTAGCGTGCAGTACAAACTGCGCGACAAGACCGGCCAGGCGCGCGAATTCAGCAATTACATGCAGTCGATCAAGGTCGACGATGCCTATGTGTTCCTGGCCGGGGTGCGCGACACGCCGGACGAGCCGTTCCGCTATTTGCGCATTCCCGCCGATGACGAGGATACCGTGCAAGAGTGGATGCGCATGCGGGCAGCGCTGCTGAATCCGGAATTGCGCCAGGCGGCAGCGCATCGTTATGCCCAGCGCGCGATTCCCGAAAGCCGCGAGGGCATCGCCACCCTGCGCGTCCAGCTGGAGCAATCGGCCATGCGCGGCTTGTCCTTGTTTGCCGGTAACGACAAACAGGCTGGCGGACAGGCTGGCGAATTGGCCGGATACTTGGCGATTTCCAAGTTCCTGGAGCAGGTGCCGCCGCAGGAGCAGGAAAAAGCCGCGGACATCTTCATGAAGATCCTCAACGGCAGCATGTGGGACTTGTGGCAGGTTGCGCGGGAGAAAGATGGCCTGAAAGAATTGTCGGCCGATGAAAAGCACGCCCGCTTCCTGCAGCTGGCCACCAATGCACTGTCGGATGCAAGCTTCTATAATGCGCCTGTATATCTGCAAATGACCGGTTTTGACGAGATCAAGGCGTCGGTGTTCCAGGTTACCCGTTCGCCGGGCAAGAAGGTGGTGTACCTAGGCTGCCTGCTGCTGGTGCTGGGCGTATTCTCGATGCTGTATGTGCGGGAGCGCAGGCTGTGGGTGTGGATCCGTCCGGACCAGAATGCGGCAGGGCAGTCGCATGCATTGATGGCGATGAGTTCGCAGCGCAAGACGCTGGATTTCGAAAAAGAATTTGAAGTGTTAAGAACACAATTAAAGCAGTCTGAAGCCTAGGTTGCTGGCTCAGCGGGATTGCAGGGCAAGGCAGGCAGAGACAAGAGTTCCGTTGCGCCTCCGGCGCAGTAGCGGAACGATATGGAGAAAATGATGGAACTGACGCAAACGTATTCCCCGCCCAGCAGCTTTATCAAGCGCCTGTCGGTGCTCGACTGGCTGTTTGCCGTGGCGCTGGTGGCGGCTTCGCTGTTCGCACTGAACCGCTACGGCAGCCATATGGATTATTACGAAAAAGGCGTGCTGCTGCTGGCCGCGCCGACGTTCGCCTGGCTCGGCTGGCACTGGAAATCGGTGCGCTGGCTGATGGCTTTGCTGGCGGTGCTGTCGCTGTCGGCGATCGCCATGTATGGCGGCGTGCTGGACATGGCCAACCAGAAATTCTTCCTGAAATACATGCTCTCCAGCCAGTCGGCGATCCTGTGGATGAGCACGCTGTTTTTTCTGTCGACCCTGTTCTTCTGGGGCGGCTTGATCACGCGCTCTGACTTTGGCGCATCGATCGGCTCCAAGCTGTGCTGGGCGGCGGTGGTGATGGGTTTCACCGGCATGCTGGTGCGCTGGTACGAGTCTTACCTGATCGGCGCCGACATTGGCCATATTCCTATCTCCAACCTGTATGAAGTGTTCGTGCTGTTCAGCCTGATCACGGCGCTGTTTTACCTGTATTACGAACAGCATTACCGCACCCGGCAGCTGGGCGCGTTCGTGCTGCTGGTGATTTCGGCCGCGGTCGGTTTCCTGCTGTGGTACATGGTGTCGCGCGACGCCGCCGAAATCCAGCCGCTGGTGCCGGCGCTGCAGAGCTGGTGGATGAAGATCCACGTACCGGCCAATTTCATCGGCTACGGCACTTTTGCGCTGTCGGCGATGGTGGCGGTGGCGTACCTGCTGAAATCGCATGGCTACCTGGCTGACCGCCTGCCGGCGCTGGAAGTGCTGGACGACGTCATGTACAAGGCGATCGCGGTCGGCTTCACCTTCTTTACCATCGCCACCATTCTCGGCGCGCTGTGGGCGGCCGAAGCCTGGGGTGGCTACTGGTCCTGGGATCCGAAGGAAACCTGGGCGCTGATCGTCTGGCTCAACTACGCAGCATGGCTGCACATGCGGCTGATGAAAGGCCTGCGCGGCCAGGTCGCGGCCTGGTGGGCGCTGATCGGCCTGCTGGTGACGACCTTTGCTTTCCTCGGCGTGAACATGTTCCTGTCGGGCCTGCATTCGTACGGAGAACTTTGATCAGATGGCAAAGCAGGAAACCGTAGCTGTAGATTTAGTGATTTTCGATTGCGACGGCACGCTGGTTGACAGTGAGACAGTGGCAACCGAGGTGATGGTGGACTACCTGGCCGAGCTGGGCATGCCGCTGTCGGCCGAGGTGGCGCTGGCGCGTTTCAAGGGCGGCCGGATGGCCGATTGCGTAGCCGAGCTGGAGCAGATGTTCGGCCGTTCGCTGCCGGCCGATTTCACCAAGGTCCTGCGTGACCGCATCGCGCCGGTGCTGCACCAGCGCCTGCAGCCGATCGAAGGCGCTCTGGAACTGGTGCAATCGCTGAAAGTGCCGTTTTGCATGGCCTCCAACGGGCCGTTGCACCAGATCAAGGTGTCGCTCAGCGTCACCGGCCTGTGGCCCTATTTCGAAGGGCGCATTTTCAGCGCCTACGAAGTGGGTTCCTGGAAGCCTGCGCCGGACCTGTTCCTGCATGCCGCCAGGACCATGGGCGTCGAACCTTCGCGCTGCGCAGTAGTGGAAGATAGCTTGCCCGGCGTGCAGGCAGGCGTGGCGGCCGGCATGCAGGTATTCGCCTTGCAGCCGGAGCAGGTCGAAGCGAAGCTGCCGAAACAGGTCAAAGTGATTTCCCGGCTGACGGAATTGCACGAGCACATCAATATCGCTGGATAAACCGGGTCGGCAGGTTTCTGGCTGGCCTTTGTAAGGAATCGTCAGCTGGCCTGACTAAGCATTATCAGCCTCATCAATTTTGCCGGAGATGCACATGCCGCTCTATCGTCGCCCCAATGGAATCGATCTCCCGTTTTCTTCCGAAATCACGCCACGTGAAGTATTTGAATCGCGCCGCAGCTTCATGCGGCAACTTGCCGTAGGCGCGGCAGGCGCCGGCGGTTTACTGGAACTGTCGGCGGGCGAGGCCTGGGCCCAGGCCGGCGGCGCCCAGAAACTGGCGGCGAAGGCCAATCCTGCGTATGTGGTGATGGACAAGGCGACGCCTTTCAAGGACGCCACTACCTACAACAATTTCTACGAGTTCGGCACCGAAAAAACCGATCCTGCCGAAAATGCCGGGACATTAAAAACGCGGCCATGGACCATTGCCATCGAAGGCGAAGTCAAGAAACCGCTGACCCTGGATATCGACAGCTTGCTGAAACTGGCGCCGCTGGAAGAGCGTATCTACCGGCTGCGCTGCGTCGAGGGCTGGTCGATGGTGATTCCCTGGACCGGTTATTCCCTGTCTGCATTGATCAAAAAAGTAGAGCCGACCAGCAACGCCAAGTACGTTGAATTCACAACCCTCGCTGATAACCGGCAGATGCCGGGTTTGCGTGCACCGGTGCTGGAATGGCCGTATATCGAAGGCTTGCGCATGGACGAAGCCATGCATCCGCTGGCCCTGCTGACCTTCGGCATGTATGGCCAGGTATTGCCGAACCAGAACGGTGCGCCGGTGCGCATGGTGCTGCCCTGGAAGTATGGTTTCAAATCCGCCAAGTCGATCGTCAAGATCCGCTTCCTCAAGGAGCAGCCGCGCACGGCCTGGAATATCGCCGCTGCGCGCGAGTACGGTTTTTATTCCAACGTCAATCCGGATGTCGATCATCCGCGCTGGTCGCAAGCTACCGAGCGCCGCATCGGTGAAGACGGTTTCTTTACCAAGAAGCGCAAGACCCTGATGTTCAACGGCTACAACGAAGTCGCCCCGCTGTATGCCGGCATGGACTTGAAGAAGTTCTTCTAGAGCGGGAAAACGCAGCATGTTCAATCCGACGCCCAGGCAATTCAAGTTCCTGAAAGCCTTCCTGTTCTCACTGGCATTGCTGCCGGCGGCGCGGCTGCTGCTGTTCGGCTTTACCGACCGCCTGGGCGCCAATCCTATCGAATTCATCACGCGCAGCAGCGGCGACTGGACCCTCTATTTCCTGTGCATCACCTTGGCGGTGACGCCGCTGCGGCGTTTCACCAACTGGAACTGGCTCGTCAAATTACGGCGCATGCTGGGTCTGTTCGCCTTCTTTTATGCCTGCCTGCATTTCACGACATTCCTCTGGTTCGATCATTTCTTCGATGTCGGCGAGATGCTCAAGGACGTCGTCAAGCGCCCGTTCATTACCGTCGGCTTCATTGCTTTCGTGCTGCTCATACCGCTGGCGCTGACCAGCACCAACGGCATGATCCGCCGCCTCGGGGGCAAGCGCTGGCAGTGGCTGCACCGCAGCCTGTATGCGATTTCCATGCTGGGCATCCTGCATTTCTGGTGGATGCGCGCCGGCAAGCACAATTTTGAAAAGCCGATTGTGTTCGGCACTATCGTCGCCTTGCTGTTGCTGGTGCGGGTGTACTTCGCATTACGTAGCCGCAGCAGCCAGCGGACCTCGGCTCAGAAGCGCCAGGTAACGCCTACCCCGACCTGACGCTGGACCTGCGCCGCGCAGGCGCCGCAGCCGAGGCCGAACTTGATGCCGGCATCGAGGTCAAGATTGGGATTCGGGGAATAGATCGCACCGGTCAGGAGATAACCGGGATTGCTGCTGGCGTGGCGGTCGCCGCTGCTGTCGCTGGCGCGTTCGGTATTGCTGACGATACCGCCGTCGAACACCAGGCTCCACTTCGGATCCAGCGCGTACAGCGCGGAGGCGGAAGCACGCCAGACCATAGTGCGGTTGGCCTGCTGGTCGCTCAGCAGGCGATAGCGGTTGTAAAAGGTTTCCAGGTTGCCGCTGAAAGCCCAGGAATCGATCTGGTAGCTGGCGATCAGCGTCAAGGACATGCTGCTGCGGCCATGGCCCAGTCCCCGTTCCGGATCGCCGCTGGGCAGTGTCAGCTCCGGTTTGAGGCCAAGGCTGAAATCCCCGTTTTCCAGGAAGCGCCATTTAACGCCCAGCGCGACGTCGTTGATGCCTGACGGGCTGGATAAGGTCGCCGGCGGATTGGCATACAGGTCGAGATTTTTCAGCAAGCCGTAGGTGTAGGTGAAATTCACTACGTGGCTATGGATGGCATCCTGGCGCAGCCAGTCGGTGTTCAGTTCGATCTGATGGTTGCCGCTGTCCTGGGTGCTGGTGTCGTCGGTCACCAGCGGATGGGCGGCGTGTGCGGCCTGGATCAGGAAACAGGAAGATATGGCGCTGAGCAAGAACTGTCGCATGGTCTTCCTGTCTCCCTGCGGCTTAGGGCGATATGAGCGATTCCAGGGAAAACAGGTCGGCTGGATTCTCGCGCTGCCGGATCAGGTGCACTTGCGTGCCGTCCACCATCACTTCAGCCGCGCGGCCGCGCGTGTTGTAGTTGGACGACATGGTCATGCCGTAAGCGCCGGCCGACATCAGCGCCAGCAGGTCGCCGGCTTCGATCGCCAGCGAACGGGAGCGCGCCAGCCAGTCGCCCGATTCGCATACCGGCCCGACCACATCGTAGACCTGGGTTGCCGTGCTACGCTGGCTGACGGTCTGCACGCCATGCCAGGCTTCGTACAACGCCGGCCGCATCAAGTCGTTCATGGCAGCATCCACCACCGCAAAATTCTTGGCTTCCGAATGTTTCAGGTACTGCACTTCGGTCAGCAGGATGCCGGCATTGCCGACAATCGAACGGCCCGGTTCAAACATCACCTTGATCGGCGCGCCGTGGTATTTTTCTTCACGCCAGGCATTGATGCGGGCAAACAGGCGGCCCAGGTAGTCGCCGATCACGACCGGCTGTTCGTCGTCATAGGTAATGCCGATGCCGCCGCCGATATCCAGGTGGTGCAAGTGGATGCCTTCGCTGGCCAGCTGGTCGACCAGCTCGATCAGCTTGTCCAGCGCTTCCAGCATGGGCGCGTCATCCAGCAGCTGCGAACCGATGTGGCAATCGATGCCGGCCACATCGATGTGCGGCAGCGCCGCGGCGGTGCGGTAGCAGGACAGGGCTTCGTCATAGGCCACGCCGAATTTGTTTTCCTTGAGGCCGGTCGAGATGTAGGGATGGGTCTTGGCGTCGACATCGGGATTGACGCGCAGCGAGATGGCCGCGCGTTTGCCCATGGCGCCGGCGACTTCGTTCAGACGGTGCAGCTCCGGCACCGACTCCACGTTGAAGCAGAGAATGTCATGCGACAAAGCCAGGCGCATTTCCTCGCGCGATTTGCCGACGCCGGAAAAAATTACCTTGGACGGATCGCCGCCGGCGGCGATTACGCGCAATAATTCGCCTCCCGAGACGATATCGAAACCGGAGCCGAGCTGGTTCAGCAACTGCAGTACAGCCAGGTTGGAGTTGGATTTGACCGAATAGCAGATCAGCGCGCCATCCGCTTCGCGGCTATGTTGCTTGCAGGCGTTCGCGTAGGCCGAGAAATTGGCTGTCAGCGCAGCTTTGGAGTAAACGTAGGTAGGGCTGCCAAATTGCTGGGAAATAGCGTTCAGCGCGACGTTTTCAGCGTGCAGGACGCCATTCTTGTATGAAAAATACGACATAGGGGCTGCTTATCTGGTAACGGGTATTGTTGGTATATCTACGGCTTCCGGCTGCGCCGGGGTAATGGTTTGGTCAGATGTCGCTGGAGCAACATTTGGCTTGGCCGGCGCCGGGGCGGTTCTGACGATAGGCGGCGGCAGCTTGGCCGGCATGAACAGCGGGCCTTTCTGGCCGCACGCGGCCAGGCTGAGCGTAGCGGCGACCACGGCAACGATCATAGGAATACGCGGCAAATCAAAAGTGGGCTTCACGGATTAGAATCACAGTTTAACGAAATGGATTGGAGTGTAGCATGACAGAATCAGAATTCCTGGCTGCGGCTGAGGCCGCCCTGGGCAAGATCGAGACGGCGCTGGAGCAGGCTGCCGACCATACCGACCTGGATGTGGAGTGCAGCCGCAGCGGCAATGTGCTGGAGATCGAATTTGTCGACAACGGCAGCAAGATCATCGTCAATAGCCAGGCGCCGATGCAGGAATTGTGGATTGCCGCCAAATCCGGCGGTTTCCACTACCGGCAAAAGGGCGGCAGCTGGCTCAATACCCGCGACGGCTCAGAGTTTTTTGCCGCTTTGTCGGGCATGATCAGTGCCCAGGGCGGCGTGCCGATAGTGCTGTAAATTTTTTCTTGGCGGCGCGGCTGGACAGGCGATTTCTCCGGCCGCATTTGTCGTAAGATATGAACAATACAATGTTGTTTTGACACGCTCGCCGGCCGGCAGGGCTTCGGGCCTGGAAAAAAACGGTAGCAAGGAGTTGTTCAACGCTGTCCAACCATCGATCGCCACCAATGAACACGACAATAATCAGGGATTCGGAAGAACCAGGTGATTGGAGTTCGGCCTGCGACGCAGCAGGTTATCGATCTCGTCCGTTGGCGAGGAATGGGATGTACGCCATGCTGCTGGCTCGCGTATTGCTGGCCGCAACGGTGGTTGCGGCAGTCGCGGCAGGGGCCGCCAACGCGCCCGCCGCGGCCGGTGCGACCACCCTGCAGGCGAACAGCGGCGCGGCCGAAACGCCTCGGCACTGGGCTGCGGATACCAGCAACGGCTGTAAAATCTGGAGCCCGGGGGCGCTCAACCGCGACGTCACAGTGCGCTGGAGCGGGCGATGCGAGAACGACCTGGCGCAAGGTCCGGGCACCGTGCGCTGGCTGAACAGCAACAAGCAGGTATCGGAGCTGACCGGCAACATGGAGCAGGGAAAAATGCGCGGCCACACCACGGGCGTGGAAGAACCCGGCAATCGTTTTGACGGCATGTTTATCGACTCCCTGCCGGAAGGCGAAGGCAGGGTGACTTTTGCCGACGGTTCGGTGTATAGCGGACAATGGCATCGCGGCCACCAGCTGGGCTACGGGATCATGACATTTCCGCCGGCGCACCCGCAATACCAGGAGATGCTGAGCGAAGGCAAAGGCAGGCGGGCCGAGAATGGCATCTATGTGCTGCGTGGCTGGTGGGAGGGAAAAACCTTCGTCCTCCCATGCGACAGCGAGGATGAGTGTGAAAAGGCCGTGGTAGTCATGATGAAGCGCGAACAAGCCGCGGCGGCCGCCAAGGCCGGCGTCGCTGCGCCGGAGCCGACGGTGGTTCCGGCCGTCGAACCTGCCATACCTGCAACGCCGGCGCCGGCAGTTCCTGCGGTGGAGCCTGCGGCAACGCCGCCGGTCGTGCCTGCCATGGAGCCAACTGCACCGCCAGCCTCGCCGCCGCCGGCAACGCCCGCCACGGAACCTGCGCCAGCAACACCGCCGCCCGGCGCGCCTGACATCCGGCCGCTGCCGGCGGCAACCGCGCCCATACCGGAACCCGCCATGGAGCCGGCGCCGGCCGACGCACCTGTGCCTGTGCCGGAAACGACAACCCCTGCTACCTCGGATGCCGGATTCGGCGTCCCGCTCACCATAAACGGATTCAGCTGATGATGCATGCACCGCCCACTTCTGACACAAGCAAATCCACAGGTTTACCAAGCGCACGCCGGCAACCGTGGCTGGCGCTGATCTGCACCGTTCTTTTAACATCGTCGATGCCAGCCGCACACGGACAAATGAAGTCCGACCTGCCCGGCGCCAAGGCGACTGCCGCAGGACCGAAAAACCTGCTGGCAGAAGCGGCGCGCAGCGTCGGCGTCAAGCAGTGCCAGCCGGCCATCACGCGCCTGTCGGCGCTGGCCATCAATGGCACCAGCGCCCACGATGTCCTGGTGGACTGGGACCGCGCCCATCCGGATCGTGGGCCGTTCTTTTCCTTGACCGGGATCGAATATGCCGGCGCATCGGCAGCGGTATCCATCACCGCGGTGCCGCAGGAAGGCGGCGCCTGTTCGGTGTCGGCCGAACGCATTTCCATCGCACCGTATTCATGCAAGAGCATTGCCGATACCGAATTGAAAGGTTATAGCGCCACGCCTTTGCTGCCGACTTTCACGGTCTATGTGTCGCCGGCCGAGCCGGGCGGTTCGGTCTCCCTGGTGGATTCGCCGCCGGGCTGCCTGATCATCCGCCGCTATGTGCAGTACGGCTGGACCGAGCAGACCAAAATGGCGGCGCCGGCGCGCAAATGACAGACACGAGACAGACACGATGCATCCTTACTTTGAATCCAAGACATGAGCACAGGCACCTTGCGTATCGGCATCACCATCGGTTTGCACCAGGAAAACGAATCGCTATGGAACAACGGCATCAAGCAAAATGCCGTGTACCTGGCTGAAACGCTGAAACAATGCCCGAGCGTAGCTTCGGTGCACCTGGTCAATACCACCGCGGTCGCTATCACCGCGGCGCTGCCGTGGGACCAGGCGCGCTGGCCGACCGTGACTTTCGAGCAGGCCAAGGACAACCTGGATGTGCTGATCGAACTGGGCGGCCAGATCAGTGCGGACCAGACCGCTTACCTGAAGACGCAAGGATGCCGCCTGATATCCTATTGTTGCGGATTCGAGTACGTGCATGTGATGCAATCGGTATTGTTCAACCGGCCGATGTGGGGCTACGACCTGTTCGTCAACCAGCGCTACGATGCAATCTGGATGGTGCCCCAGGTTGCCACCAACAGCCAGTCCTACTTCGAGACCCTGCGCCGGCGGCCGGCGCAAGTGGTGCCGTTTGTATGGGATCCGATTTTCGTCAACCAGCGCAGCCAAGGTTTTGAACATCACGGCGAATATCGCCCGCGCCCCGGTCCCAAGCGGCTGACTGTGATGGAGCCGAATAACGATATCGTGAAATTCTGCATGTATCCTGCATTCATTGCCGAAGAAGCTTATCGGCAGCAGCCGCAAGACGTCGAAATCCTGCAGGTCACCAATGCCGAGCGCCTGGCGCGCGAGAGCAAGGAATTCATTGCCGTGATGAACCAGCTGGATATCGTGCGCGAACACAAGGCGGTGTTCCTGGGACGCTTCGACACGCCGCAGTTCCTGAGCCAGATGACCGATGTGGTGATTTCCCACCAGATCGAGAATGC
>NZ_JAQGLV010000345.1 GCF_028292705.1 Collimonas fungivorans | reverse complement strand
GACGTCTACGGCCGCATCGACCATGCGGCCGACGGCTTTGCCCGCATTCCGTATGCGGCGCTGGTGATCGACCGCGGCTTGCCGGACGGCGACGGGCTCGACCTGGTGCGCAAGTTGCGCGCCAAGGGCGTGCTGGCGCCATGCCTGATGCTGACTGCGCTCGACGCCTTGCATGACCGCGTGGCCGGCCTCGAGGCTGGCGCCGACGACTACCTGCCCAAGCCATTTTCGATGGAAGAGCTGGTGGCCAGGGTGCGCGCCTTGATGCGGCGTCCGCCGCAATTGCAAAACCCGGTTTCGGTTTACCTGGGCTTGCAGGTATTGCCGGAATCGAGCTGCATGCGCAACGGCGACGATTCGGTGTCGCTGGCGCCTTCCGAGCTGCAGCTGATGCTGAGCCTGGTGCGCGCGGGCGGGCAGCCGGTGCGCCGCACCGCTTTGGAAATGGCGGCCTGGGGCGTGGGCGATGCGGTCACCCCGAACGCGCTGGATGTCGCTTTGCACCGGCTGCGGCGAAAACTGCTGGCGATCGACTCCGCGATCGAGATCGCCAACGTCAGGGCTTATGGCTTTGCATTGCAGGAAGTGCCCGATGCGGTATAGCTTGTCGAAAAAACTGATTGTCTCTGCCGCGGCTACGCTGGTGGTGATTGCCCTGGTGGTGTCCGCGGGCCTGGCTGCGGTATTCCAGTGGGGGCCGGAGTTATTGCTGAAGCGGGAGATGCTCAGGCATGTCGACAAGATCCAGGAGCGGATGCGTTTTGACGCCTCGGGCAAACTGTCCGGAGTAGATCTGAACTCAAAAATGCGGCTGCTTTACGAAGCATTGAAAGAGGACTCCATCTACCGCATCCTGGACGACAAGGGCGCCGTGCTGATCGCCTCCGATGGTGCAAGCATCCCCTTGTTTGCCAAGGACACGCGTTTCGATCCTAAAACCGCGGCCGATACCAGCCTGGTCCTGCGGCGCTCTGGATTGACATTGTATGTATTTACACAAGCCGTTTCCGTCAACGATAAAACCTACTATATCCAGGTTGCGCGCAGCGAGCGCATGCACCAGGCCATCATGGGCAGCGACAGCGCCAGTTTCATGATGGCCGCGGGTGTCGCGGTGATTATCGCCATCCTGGTGTTTACCTTCGTCGTGTGGGGCACATTCAATCGTGCGTTGCGGCCGTTGCGCGTGGCGTCGGATGCGGCCAGCAGGATTGAATTCAACAGCCTGGATTCCCGCTTGTCGACGGTGGACGTGCCGAAAGAACTGGTGCCGCTGATAGATGCATTCAATAAGGCGCTGGACCGCCTGGAGCTCGGCTATCGGCTGCAGCAGGAATTCCTTGCCACGGTCGCGCATGAACTGAAGACGCCGCTGGCCCTGATCCGCGGGCAAATCGAACTCGACGGCACGGCTGACCGCCAGTTGCTGCTGAAGGACGTCGACCGCATGGCGCGCCAAGTGCACCAGCTGCTGCACCTGGCCGAAGTAAGCGACCGCAAGAATTTCATGTTTGAACAAGTCGATGCCGGAGAAGTCGTGGTCAGTGCAGTCGAGCACCTGGGGCGGCTTGCGGATCGATTGAATGTCTCCGTCGTACTGAATTCGCCGGCCCAGAAAATTCCGCTGATGGCCGATAGCGGCGCACTGTTTGTACTGGTCAAGAACCTGCTGGAGAATGCCATTCATCATTCTCCGGCCGGAAGCAGCGCAATCGTCACGGTGACCTCGGGTCACATCGCTGTTCGCGATCATGGCGAAGGCGTCGCCGCCGACAACGTGGCGTTGCTGTTCAAGCGTTTCTGGCGCGGCGCCAACCGGCGCGACGAAGGCGCCGGGCTGGGGCTGTCGATTTGCAAGGAAATTTCGCTGGTTCACGGCTGGCGTTTGGTCGTCATGCGCGACCAGCGTCCGGGGGCGGAATTCATCGTTGTCTTTAGTTAACAGGCAACAATCCGGACGACGAGCAGCTCAAGTCCAGGCCGGCCGCCCGTCAAAGTCATCGTCCTGTCATAAGACTGCTATAAGTTGATGCCTTGCAACCGGCGTTCAGAGCGGTCGCCGCATCGGCTGCGATCGCTTTCCTTGACGGATAAACCATGTACAACAATAGCAAACGATTAATTATCCTCGATGCGGACGGCACCACCATCGATGCCTACAGCGCCATCGACAAGACCTTTTCCCGCCACGGCATGGTGATCGGCGATGAAGAAAGGTTCCAGAAACGCCGCCGCCTGTTCAAATACCTGGGCGGACTGAAAGAATTCCCCTCCAACCTGAAAAAACAGATAGGCAAGCAGAGCCGCAAGCAGCTGATCGCCACCCTGACCGAGGTCTACCGGGAAGAGGCGAAGCTGTATCCCGGCATCGCGGACCTGGTGCGCAGCCTGATCGCCACGCCGGACATCGCGGTCGGCCTGGTCACGCGCAACATGACCAACGAGCCGGAGCAGACGCTGAGGCTGTTGTTCCAGCGCCATGACATCGATCTCGATGCGCTCGATTTTTTCGCCCACATCCCGCTGCACCTGGAAAAGATGCAGGAATTCCGCGCCATCCGCGAGCGCCTGGATATCAACCCGGCGCGCGCCTACATCTGTGGCGACGAGCACAAGGATTACCTGGCCGCGATCGGCTCCGGCATGCATCCTTTCATGGTTTCCTACGGTTTCGAGAGCTACAAGCGGCTGATCAAGAAATTCCTGGTGCCGGAAGAAATCATTTCCCGCTCGCCTGAAGAGTTGTGCGGGCGCGTGCGGCACGCCATGGGTTTAATCGATCCGGCCTGACAGCGCCGCACTATGTGAAGCCACTCCCTGTTAGAATTTATCTTCCAAAAGATGGATTGGGCAGGGCATATGTACACATTGTATGGCTTCAAGGGCTCGGGTTCCGCCGCGGTCGAACTGGCGCTGGAACTGGCAGGGCTGCCTTACCGCCAGGTCGACGCCGCTTCCTGGGAACCCAGTCCGGCGCTCGATGAGCTGCAGCAGCTGAATCCCCTCAGGCAGATTCCCACCTTGCAGTTGCCGGAGGGCGGCATCCTGACCGAGAGCGCCGCGATCCTGCTCCATCTCGGCCTGGCTCATCCCGCGGCTGGGCTGCTGCCTGCCGACGCGGCGCAGCGCGCGCAGGCGATCAGGGGCCTGGTGTATATCGCCGCCAACTGCTACGCCGCGATCGGCGTGATCGATTTTCCCGAGCGCTGGTGCGTCAATGCGGACGATGCCGTCAAAGAGCAGATCCGGGAGGGCACGCGCGCGCGCCTGCACAGCTATTGGGAAATCTTTGCCGATACTTATCCTGCCTCGCCATTCCTGAACGGCGCCTCGCTCGGCGCGCTGGATCTGATGGCCGCCGTGGTTTCCAAATGGTCGGGAGCGCGGTCCCACCTGGAGCGGGTGCGGCCCGCTTTCTTCGAACTGATCGAGAGAGTGGAAAAACACCCCAAAGTGGCGCCGGTATGGCGCCGTCATTGGGATAGCTGATTCTTACGTGATCTTGCCGATGCTTTCATGATTTGCGGAATACAACAATATACGGAGACTAAACGTGCAGTCACAAACCGAGCTGTCTGAAGACCAGTTGATGAAAAAAGTGGCGTGGCGCCTGATGCCATTGCTGATCGTGATGTTCCTGGTGTCCTTCATCGACCGTCAGAACGTCGGTTTCGCCAAGCTGGAGATGGTGCATGCATTAGGCATGAGCGAGGCAGCTTACGGCCTGGGCGCTTCCCTGTTTTTCATCGGCTACCTGCTGTTTGAGATCCCCAGCACCCTGGCCTTGCACAAATACGGCGCACGGGTCTGGCTGGCGCGCATCATGTTTACCTGGGGCGCGGTGACCATACTGCTTGGCTTCACCAGTTCGCTGCCGATGTTTTATGTGCTGCGCTTCATGCTGGGCGTGGCTGAGGCGGGGTTTTATCCCGGCGTGATTTATTACCTGACCTTGTGGTTTCCGCAGATTTACCGTACCCGCGTACTGGGCATCTTTACGCTGGGCAGTGCCCTGGCGAACATGCTGGGAGCTTTGGTCGGCGGTTTGCTGCTGAACCTGAACGGCACGCTGGGCCTGGCCGGCTGGCAGTGGGTGTTCATTGCGACCGGCGCGCCGGCGGTGTTGCTGACGCTGGTGGTGATGGTGTACCTGCCCGGTTCTATCGATGAAGCCAAATTCCTGTCGGCTGCGCAGAAAGCCAAACTGAACGACATGATGCAACGCGATACGCCGGCCAACGTCACCCGCGGCAATCCGCTGGCGGCCTTGTGGGACCTGCGCGTACTGCTGTTTGCCGCCACCTATATGCTGATGTCGACTTCCCTGTACGGCGTTACCTACTGGCTGCCGACTTTGGTGAAAGGTTTCGGCGTCAGCTCCACCATCAACGGTTTGCTGAACATGATGCCATGGGGGCTGGCGGTGCTGCTGTTGCTGTGGCTGCCGGGCAAACTGCGCCATGACCGGGTGGTGTTCAAGGCGATTGCCGTGATCGGCTTGTTGGGTTTGCTGTGCTTCACTTCAAGTGCGCTGCTCGATTCGAACACCCTGCGTTTCGGCGCGCTGGTGATAGGCGGGGCTTGCATCACCTTGCTGTATCCCTGTTTCTGGTCCTTGCCGCCGAAATTCTTCCAGGGCGCACGGGCCGCGGCCAGCATCGCGGCGATCAATTCGATCGGCAACCTGGGCGGATTTTTCGGACAGAACCTGATGCCATACGTGGGCAAGCTCACGCACAGCAACGTCACGCCGATGCTGGTGCCCGCGGCTTGCCTGGCGGTGCTGGGCGTGGGCGGGCTGGTGGCGATGAACTGGCAGCGCAAGCGCGATCTGGATGATGAAAGCGCGCGCGAGCGCCAGGTGGCGATCCAGGAAGACGGCACGGAAGATCCGGGCGCCGGCATCGACCAGCTGCTCGACCGGCATCCCGACCACCTGCACATGCCCCATCCAAAATCCGATTAAGCCTCAGTGAAAGTCGCGGCTGGTGGTGTACAGCTTGCCCAGCATGGGCGACATGTCGATCAGGTGCTGGGCCACCAGGTGCCTGACGCCTTCCTGGGACTGCCAGGTGCCGTTGACGCCCATCAGCTTCGATCCTCGCAATTCCTTGCGCTGGCTGTCCGCCAGGTCGGGCCAGACGATGACGTTGACAGTGCCGGTTTCATCTTCCAGCGTGACGAACACCACGCCCTTGGCAGTGCCGGGGCGCTGGCGTACCGTGACGATGCCGCAGGCCCGCGCCAGCTGGCCGCTGCGGAAAGTATTCAGCACTTCGGCCGAGCGGAAGCGTTGGGCGTTTAACTGCGGGCGCAGCAGCGTCAGCGGATGGCGGCCCAGGGTCAGGCCCAGCGCATCGTAATCGTTGAGCAGGTTTTCTGCCTCCGCCGGTTCGGCCAGCAGCAGTTCCTGTTCCTCTACCTGAGCCTGCTTGAGCAAGCCTTTATCCGGGGCGCTGACCAGCGCTTGCCATAGCGCCTGGCGGCGGTTGCCGACCAGCGGCGCGAGCGAATTGGCGGCGGCCAGCGCCTGCAATTGATCGCGTTTCAGGCCGCTGCGCAAAGCCATGTCCTTGAGGTCGGTGAACGGGCGCACCGCGCGCGCCGCTTCAATCTCGTCGACATTGCCGGAATTCAGTCCGCGCACCAGGTTGAAACCCAGCCTGACTGCGGGCCTGGCGGCCGATGTCGGTTCCAGGGCGGCTTCCCAGTTGCTGACGTTGATATCGACCGGCAGCACTTCCACACCATGCCGGCGCGCATCCTGCACCAGCTGCGACGGCGAATAGAATCCCATCGGCTGGCTGTTCAGCAGCGCCGCCAGGAAGGCTTCCGGCTCATGGCATTTGAGCCAGGAGCTGGCGTAGGCCAGCAGGGCGAAACTGGCGGCGTGGCTTTCCGGGAAACCGTATTCGCCGAAACCCTGGATCTGGCTGTAGATGGCTTTGGCAAAACTTTCTTCATAGTCGTTCTTGACCATGCCGTCGATCAGCTTGCGTTCGAATTTTTCAAGGCCGCCTTTGCGTTTCCAGGCCGCCATCGAACGGCGCAGGCTGTCGGCCTCGCCTTCGGTAAAGCCTGCCGCGATTACAGCGATCTGCATTACCTGTTCCTGGAAAATCGGAATGCCCAAGGTTCTGCCCAGGGCTCCCTTTAACTCGGGTTTTGGGTAAGTGATGTCTTCTTCTTTCTTTTTCCTGTTTTGCAGATAAGGATGGACCATGCCGCCCTGGATCGGTCCCGGCCGGACGATCGCAACCTGGATCACCAGGTCGTAGAATTTACGTGGCCGCAAGCGCGGCAGCATGCTCATTTGGGCCCGGCTTTCGATCTGGAACACGCCTATGGTGTCGGCCTTGCAAATCATGTCGTAAGTCACGGGATCTTCGCGCGGGATGTCTTTCATCTCGAACGTTTCACCGCGTTGCATCGCCACCATCGCCAGCGCCCGCTGCAGCATCGACAGCATGCCAAGCGCCAGCACATCGACCTTGAGTATGCGCAGAGCATCCAGGTCATCCTTGTCCCATTGCACCACGCTGCGGTCTTTCATCGCCGCGTTTTCGATAGGCACCAGCCGCGACAGCTTGCCGCGCGAAATCACGAAACCGCCCGGATGCTGCGACAGGTGGCGCGGAAATCCCATCAAGGTATGCGACAGGTCGGCCCATTGTTCTGCAATCGCGGTATCGGCAGCCATGCCGAGTTCGCTGAAATTCTGCTGCAGCTGTTGCTTGTCGTCCCACCAGCGCTGCGATTTGGCGACCTGGTCAACCAGGCCGGGATCGACGCCGAGCGCCTTGCCGACATCGCGCAACACGCTGCGCGGCCGGTAGCTGATGACCACCGCGGTCAGCGCGGCCCGCCGCCGGCCGTATTTTTCGTAGATGTACTGGATCACTTCTTCCCGCCGCTGATGCTCGAAATCGACATCGATGTCTGGCGGTTCATTGCGCTCGCGGCTGATGAAGCGGCCGAACAGCAAAGTGCTTTGTGCGGGATCGACCTCGGTGATGCCGAGGCAGTAACAGACCGCCGAGTTGGCGGCGGAGCCGCGGCCCTGGCACAAGATGCCCTGGCTGCGGGCAAACTGGACAATATCGTAGACCGTCAGGAAATAAGCTTCGTATCCCAACTCCTGGATCAGGTCCAGCTCGTCTTCCAGCTGCTGCTGCACCGCTGCCGGTATTTGATCGGAGAAACGGTTGCGTGCGCCGACATAGGTTTGCTGGCGCAGGTAGCTGGCCGGGGTATGTCCCGGCGGCACGATTTCATCCGGATATTCATACTTCAGCTCATCCAGCGAGAAATTGCACATGCCGGCGATCCTTACGGTTTCGGCCAAGGCAGCTGCCGGATACAGATTGGCCAGCCGTAGCCGGGCGCGCAGATGCTGTTCGGCATTCGGCGCCAATGCGTAACCGCAGGCGGCGACGGGTTTGCCGAGCCGGATCGCGGTCAGCGTATCCTGCAGCGGCTTGCGCGAGCGGCGGTGCATGCAGACATCGCCGGTAGCGACCACCGGCAAGTTGAGTTTCTGCGCGACCTGTTCAATCACGGCGCGCTGCCGCTCGTCGCCGACCTGGTACAGCATGGTCATGCCGATCCAGGCGCGGCCGGGAAAAGTGTTGCCCAGCCATGCCGCTTGGCGGCTCAGTGTTGCGCTGTCGATGCCATGCGCCGGCAGCAGCACCAGCAGGCAGTCGGGCAGCTGGCGCAGATGGACGTTGGCGCTGTCCGGCATCTCCAGGTCTTGCGGACTGAGCAGGTAATGGCCCTTGTCGGCGCGGCTGCGCGCCAGCGTGATCAGTTCCGACAGGTTGCCGTAACCTTCGCGGTTTTGCGCCAGCGCGATCAGGGAAAACGCCGGGCTGCCGTCGGCCTCATGCAGCTGGAACTGGCTGCCGATCAGCAGCGGCAGCTCATGTTTCTTGGCTTCGACATGGGCCCGCACCACACCGGCCAGCGAGCATTCGTCGGTAATCGCCAGCGCCGCGTAGCCGAGCTGGACAGCGCGCTCCACCAGTTCCTCGGGATGCGAAGCGCCGCGCAGGAAACTGAAATTCGAGACGCACTGCAGCTCGGCGTATTCCGGCAGTATGATCGACGGCGGCGTTAGTGAAGGATTTGCGTCCATAAACAATCAGGCAAACAAGCCGTGCAGGAACCAGTGGATGTCATCGCCATCGCGCTCGCGATATATCCAGTAACAAGCGGCCTCCGCGCCTTCCGCTACGAAATAATCGCGGACAGTCGGCGGGCCATCCCACCAGCCGCATTCGATACGCTCCGGTCCTGACAGCAGGCGCAGCGGCGAACCATAAAACGGCCGGTGCTTGCGCAGCATCAAGGCCAGCGGCTGTTGCAACAGCCAGAATGGCCGTTGCGGCCGGATGCGGTGCAATGCATCGCCTGGCGCTGGACGGCGTTGACTGTCGGCGGCGGCTTGCCAGGCGTTGGCGACTTCCGGCCGGTGGTCGGCCAGGGCCGCCGGCTGCAAGACGTTTTCGCTGCCGAGTCGTGCGTTCAGCAGCTCCAGCAGGCGGGCGTAGGCGCCGGGCGTGCCGCCTGGTTCGGGAAACAACGAAGCGGTCGGCGGCAGCATCGGCGCCACCTGGGTTGCCTGCAGGCGCAAGGCGATCACGGGCGCATCGAGCTGCAGCCGGCCCAGCCTTTCTTTCAGCAGACGCAGCAGGTGTTCTTCATGCCAGGCCGGTTCGCCCAGTGCGATTTCCAGCGGCGTGGGAGCGATTGCCTGGCGCCCGCGCTCGTGTTCCAGCGACAGCAGGAAGCGCGATACTGCCAGCTGTTGCGCCACCAGCCAGCCTATCATTTGCAGGATCAGGCGGCGTGCCGCAAACAGCACCGCCTCGGCATGCTCGATGCGGTCCGGCAGTTCCAGCCAGGCGCTGAATGCCTGCGGCGGCTGCACCCATTCAAATACCTCCGGCGCCGTGCCGTAGGCGCGGTCCAGGGTTTCCAGGATGTGCTTGTCGCTGCGCCGCTGCAAGCCGGCGCGCGGCAGCTTGCGCAAGTCGGCCAGGGTCTGGCAGCCGATGCCGGCCAGCCAATCCTGGTAGGGGCGCGCCGCCGGCAGGATCGCGAACGGCAGTTTATCCAGCCGCCGCTGCAGGCTGGCCAGCCGCAAGCTGCGGCGCTGCCGGGCTAAACCCGGTGCGTGGCGCCGATAGCGCGCCAGCAACCATGCCCCTTGGGCGGTCGGTGCCATGCTGACGTGCGGCGTGAAGCCCAGCGCCTGGATGCTGTCGCGGATGCGGCGGCACAGCGCCAGGCGGCCGCCGAAAGCGCTCAGGCTGGCGCTGACGTCGAGCAGCAGCGAATCCTCCTCGGCATGCGCCACTTCCGGCGTGTATTGCAGCAAGGTCAGCGCGATATCGTCGCGCGCGCCTTGTTCGCGCGCCGCATCGCGCTCGCACAGCTGCGCCTGCGGCGCCAGCGCCAGCACGCCGCCGCGGCGCATGCCCGGCCGCACGCCGCTGGCCTCGGCACTGGCGGTCATGGTCAGCACCTGGTCGTGCTCCAGCACTGCCAGCATGCAGGGTTCAGACCAGCGCGGGCGCAATGTTTCGAGCGCCAGCAGCGGCAGGTGTATGCCTATCCAGAGTGTCATGGTCGGGTGCAGCAAAAGAATGTAGCGGAACGGTCGGAATCGCGGCCGTATCGGGTTCAGCGGTGACTGCCGTCAACGGCAGGTAAAACGCTTGTTCGTGTTGCGGTCCCTTGCGCTTGAGCAGCTGGATTTCGACGCCGTTGCGCGCCGGCCGCAATGCCAGGCGCAAAGGCGAAGGCGAGGATTCGTGGGCGGCGCTCAGCGGCCGCAGCACCCACAGCATGGTGTCGCTGGCCTGGGCCGCCAGGTGCAAGCGGCGCAAAGCCTCGCCGCGGATATGCGACTGCCACAGCAGCAGCGCGCCGCAGCTGCCGTTGCGCAATACCTGTTCCGCCGACCACAGCGCATCGGCGCTGCGCGCCGCCTTGATCCATAGCAGTTGTCCACTGGCCAGGCCGGCGGCATCCCAGGCCGCGATCTGCGGCAGATGCGGCGGCTGCAGCAAGACAATCCGGCGCTGGCTGGCGATGCGCGCCAGCGCCGGCTGCAGCAGGCGTATTTCGCCGCTGCCGGCTTGTTGCAGCAGCAACTCTATCAGCGCCGAATGCGGCCAGCCGCCATTCGGCAACTCGCGGTCCAGGGAGGGATGGCCGGAAGCGGTGACCACGCCCTGGTAAGAACCCATCTGGTCTGCGCGCCACAAGGCATGCGGCAAGGTCGCCACGACCGATTGGGCGGCGGCGGAAATGCTGGATGAGGCGATGGCGGGCATGGGCATGGCGAAATGATATTAGGCGAAACCGTAAGTGAAGAAACATTATACTGTATGTATGTACAGTATAAATTCGATTCGGGTTTAGTCAATCCACTCATCGAGGGCGATTGCTATGGTTATCTATATTTGGGTATAATTCATGATATCTACTTTTACCAGACCTCTGCGCTGGGTCGGCTCAGCGAAAAAAGACCTGGCTGCGATGCCTGCAGACATACAGGACACCTTCGGTTACGCGCTACACCTGGCGCAAACAGGCGGCAAACACAGCCAGGCCAAACCGTTGAAAGGCTGCGGCGGAGCGGGCGTATTGGAAGTGGTGGATGATTATCAAGGCGGTACTTACCGTGCTGTATACACGGTGCGTTACGTCATGGCGGTGTATGTGTTGCATTGCTTCCAGAAAAAATCGACTAGCGGCATCGCTACCCCCAAAACCGGATACGGATTTGATCCAGGCCCGCTTGAAAGCTGTAGCCGCACTAGAAAAGGAGTAAAACTTGAATACGACTCTAGCTGACATCGAGATTGAACAAGGCAGCGACAATCCCTATGCCGATCTTGGTTTCCCCGATGCCGATGAAATGCTGGTCAAGGCCAGGCTGGCGCATGAGATCGCACAGATCATCAGGAGCCGGCGCTTGACTCAACAGAGCGCCGCCGGCCTGTTGGGCATGCCGCAGCCTAAACTTTCGGAAATGTTGCGTGGCAAATTCAGAGGCATTAGCCAGACCAAGATGATCGAATGCCTGAACCGCCTGGGGCGCGATGTGGAAATCGTGGTGAAGAAGAACAACCGCTCCGCTTTGGGCCACACTCAGGTAGTGGTGGCCTGAAAATACGACGCTACCCGGTTCGCAAACAAGCCCAGCCCCGAGCACAGCACGAAATAAATCAAACCGATGAACATGAAGATCTCAGCCGGATAAATCATCACCCGGCTGTTGACCTGCGCCGCCACGAACGACAATTCGCCGACGCCGACGATGTAGGCCAGCGAGCTGTCCTTGATCAAGGTCACCCATTGGTTGACGAAGGAGGGCAGCATCATCTGCAGCGCCTGCGGCAGCACGATGTGGCGCAGCACCGCCACACGCGGCATGCCGAGCGACAGGCCGGCGTCCCATTGCCCGGCCTTGATGCCGCTGATCCCGGCATGCACCGAATGCGCCAGGTAGGCGCCGCCGATCAGCGCCAGGGCGCACATCACGGACAGCACGCCCGGCACGTCGATATGGAAAACGATGGGCAGCAGGAAGTAGGTCCAGAAAATCAGCATCAGCACCGGGATCGCGCGGAAGAAGCCTAGCACCATGGTCAGCAGCAGCTGTGGCCAGCCGCGTGCCAGCGACAGGGCTATGCCCAGCACCAGCCCCAGCAATGCCGAAGCCAGCGCCGAACCGACGCTGAGCAGCACGGTCAGGGCCGCTCCCCCGAGCGGGCCGTCGGGATACGCGCCCCAGAGCAGGTACGGCAGGTTGTCCGTCAATACGCTGAGTTGCATGCTCATCGCTGCGCACTGCCGGCAAGCCGCTGCCGGCGCTGGATCAGCTGGCCGAAGGTTTCAATCAGCGCGATGGTGGCGATGTAAAACAAGGTCGCCACGCCGAAAGCCTGGAAAGTCTTGAAGGTTTGCGCCTCCACCTGGCGCGAAGTGTAAGACAGCTCCGCCAGGCCGATGGCCATGGTCAACGAAGTGTTCTTGACGATATTCATGTACTGGCCGAGCAAGGGCGGCAGTGCGATGCGCACCGCTTGCGGCAGGATCACGTAACGCAATCCCTGCCAGCGGCTCAGGCCGAGGGCGGCAGCGGCCAGCCGCTGCGCTTCGGCGACGCCGCGCATGCCGGCGCGGATTTCTTCGCTGACGTAAGCTGCGGAATACAGGCTCAGGCCGAAGATTGCGCAGAGCAGTTCGAACGATGGCCATGTCAATGTCAGGTAAGGTCCCAGCGCCACGCTGTGCACCGTATTGAGCCATTCCACGGAAGCTTCCGGCAGCAGGCTGGAAACGCCGAAATACCAGAAAAACAGCTGCACCAGCAACGGCGTATTGCGAAAGACGGAAAGGAAACCGCGGGCTGGCAGCGCCAGCCAAGGTTGCCGGCTAGAGCGTGCGGCGGCGATGACAATGCCCAGCAAGGTAGAAAGCACGGCGACCACGGCGGACAGCAGCAGCGTCATCCACAGGCCGTCGACCAGCCAGCCGAGGTATTTGGGGGCAAGCATTTGCCCCAGGATAGTTTGAAACTCGGTCATTTTTTACTTTGCAGCCGCTAAACAAAAAAACACCGGCAACCATGGAGATTGCCGGTGCAAGACAGATACCACGGAGAATTGATGCTAGGTCAGTTCTGGCTCAGCTTGGTGTCGCCGATCCTGAACAGGCGCGGCAGTGGCGATTTGCTGTTGGGGCCGAACCACTTGTCGTAGATCTTGAGGGCGGTGCCGTTTTTCTCGAATTCGCGCAAGGTATCGTTGAGCGTATTGACCAGGCGCGTTTCGCCCTTGGGCACGCCGACGCCTTCATATTCCTCGGAAATGGCAAACGCCGGGATTTCATATTTTTCCTTGTCCGGGATATTCGCCAGCAGCGCGATCA
>NZ_JAQGLV010000342.1 GCF_028292705.1 Collimonas fungivorans | reverse complement strand
CATCCGAAACTGGTGCCGGTCGACGCGCAGATCACCGCGCAGCTGCAAAAGATCGCCGACACCTTTTATGAAGCCAAGCTGTTCCCGATCCGGGTCGACGCCGCCAAGCTGGCCGATACCCGGGTTTTCCCGCCGCCTTGAACCTTGATCCTGAGCTGCAGCGGCATTTCTTGTCTGTCCATCCAACTAAGCGAGGCATCATGACCACACCACGACAACTCAAACTCGGTTTCATGCTGCATGGCGTCGGCCCCGGCTGGGGCGACTGGCGCCATGCCGAGGCGCATCCTGGCGCCAGCATCGACATCGATTTCTACACCCGCCAGGCGCGCCTGGCCGAAACCGGGAAATTCGATTTCCTGTTCGTCGCCGACAGCGTGCACATCACCGAGAAATCCAGCCCGCACTACCTGAACCGCTTCGAGCCGCTGACCATCCTGTCGGCGCTGGCGGTGGTGACTTCCCGCATCGGCCTGGTCGGCACGCTGACCGTCAGCTACAGCGAACCCTATACGGTAGCGCGCCAGTTTGCCTCGCTGGACCATATCAGCCGCGGCCGCGCCGGCTGGAACGTGGTCACTTCCTGGCTGTCGGGCAGCGCCGCCAACTATGGCAAGCCGCAGCATCCGCCGCACGAGGTGCGCTACAAGATCGCAGCCGAACACCTGCAGACCGTGCAAGGCTTGTGGGATTCCTGGGAAGACGACGCCCTGACCCATGACAAGGCTGGCGGCGAGTTCTTCGATCCCGGTAAATTGCACGCGTTGAATCACCAGGGCGCCTTCTTTTCCGTGCGCGGGCCGCTCAACATCAGCCGTTCGCAGCAAGGGCAGCCGGTGATCTTCCAGGCCGGCGCGTCGGAAGAAGGACGCAATTTTTCGGCGCGCCATGCGGACGCCTTCTTTACCGCCAGCGAGTCGTTCGAATCCAGTCAGGCTTATTACAAGGATATCAAGGCGCGCGCCGTCAGTTTCGGCCGCGACGCCAACCGCATCGGCGTGTTTCCAGGCCTGCGCAGCATTGTCGCCGCCACCGAGGAAGAGGCGGAACAAAAATACCAGGAAGCGCTGGCGCTGATCCGCATCGAAGATGCCTTGCCGATGCTGGGACGGGCTTTCAACGACCACGACTTCACGGCTTATCCGCTGGATGCGCCCTTCCCCGACGTCGCCGCCTTCGGCCACGACAGCAACCGCAGCACCGCTGAACGCATCGTCAAGCTGGCGCGCGACGAAAACCTGAGCCTGCGCCAGATCGCCTTGCGCTTCGTCAGCCCGCGCCGCGAATTCGTCGGCACCGCCGAGCACGTGGCCGACTCCATCCAGCGCTGGTTCGACGGCGCCGCCGCCGACGGCTTTATCCTGGTGGAGACCCTGCCGCGCCAGCTGGACGCCTTTGTCGAACTGGTGGTGCCGATATTGCAAGCGCGCGGCATCTACCGCAAAGAGTACAGCCACGACACCCTGCGCGGCCATCTTGGACTGGACGTTCCGGAAAACCGCTACACCAGCGCGCGCCGCCTGGCAGCGTAACCACACAACCCTGACTGGAGCATCCCATGCCGAACCACAAGGAATCCCTGCGCCAGCTGTTGGCCGACCTGCACGCCGAACGCGTCGCCACGATGGATCCGAAAGCGCTGAAGATCAATATCGACCAGCGGCAGCTGCTGGTCGACACAGCGGACCGCGCAAGCTTCGCCAAAGTCGGAGACACGCTGGCGCCGTTCAGCCTGGAGGAAGTCAATGCCGGCACGCTTACCCTGGACAGCCTGCTGGAACAAGGGCCGGCAGTGCTGGTCTTCTTCCGCTTCGCCGGCTGCCCGGCCTGCAATATCGCCCTTCCTTATTACCAGCGCCAGCTGGCGCCGGGCCTGAAGCGACTGGGGGCAACGCTGGTAGCCGTCAGTCCGCAGGTTCCGGAACGCCTGGTTGACATCAAGCTGCGCCACGACTTCGATTTCCTGGTAGCTTCAGACATCGACAACAGGCTGGCGCGCCGGCTAGGCATCCTGTACACCTTCGACCAGGCTTCGCAACAAGCGGGGATCGCCGGCGGCAAGCCGATCGGGGAAGTCACGGGCACGGGCACATGGGAGCTGCCGATGCCGACTGTAGTGGTCATCGATCGGGAACGCGTGGTGCGTTTCATCGATGTGGCGCCTGACTGGCTGGTGAGGACTGAAGCGGGGCCGGTTCTCGATGCGGTCGGTGTAGTGGTTTCCAAGCAGAGGCAGGCGGCGTAGGTCTTTGAATGCTGGCGCATGTACTCCGTAGGTCGTTAAATGGGGTCAGAGTAATTTTCGCAAAAGGCGCGAAAAAAAACTCTGACCCCATTTAACTACTGCTTTGCCGGTTCCGACACCAAGGCAATTTTTGAGTATCCTGCATCGTTGATCTCACCCATTGTCTCGATCACCTTGCCGTACGCCAGCGCTTTGTCGCCGCGTATGTTGATGCGCCGATCCAGGTCGCCCTCCGAAGCCTGCTTCAGGGCAGCCACCAACGACGCGCTGCTCACTTCATTTTTATCAACGTAAATCTTGCCGGCGCCATCCAGGCTGACGGCAATCGGCAACTTCTCCTCCTTCAAAGGCTTGGCATTGGAAGTCGGCAAGTCCACCTTCACGCCGGAAGCCATCAGCGGCGCCGCCACCATGAACACGATCAGCAGCACCAGCATGACGTCGACCAGCGGCGTCACATTGATGTCGCTCACCGGCCCGCCCAGTTGGCCGGTTACATTGTTGGATAATTTGACCGCCATCTCAAGCCCCCTGCGCAACCAGTTTTGCGCCGCCCTTGTGCGCATGCTGTTCCAGGCTGATGGTCTTGCCGTGATGCTCATGCCCGCCCTCTGTATCGACCAGCGGCTCTCCCGATTCCAGCTGTCGCGACAGCTGGACCTCGGTGATGCCGATCAAGGTGTTGAGCCGGTTGGCGTAGCTATTCAGTTGCCCCGACGCCCGGTTATAGGCGATCACCGCGGGAATCGCCGCCACCAGTCCCAGCGCCGTCGCGAACAGAGCCTCGGCGATCCCCGGCGCCACCACCGACAAGCTGGTGTTGTTGGAAGCGGCAATCCCCTGGAACGCATTCATGATGCCCCACACCGTGCCGAACAGGCCGACGAACGGCCCCACCGAACCGACCGTAGCCAGCACCGACAAGCCGCGCTGCAGCTTCTCGATCTCGATGCCGCTGGCGATCTGCGCCACGCGGTTGATTCTTTCCTTCAAACTGTCGCGCTCGGCCTCGCTCTGATGCAAGCCTTGCTGGTGGCTCTCCTGCCATTCGCCGACGATGGCGCGGTAAATCCGGGCAAACGGATCGGCCGGCCGGTTTTTCAGCGCCAGCCCGAGCTTGGTCAGGGAACGCTGGCCGGCCAGCGCATCGATCCAGCCGCGGGCGCGCTGCTGCAGGCTGCGGAAGCGGAACAGTTTTTCGATCGCGACGCCCCAGCTGGCGACTGAAGCCAGCGCCAGCAACAGCATGATCGCCTTGACGATGACATCGGCCTGCAGGAACAATTGCAAGGGCGACAGGTGGGCGGACAGTTCGGTTGGATGCATGGTGTACTCCTGAAAAAAGATGCGTGTCTAGTTGACTTTGAAAACGATGGCGCCCGCCAGCAGGTAGGAACTGCCGCCGAGGTCGGGCAGTTTCGGGAACGGCGCAGCGCCCTTGATGGCGTCCACGGCCGCGTCGTCCAGCGTTTCGCTGCCGGAAGTCTGGATTTCGTATTTGAGCAGTTCGCCCTGCGGGCTCAGGGTCAGCTTGTAAGCCACCCGTCCTTCCTCCTTGCGCATCTTCGCCGCGCGCGGGTAGCTGGTGTGGCGGCTGATGCGGCTATAGACCTGGTTGACGTAGTCGCTGGGAATGCCTTCGTTGCTGATCACGCGCGGCCTGGGCGGCGCCGGCGGCGCTTCGGCTGCGGCGGCCTTGACCGGTTCCGCTGCAACCGGCGCGGCCGGGACAGGAGGCGGCGTTGCAATTTCCGCCTGTTCCGCTGCAACCGGCGCGCTGCGCGGCACCGGCTCCGGCGCCGGCAACGGCCTGGCGCTGCTGGCTTTCGGCTGCGGTTTCTGCGGCTCCAGCTTGGGCGGCGGCGGAGGCTCGGGCGGCACCAGCTGCCTGGGCGCCAGCACCAGCTCAATCACCCGTTCCGGGGCCGGCGGTGGCAAAACGCGTTGCGACAGCCCCCATATGGCGGCAATCGCAGCCACATGCAGGCCCAGCGAAGTCAGCGCGCCAGGCTTTTTCCACCACGAGCGGTCGGTTTCCAGCGATGCCGCGAACACATCGTTCGGATGGGGTAAGGTAAGAGTGCTCATGGCGAATGCTTTGCGATTAGATGTTCCGGTGCGGTCGGCAAAAAAACGCCGGTGCGAGATAACAATACTGATACTAATCTCAGCAACAATATGAATAAAAGAATTATTTTTTATATGCAAGTATAAAAAAATTACATAATATATTCTGTATGCGCAGCACCGGCCGATTCACCGGCGCAGGTGCGGCCAAGTACAATCGACGCATAAGAAAATAGTAAATAATTCGTTTAATCCAAGGTTGCGCGACATTAACCTGCACGCCTTATGTCTATCGAAAAAGGAAACATGCCTCGCTCACACAATCCCGGCCGGCTGCGTGACTTTGTCACCGCATTCGCCGCCCTGCTCGAGAACAAGCCGCCGCAAGCGCAGATCCTGCACGACGGCGGCGCCCTGTTGCAGCAATTGATCGCGGTCGACGACTGGCTGCCGGATGCCTACGCCCAGCCGCAGTCTGAGCGTTACCAGCAATATCTGCTGCATGCCGATTCGGCCGAGCGTTTTTCGATAGTCAGCTTCGTCTGGGGCCCCGGACAGACAACGCCGATTCACGACCATACGGTATGGGGCCTGATCGGCATGCTGCGCGGCGCCGAGTACGCGCAAGCCTACCGGCGCAGCGCCGGCGGCGGCTTGCAGGTCGAAGGCGCGGCGCTCAAGCTGACGCCGGGCACGGTGGAAACATTGTCGCCCGAGGCCGGCGACATCCACCAGGTGCGCAACGCCTTTACCGACAGCGTCTCGATCAGCATCCATGTATACGGCGCCAACATCGGCGCGGTGCAGCGCTCGGTATACGCCGAGGACGGCAGCAGCAAGGCCTTCATCTCCGGTTACTCCAACAGCCATTTGCCGAATATCTGGGACCGTTCCAGCGAATTGAAAAAACCATGACCACCACCCAAAACACCACTTTCGCCACACTCTCGTTCCAGCAGATCCGTGCCGCACTGCTGGAGCGTAAGGAACTGGCCTTGCTCGACGTGCGCGAAGAAGCGCCGTTCGCCGAAGCGCATCCGCTGTTCGCCGCCAACCTGCCGCTGGGGCGCATCGAACTGGAAGCCTACACCCGCATCCCGCGCCGCGACACTGTCGTCGTGGTCTACGACGATGGCGAAGGACTGGCCCAGCCGGCCGCGCAACGCTTGCTGCAGCTCGGCTACAGCGCGGTGCACCTGCTGGCCGGCGGCTTGCAAGGCTGGCGCGACGCCGGCGGCGAGATCTTCCGCGACGTCAATGCGCCGAGCAAAGCCTTCGGCGAACTGGTGGAATCGCAACGCCACACGCCGTCGTTGTCGGCACCGGAGGTCAAGACCTTGCTGGATGCTGACGCCGACGTGGTGGTGCTCGACGCGCGCCGTTACGATGAATACAACACCATGAGCATTCCCGGCAGCGTCAGCGTGCCCGGCGCCGAACTGGTGCTGCGCGTGCGCGCGCTGGCGCCGCGCCCCGAAACCCGGGTCATCGTCAATTGCGCCGGACGCACCCGCAGCATCATCGGCAGCCAGTCGCTGATCAATGCCGGCATTCCGAATCCGGTCAGCACCCTGCGCAACGGCACCATAGGCTGGACCCTGGCCGGACAGCAGCTGGAACACGGCAAGACCCAGCGCTTTGCCGAACGCCCCCTGGATCTGCCCGGAAGCGAGCACCATGTACAGGCCGCCAAGGCCAGCCGGCAGGTAGCGGACCGGGCCAAGGTGGGACGCGCCGACCTGGCGGTCCTGGAACGCTGGCAAGCAGAAACTGGCCGCACCACCTATCGCCTTGACGTCCGCACCCCTGAAGAATACAGCCGTGGACACCTGCCCGGCTTCGGTTCTGCCCCGGGCGGCCAGCTGGTGCAGGAAACCGACCATGTGGCGGCGGTGCGCGGCGCCCGCATCGTGCTGGCGGACGACGATGGCGTGCGCGCCAACATGACGGCTTCCTGGCTGGCGCAGATGGGTTGGGAAGTCCACGTGCTGGACGGCCTGCAGCCGCAGCATTTCAGCGAAAGCGGCCATCCGGCCCAAGCCTTGCCGCCGGCGCCGCCGTACGAAGCGGTCAGCGCTCAGCAGCTGTCGCAATGGCTGCAAGACGGAACAGATACCGTGCTGCTCGATTTCACCAGCAGCGCCAACTACGTCAAACAGCACATCCCCGGCGCACGCTTCGCCTTGCGCTCGCAGCTGGCGCAAGTATTAAAGCAGGCAGCCGGCGCCGAACGTTACGTGCTGACCTGCGGCAGCAGCCTGCTGGCAAGCTACGCAGCCGGCGATGTGCAACTGCTTAGCGACAAGCCGGTGTTCGTGCTCAAAGGCGGCACGGCAGCCTGGATTGCTGCCGGGCTGCCGCTGGAATCGGGCGAGACCGTACTGGCCTCGCCGCGCATCGACCGCTACCGGCGGCCGTATGAAGGCACCGACAACCCGGTGGCAGCGATGCAGGCCTACCTGGACTGGGAATACGGCCTGGTCGCGCAACTGGCGGCCGACGGCAGCCATGGATTTTTTGTGGTCTGAGGCGCCGGCAAAGCGCTATATTTTCCGGAAGCTGCTGCGATATTCGCTGGGCGACACGCCCAGCCGCTTGTTGAACACGATGCGCATGCGGTCGGCGTTGCCGAAGCCGCAATCGTAGGCAATCGCCTTCAGCGCCATGTCGCTGCTCTCCAGCAGGTTGCGGGCCGCATCAACCCGTGCGCGCTCGACAAATTCATGCGGCGTAAGCTGCGTCACCTCGACAAACACGCGGGCAAAATTGCGCGCGCTCATGCCAGCCACCGCCGCCAGCTTTGCAACCGTGAAATTTTCCCCTAGATGTTCCATGACATAAGCCTGGACCTTGGCTACCGGCGAACTTTCATCCGCCGGCGCGCTGAGAAAAGGGCTGAACTGCGACTGGCCGCCGCGGCGCTGCGCCACCACCACCAGCCGCTTGGCCACCGCAAGCGCCAGGCGCGGCCCGTGATCTTCCGCCACCAGCGCCAAGGAAACGTCGATGCCGGCGGTTACTCCCGCCGAAGTCACCAGGTTGCCGTCGCGGATGTAGATCCGATCGAGTTCGACCCGGGCGCGCGGGAAACGCTGCGCCAGATGCGATGCATTCTGCCAATGCGTGGTGACATGGCGCTCATCCAGCAATCCCGCATGGCCCAAGGCGAACGCGCCGGTGCATATCGCACCGTAACGCTGGCTGCGCGCGGCCGCCTTGAGCAGCCACTCGCTCATGCCTTGATCCGGTGTGTCGTGCGGCAAGGACGGGCCGCCGGCGACCAGGGCCGTTTCGTATTTGCCGTGGCCGCCGTCGGATTCGGTGAATGTGCGGTCCGGCAACAAGCGCATACCGTTCGAAGCGCGCACCGGTTCGCGGCTGGCGCTCACCAGGGCAAGCGCATAAGCCTCGCCGGCGGCAAGGAAACCGTTGGCTTCGGCGAAGACGTCCAGCGGCCCCGCCACATCGAGCGCCTGGACGCCCGGAAAAATCGCAATCGCAACAGTACGCATTGACACGCCTCTGACAAGTTACGCCCGCCTTGGACGGCGCTGGCAGGAAAAACCGTACGCTTGGCTGGCTTCAGCGCATGCCTCGCATTGTAGCGGAGGCCGCCTGGATTTACAGTGGACTGCATTGTCGCTTGACAGATCAACCCCCTACCAGGAGCAGGTAATGAGCAACACTACAATGAGCAACACTATCGCCGGCATCAGGATTCCCGACAGCGCCATGGCGCGTGCAGCCACCCAGCTGGTGCGCGATACCGAATCCGACCTGCTGTTCCATCATTCCACCCGCGTATTCCTGTTCGGCGCACTGGCCGGCGCCCGCAAAGGGCTGCATTACAATCCCGAACTGCTGTACATCGGCGCCATGTTCCATGACATGGGACTGGTCGACAGCTACAGCAGCAAGCACGACCGTTTCGAAGTCGACGGCGCCAACGCCGCGCGCGATTTTCTGCGCGGTTATGGCATCGCCGAATACGACATAGAACAGGTATGGGATGCGATCGCGCTGCACACTACGCCTGGCATTCCGCAATACAAGAAACCGGTGGTGGCGCTGGTGACGGCCGGCGTTGAAATGGATGTGCTGGGCATGGCTTACGATGAATTCAGCGAAGAGCAGCGCAGCCAAGTGGTGCAAGCCCATCCACGCGGCCCCGGTTTCAAGCAAGGCATCATCGACGCCTTCGCCCACGGCACCATGCACAAGCCGCAGACCACTTTCGGCAACGTCAAGGCCGACGTGCTGGCGCTGAAAGATCCAGGCTACAAGCGCATCGATTTTTGCAGCCTGATCCTGGCTTCCTCTTGGAATGACGGCAAGCCGCACGCCGCGCACTGCCAGCATCCGGACCACCGGCACGGATAATCACCGCTTGCGTCGATGTATCCGCACAATCAAGTGTCGTTGACCAGGCCGGCGGCAAGCGCCCGTTCCTGGTTCTTGAAAATCGCCATGGCCGTGCTCATGCGCTTGAATCCCAGTTTCTTGTAGAAGCCTTCCTTGCCTGGAACTGCGTAGAGAATGATTTTCTTGTGTCCGGCGGACAGGTCCCGCAATTTGCTGATGATGGCCTTGCCCAGGCCCTGTCCCTGGAAATCCGGGTGTATCGCGACGTCGCAAATATAGGAACAATCGATGCCGTCCGCCAGCGCCCTGCCGGCGCCGGCCAGGACTGCGCCCTCAAACACGAAGCACTTGTACAGGCTGTTGGTAAATGCCGTTTTCAGCTCGTCCGGGTGCTTGTCGCCCAGCGGCGCTATCTTGTAAAGATGGGACAGCGCCGCCCAGTCCATGTTTTCCTGCTCGAAAACCCATTCCATTGTTACTCCTCCAGATCAGCCGGTTTGCCATTATGTGAGGAAAATTGGCAGGAATATAGAAAATTACCGGTTTTACCGGCCCAGGCTGGGATGACGAAATTGTCATTCTTGTGTCATGAGATCGTCTGCCGCGCAAGCCTACACTGCTTGTCAGCGATGGCGAACATCTGCTCCGCACCAGGCGCGCAGCGCCAGGCCGCCGAGCAGCCGACGTTATCGCCCCCTCCATTCTTTAGGAAAACGACCATGCGCACCATACAAACGATAGTGACAATCCTTGCCCTCACCGCAACCGCTTCGGTTTTTGCCGAAGCTCCCTATCCTGCCGAACAACCCTTTGTCTCCACTCAGACCAGGGCGCAGGTCGAGCAGGAAGTAACCGTTGCCGCGGCCCAGGGCATGCTGCTGGAAAGTGACAGCAGCTATCCAGCCATCAGCGTTCCGGCCATGCCTGAGCACAAGCGGGTGACCGCGCAATTGCGGGACAGCGCGACACACGGCGCCGGCGATTCGATTTATGCAGGTGCATGATTGCTGCCTGACCGCCGGTTTCCGCCAGATGCCGGCGGCTTGAGGAATCCTGCGCTGCCAAAGAAAATAATATAGACATTTCGCACGATAGTGCTAAACTGCAGCGCATGGATACCCATACCGAAAAAAGCGAGCTCACCCTGGCGGCCATTGTCGATACGGCATTGGATATGGTCGCCACCCAGGGCCTGGAGAGTTTGTCGCTGGGCGAAGTGGCGAAACGGCTGGGCATCAGCAAGAGCGGCGTATTTTCGCGCGTCGGTTCGCGCGAAGCCTTGCATGAAGCGGTGCTGAACGAATTCGACCGCCGTTTTTCCGCCGACGTGTTCGAACCGGCGATGGCGCAGGCGCGCGGCCTGCCGCGCCTTAACGCGCTGGTGATGAACTGGATCACGCGCACCTGCAATGTCACCGGCTGCATCTATGTCGCCGGCGCGTTCGAGTATGACGATGTCGACACGCCGATGCGCGAACGGCTGCAGCATAATGTGCTGCGCTGGCGCGGGGTCTTGCGGCGCGCCATCATCCAGGCGCTGGACGCCGGCCACCTGCGGCCCGACACCGACCCTGAACAGCTGGCGTTCGAGATCTACAGCCTGATGGTCGGCCTGATGCACGATGCGCGTTTCCTGCGCGATCCCAAGGCGCCTGACAGGGTGCGCAATGCCTATGAACGGCTGACCTCGACCTACCGCAGCTTCAACTACCACGCATAAAACCATAGCGGCGCGAGATGCCGATTTTTATTACACCAATTTCGCACGAGTGTGCGATAAAAGGAGAAAACATGCTGATTATTGCCGGATTCATTCTCGCGGCCGCCCTGGCCCTATGGCGCCTGGTCTGGCTCACAGGACAGGCCCTGCCCGCCTGCAACGACGACTTCATCTTCTTTTGAGTCCTGTCAGATCTGTTTGCGCCAGACGCTGGCCAGCCACGGCTGCTGGTCGCGCGGCAGTCCCTCGGGACGATAGTAGTGTTCGAGTTCGGCAAAGCCGGCATCGGCCATGAAACCGCGCCACGCATCGAGGTCATGGTAGGCGCCGTAACGTCCGCGGTTCCAGCCTTCTTCGTTGCCGCCGCGCGGATTGGAGCTGAACAGCACGCCGCCCGGCTTCAGCGTGGCATGGAACTGGCGCAGCACACGCGGCAGTTCCTGGCTGGGAATGTGAAACAACGCCGCATTGGCGAAGATGCCGTCGAAGCGGCTGTCGGGAAAATCGAGCTGGAGAAAGTCTTGCTGCCACACTTCGCAGTCGCTGTCGGCACGCGCCATCTCGACGAAACGGGCGGCGCCTTCGACGCCTATGGCGATGTGGCCGAGCTTACTGAACGTGCGCAGGTCGCGCCCGGGGCCGCAGCCGACGTCAAGGATGGTGAACGGCGGCGTGCCCTGGATATGGCGCAGCAGCGCCGCGATGTTCTGGCTGACGTCGTGATCGCGGGTGCCGTCACGGAAATCGTCGGCGCGCTGATTGTAATGCTCCAGGGTAAGAGCGGCGATTTTTTCCAGGTCTGAAAGCGGTATTGTCATGCCCGGTACTGTAGCGCACAGCGGGGAAATATCCAAGTCAGCCCGGCGCCACCAGATGGACCCAGTGCAAGGTTGACTCGCCCGGCGACAACGGCGGTTGCCTGGCGGCCGCTGCGGCTTTGACCGGAGCCAGCGTCGCCTTGTATGCGGTGCGCGAAGTTTTCCTTTGCTGGCGCTGCTCGATGCGGCGGGTATACCGGTCGCCGTAACGGACGATCTGTTCCAGCATCTGGGCCAGGCCGGGTTCCTGGATGTCGCTCTGCTTCAGCTGGCGCCAGAAATCGCTTTCGTTCCAGCGCCGGAACCGCATGTAAGTGGCAGTCCAGTTGCCGAACTCGCGCGGCAAGTCGCGCCATGCCGAATTCTGGGTCGCGATCCACAGCACCGCGTCGATAAACAGGCGATTATTCCTTGCGTTGACGCCAGGGTCGCTCTGTTTCCCCAGCAACAAGGGTTCCAGCTCTTGCCATTGTTCATCTTGAAGTTTCATCATGTATTGCCGCCATTCGTTCGAGGTGAAGGAAACCAGTCGTCCGGCAGCGCCGGCTGGTTCACTGTATGCCCAATCTTAATAACTATGGGTTCACCCGTATGTAGGAAAAATCCCGATTTGCAATCGGTTATTGCGTCGCAGCACAGCACTGTTCTTCCGCTTCCCCGGCATCGGGTGGATAATGGCTTTTCAAGCGCCGGCTGCTGCCACGGCGGTCTTCTCAAATGCAAGCAAAGGAGCTATCCCAAATGTCTGCCGAACAAGCAAAATTCGTGTGGTACGACCTCATGACCAGCGACGCCAAGGCCGCTGAATCCTTCTATCAAAGCGTAGTCGGCTGGGACATGCAGGATGCCGGCATGGGCGACCGCTCTTACACCATATTGTCGGCCGGCCAGACCATGGTCGGCGGCCTCATGCCGATCCCGGAAGATGCGCGCGCCATGGGCGCGAAACCTTGCTGGAATGGCTATATCGGCGTCAGCGACGTCGACGCCTATGCCGCGCGGGTCACTGCGGCCGGCGGCACGATCCGCCGGCCGCCCGACGACATCCCCGGCGTAGGCCGCTTCGCCGTGGCGACCGATCCGCATGGCGCGGCGTTCATCCTGTTCAAAGGCAACAGCGACCAGCAGCCGGCGCCGGTAGCGGCCGGCACGCCGGGCCACGTCGGCTGGCATGAACTGCATGCCGGCGACGGCGAACAGGCGTTTACCTTCTATGCCGACCTGTTCGGCTGGACCAAGGACGAAGCGCTCGACATGGGCCCGCTCGGCATCTACCAGACATTTTCCACCGGCGGCGCGGCGGTCGGCGGCATGATGACCAAGACCGCGGACATGCCGGCGACCTGCTGGCTGTATTACGTCAACGTGGAATCGGTCGACGCTGCCATTGCCCGCATCAGCCACGGCGGCGGCAAGGTACTGATGGGTCCGCACCAGGTGCCCGGCGGCAGCTGGATCGTGCAGGGACTGGATCCGCAAGGCGCCATGTTCGCCCTGGTTTCGGCGCACCGCTGACGCTGCGGCGGCAACGCGCCGCAAAACGCATAAGGATATGACAATCCATTATTTGCGGCGCCCATGCTTAAGCAGGTGTAATGTTGTTTTCAGGACGGCCCGGCCTGTTATGTGACGGCAGGCAAGGCCTTTCTGCTATCCGAGCCCTCCTATGTCTATCGCCAGCACATTATCGCCATCGCCCGCAGCCGCTTCCCAGCTATTTGACATCAGCCCGATCGAAGGACCGCTGGGCGCGGAAATCACCGGCTTCGACTTGCAGCTGCCGGTATCCGCCCAAGACCTGGCGCGTATCCGCGCAGCCCTGGTCAGGCATGGCTTGCTGGTATTCCGCGAGCAGCGCATCACGCCGCAGCAGCACGTGGCGTTCAGCCGCCGCTTCGGCCCGCTGCAGGTGCATGTGCTGAACCGCTTCCACCTGCAAGGCTATCCGGAAATCCTGATCGTCTCGAATGTCGTCGAGGATGGCAAGCCGATCGGCCTGGTGGACGCCGGCGCCGACTGGCATTCCGACCTGTCCTACATGCCCAAGCCTAGCCTGGGCTCGCTGCTGCATGCGCAGGAACTGCCGGCGGAACAGGGCGACACCTCCTTCGCCAACATGTTCCTGGCCTACGAAACCCTGCCCGCCGATGTCAGGCAGACCCTGGAAGGCCGGCGCGCCGTGCATTCCTATGTGTATCGCTACCGGCGCTTGCAGAAGCTGTCGCCCTGGCGCGCCGACCTGACGCAAAAGCAGATCGACGAAGTGCCTGAAGTCGAGCATCCTGTCATCCGCGTGCATCCGGAAAGCGGCCGCAAGGCGCTGTTTGTCAGCGAAGGATTCACCTCGCACATCGTCGGCCTGCCCAAGGATGAGAGCGACGCCCTGCTGCGCTACCTGCATGAGCACACCATACGCGCCGAAAACGTCTACCGCCACCAATGGCGTGCGCACGACATGGTGTTCTGGGACAACCGCAGCACCGTGCACTACGCGCCCATTACGCCGCAGCATTTGCGGCGCACCTTGTACCGTACCACTGTCGAAGGCGACGTGCCGGCCTGAACCCGTCACGATCGCTCATACACCCCATCTTTCCGCGGCATTCCTCAGCCACTGCATCATATCTTCGTGGATAGCGCCGATCGGCATGTCTTCCGGGGCTAGCTGAATCGACCGGATCGCGCCACTCCAGTCAGCATAGCCCGGCGGACTGCCCACTACCGGCTGTGGCTGCCGGCTGCGCCACAGATCGCGCAGGCGGTCCAGTTCGTTCAAGCCCATCGTAACCAGTTCATGGCGTGTGGACGCCTTCTTGCCTTTTGGCTTGTCTTCATCTTTCACCGGCGTGCTGACGGCCAGCGATGTTTCAGCCTGCGGTCCCAGCACCGGCGGCTCCGGCTCAACCAGCGGCGTCACAGGTTCTGTTGTGAGCGTGGGCGCCAGGGCAACGGTAGGGACCGGCCTTGGCGGCAGGCCGGCAACGGTCTGCGCCAGGTCGCTCCACATGGCTCCCGACTGCGCCCGCGGATCAATGCCCCGCTCCATGATGGCGTCGGCTTGCTGCCTCAGCAGCGCCTGTTGCTCGTCGCCGTCTGCGCCAAGGTAGGCGCGCCAGGCTATGGCGTTGGCAAGATCGCTGCTCAAGCCGATCTGGATATGCGGCGACTTGAGCGACTCCCGCAGGATGCGGAAAACCTTGACGGCGATGTTTTCCGGCAGGTTCGGCAACAACTCGCTCACCTGTTGCGCCGTCAGCGTCTCGCGGTCGGCTACGCTTCCGTGCCGGTCCAGCAAACGGGTCGCCTGCAACTGTGCAAACAACGCCTGCGCCTTTTCCTGCGGCGTGTCGGCAATCAGCCGTGAAAAATAACCGCCGAGTCCCGTGGCAACCGAAACCGGAAACAACGCCTCCAGTCGTCCGACATCAATCGGTTTCGGTATCAGCTTGGCGCGTTGCGTCGGTCCGAAGACGCCCGGCGTCGTGATGCCTTTCAGGTAGTAGCGCAGTTTTGTGTACAACGCGAAATAGCGGTCTTCGTCCGACAGCGGCGTGCCGCCGTCGCCGGCCAGCGCGCCGTACATGATGTACTGCCAGGTATCGTCGATGTTTTTTGCCGAATCATCGTCCTCGATGCCGATGATGCCGCGTTCGCGGTCGCTGGCCGCGAAACCTTCCAGGGTGACCCAGTCGCCGCCCGATTGCAGGATCTTGGTGGCATAGTGGAAGGCAGTCGCACCCCCGACATAAGTCTTGAGGCGCTGCGCATTCTGTTCGGTGATCTTGTTGCCCAGCAAAGTGGAGGCAGCAACGTCGCAGGCGCGATACAGGAGCACGTTGTCCGGGCCGTCGACGGCTTCGACCTGGCGGGCCTGGAAGTTGGCGTTGTGGAAAGACATCAGGTCGACCGGCAGATCCTCCGGCAATGCCGCCGCCAGCATTGCGACGGCAGCCCGCAATTCAAGCAAGGTGGCGCGCAGAATCGGCGTGAGGGGGAATCGTGCCGGATTGTCTTCCTCCCTGAAATAAGGAGCCAGTTCTTCCAGCCGCGCTGCGACGGCGCCCCGGGTAATGTCGGCGGAATACAGTGCGCTCTCCAGCGTAGTGACAATGCGGCCGGCATCGCCTATCGCCGCGGTTTCACCGTCGCGGTAAGAGGCCAGCGCCAGCTGGCTGAGGATGAGTTTCTTGAATAGCTCAAGCTTGCGCACCGAGGCCGCCAGTGCAGGATTGATCAAAGTCGGTTTGATCCGTCCCTCGGACATAACCGCGGCGGCGTCTATTTCGGCGGTTTTTCCGGCGCGGCGCCCTTCGCGGAACGCGCGTATCTCGGGCAGCACCTGGTTCCGGTACTGCGCCTGCAAATCGTCCTGATGGCTGCCGCGTAGCCTGGCGGTGTCAAAACTCAAGCCAACCCGGAAATAGTCGCGCCCGAACAGGCTGGCCGTGCCGGCCGAGTAAAACAGCAACGGCGAAGCCGAGATGGCATTGTTCATGGCGCCGATCCGGGTTGCGTTATTCACATAGAATTCGTGATTGGGCGTTGCCATTCCGGTCACCATGGAGTTATCGTCGGAAACCGAATAGACCTGCGTTGTGACAGGTTCGCGTTCTATCCGGTACAGCTGGGTTACCGGCATGGCGCCGGCAGCAGGCGCGGCCTCATATCCACCCGGGGCAGGCGCCGCCGGGCCGTGGCGCATGGCGCGTGCGCCCATGACATCGGCTTCCTGTTCCAGCCGGCGGTCGTCGTTGAGCGCCACTCCGTTGGCCTGGGCATTGGCCGCCACCCGGCCTTGCGCCTGTTGCACCAGGTGCCAGGCTTCGTGCGGCAGGCGCCGTTCCTGCCCCGGCGCCAGGTGGATGTCGCTGCCGCGGGCATAGGCGTGCGCCTTCAGTTGGGCCGGCATGGACGAACTGTAGTGGACCCGCACATGGTCCAGGCTGATGCCCGACAATGCGGTGATCCCTCCCTGCAGGCCAGCCGGCAACGCGCCGGCTGCGGCGTCTGCATAGTGATAGCTGCCCATCGCGGTGACATCGCCGCCATGGTGCGCGGCCGGTCCGGCAGGCGCCGGCAAATTGTCCTGGCTGGCTGGCGGCGCTGCCAGTGCATTCACCTTGCGCATGCCATCCCCCCGGCATGGCGGCGCTGCCTAGTCATCGTCGCCCCAGCTGAAATCGTTCAGGCTGAACACCTTGCCCAGCTTGTGGTACTCCCGCTCGGTGGCTTGCAGCACGTGCGCCTGCGTCACCGGCTGTTGCTGCGCCGCTGCCAGGAACGCGGCGCTGACCGCGATGTTGTTGATGTTGCCGCCGCTGAGCGCGGCTTTTTCCGCCAGCAAAGGCAGGTCCAGGCCGGCGTCGAGCGGCGTTGCTGCCGGAAACGCGTTGCGCCATAACTGCAGGCGTTGTTCGGCGCCCGGAAACGGGTATTCGATCATGAACTTGAAACGCCGCGTAAACGCCTTGTCCATGTTTTTCAGCAGGTTGGTCGACAGGATCACGATGCCGGGATAGGTCTCTATGCGTTGCAGCAGGTAGCCGGTCTGCAGGTTGGCGTAGCGGTCGTGCGCATCCTTGGTTTCGGTGCGTTTGGAAAACAGGCTTTCCGCCTCGTCGAAAAACAGCACGATATTCATCGCTTCGGCCTGGTCGAACAGCTGCGCCAAGTGCTTCTCGGTTTCGCCTATGTATTTGCTGACGATATTGGCGAGATCGATCTTGTAGAGCCCAAGGTTGAGTTCATTGGCAATGATCGAGGCGGCCATGGTCTTGCCGGTGCCGGACGGACCGTAAAACAGCACGCAGAGATTCTTGCTGTTCTGGTTTTTTTCATCAAAACCCCAGTTCTCGATTACCTGGTGGCGGTTTTGCGCATATTGCAAAACCTCTTGCAGCCAGCCCTTGGTTTTGGCGGGCAAGATGATGTCGTCGAAGCGATAGGCGCTTTTCACCTCTTGCGCGACGCTAAGCTGCTCGCGGTGGCTTTGCTCGCGGCAGGCGTCGAACAGCAACTCCTTGTCACTCTCGGCATCGGGATTGAGCAGGCGGCGGCTGGCGGCCTCTTTCAGCGCCATCAGGATCTGCTGCTCCGTAAACAGATAGCTGTTCACCAGCTGCGCCAGTTCCGGCTCCGTTGGACGAAACCCCGAGGCCGGCAGATGGCGCTGCCAGATGCGCCGCCGCAGCTGGGTATCAGGGGCTTTGCTCTTGATCAGCGCCGGGATCACCGGATGGCCGCCGTACTGATGCGCCAGGTCGCTCAGGCGCCGGGCCGGACCGTTCAGCGCGGCCAGGTAGCGCTGGCTGTCGAACAAGATGTTGCAGACCTCGTCCAGCAAATCGTCGGCGCTGTCCTGCGCGCTCAGCCACTGGCAATGGACCAGCACCAGCACCCGGTTGCACAACAGCGCATCGCGGCATAGCAGGCGCAAGCGCGTCGCCAG
>NZ_JAQGLV010000116.1 GCF_028292705.1 Collimonas fungivorans | reverse complement strand
CAGTTCGCGCACCTTGCTCCAGTCGATCTGTGCCTGCAGCAGATCGCCGGCTTCATGTTTGGCGCCAGCCAGGCAATCGACCACCACGGTGCGGCTGTGCAAAAGCTCGGCCGGAAATTCCACCATGTCCGGCTTGAAAGCGCCGACGCCTATCGCCAGCGTAGTAGCGGCGATGCCGACCGGTATCACGGCGGTGCGCGAAGTGGTCAGGGCGATCACGACATCGGTGTGCGGCAAATCGGTGGCTAACGCAGCGGCAGCCATGGCCTTGACGGCAATCTGCGGATGCCGCTGCTGCAAGGCTTCGCAAAATGCCTGGGTCTTTTGCAGGTCGCGCGCGGCGACCCAGAATTCGGTGACGCCGAAATACTCGACCAGGCCGTCGGCATGAGCGATGGCCTGCACACCGGTGCCAATCAACAATGCTGATTTTGGTTTTGACGGCAGCAAAGCTTCAATACCGAGCAGGCTTACCGCAGCTGTTCGCCTTGCAGTAACGGTGGGGCCATGCAGCAGCGCCAGCCGGCGGCCGCTGGCGGCATCGAACACCACCACTTCGCCCTGGATCGCCGGCAGCTGGTACTGGGCGTTGTTGGCGTGCACGGTGATCAGCTTGGTCATGCCGATGTCGGCAGCGACGGCCGGCATGCATAGCAGCACGCTGGCCTTGTCGATTTCCACCACCATGCGTTCGGGGGCGTTGATCTCGCCTTCGCGCAGCTGCTGCGCGACCTTGACCAGCGCCGGCACCAGTTCGGCATAAGGCAAAGCGGCGGCGGTGCTTTCAGCGTCGAGGATTTGCATATATCGGTCCATCCAAAATCGGGCCATCCAAATTAATCAGCGCAATTAGCGCAGGAAGAAACCTTGCGGGAACGGATCGCTGTCTTCCAGCACCCACTGGTTGAAACCCATGATGTGCGCATTACCGGTGACTTCGGTATGCACCGCATCGAACTCCCCGACCTTGGTGGTGCCGGTCACGCGCACCCGGAAACAGCTGCCGACGATGCTTTCATTCACCAGCACCTGGTTCAGCGCCAGCTTCTGGCGCAGGAACAATTGCGCGGCGCGGCCTGATGTGCCGGTGCCGGTCGGCGAGCGGTCCACTTCGCGGTCGGCGAAGATGCAGACATTGGCCTGGTCGGCGCCGGGATTGTTCGGCGCGCCGTCGATGATGGTGCCGTACAGGGTATCCAGGCCCGGCTCCAGCGGATGCTGGATTTTCACCTTGTCCTTGACTGCCTGCTTGGTTTCCGCGCCCAGCTGTATCAAGCTGCGCACCTGCTCCGGCTTGATCTTCACTCCAGCCTGGTCGGCGTTCATGTAGTAATAAAAAGCGCCGCCGAACACGATGTCGCCAGTCACCTTGCCGAAGCTCGGCGTCTCGACTTCGACGTCGCGCCGGTAGATGAATGCCGGCACGTTGCGGAAAGTAACGGCGCCGGCGCGCTGGCCGTCCCACTCGACCTGGGCTTCGATGAAACCGGCCGGCGTATCGAAACCGATGCGCGTCAGCGGCATGGTGCGCTCGACATGATTGAGTTCGACCAGCACCTTGCCCAGCGCGATGATGCCGTGGCCGCACATGTCGCTATACCCTTCGTTATGGATGAAGATCACGCCAAAATCGGCGGCCGGCGTGACCGGCGGCAACAGGTAGGCGCCGTACATGTCGGCATGGCCGCGCGGTTCGTTCATCAGGAACTGGCGCAGGTCGTCGCGCTGCGCCTTGAGCCAGCTGCGGCGCTCGAGGATGGTCTTGCCGGGCACCGGCGGCAGGCCGGAAATAACGATGCGCAGCGGCTCGCCGCCGGTGTGCGCATCTACCGTATGTATGGTTCGTGTGTAACTTAGCATGGGAATCTTGTATGAGAGAGCCGAGGGTGTTCAAGCTGCATCTTGATGCGGGCGGAAAGCGCGCCGCGCCTCCCGCCCTGCCTTACTTCTGTGACACGCCTGGCGGCATGGCCGCCAGCGCTGCTTCTTGTTAACTGCTTAGTAGCTGGTGAGCGCTTCCGGCACGCCGCCCTTGAAGCGGAACACCGTCACCGGCGATTGCTTCAGGTCGTGGTTGGCGTCGAACTCATAAGAGCCGGCTACACCCTTGTAGTGAATCTTTTCCAGCGCCGATACGTATTGCTTTGGCTCTACCGAGTTGGCGTCCTTCATCGCCTGTGCGATCACCATCATGCCGTCGTAGAACGAAGCAGCGTAGGTTTCCGCAGGACGGTTGTAACGCTTCTGGTAGTCGGCCGCAAAGGTTTTGCCCGAAGCCAGCTTGTCCAGCATGGCGCCGCCCTGGGTGCAATACACCTGGTCGGTAATCGCATCACCGCCCAGGCGGCCCATCTCCGGCGCGCAAATGCCATCGCCGCCGAGGAACTTGGCGCTCACGCCCAACTGCTTCATCTGGCGCATCATCGGCCCGCCCTGCGGCGAGTAACCGCCGTAGAAAATCGCGTCCGGTTTCTTCGACTTGATGGAGGTCAGGATAGCGGTGAAATCGGTTGCCTTGTCGTTGGTGAAGTCGTTGCCGAGCACCTTGATGCCGTTGGCCTTGGCGACTTTCGAAAACTCTTCCGCCAGGCCCTGGCCGTAGGCGGTGCGGTCGTCGATGATCGCTACTGTCTTGATCTTCAGTTCCTTGGCTGCATACAGCGCCATCTTGCCGCCCAGCTGGCTGTCGCTGGCCGCTACCCGGAATACCGAGTGAAAGCCTTGCAGGGTCACTTTCGGATTGGAGGCCACGGTGCCCATCACGATGCCGGCGTCGTTATAGACGCGCGAAGCAGGAATGGTCACGCCGGAATTGTAAGGACCGACCACTGCCTTGACGCCCATGTCGACCAGCTTTTGCGCTACGCCGACACCGGCGCGCGGATCGGCCTGGTCGTCTTCCATCTGCGCTTCGAACTTGATTTTCTTGCCGCCGATTACCATGCCCTGGGTATTGAGCTTTTCGATCGCCATGGCCAGGCCGCCCTGGTTGTCGCGGCCGGCAGATGCCTGCGGGCCGGTCAGCGGGCCGCTGAAACCGATCTTTACTACTTGTGTCTCCTGCGCCATAACGAGCGCTGGGAATGCAGCCAACATAACCATCATCAGTTTGGTCCGTGCGTACATGGCGTATCCTTTCGTCTGTCTTTAATAATAGTGTTTTTTTAATATCGGCACCCATCGTCAGGCGTGGGAAACCGGGGACGTCTCTTGCAGATCGAATCCTAGCAGGGACGCCGCCACATTAAATTCTTTTATGCGGCGGCTTCTCCGTAGATTCGATGGCAAAATGACTTGATCCAGCAGGGATTCTAGTTGCTATCCGGTGGCAGGGGAAACAAATTGGCAGGGAGCGGCGGGAATAGGCGTGGCTAGTGGCAGTCGGGCACGTTCTGGTCCAGGTAGACCTCGAACGCGACATTGCTGATCCATTTTTTTCGATTGCCGGCCCAGTAGCTGCTGTCCAGCGTACCGGCCGTCTGCTGCAGGTAATCGCCCAGTCCGGTATCGGCCCGCCTTACCGCAAAAGTCAGCGTGGCCGGGCTGGCAGGCAGCGGCAAGCTGGCCGAAAACTTTTTCCATTCGGGTAAATCCAGCATGCCGTTCAGGACCGTGTCGTCATGCACGGCGGCGTCGCAGGCCCCGGTCCGGAGCGCCAGCAAGGCATCGGCCGGCGCTTTATATACTTTTTCAACGGCGCCATAAGCGGCCGCCATGCTGCCGACGTAAGTCCCGCCTTGCGCCACGCAGACACTGCGCCCGCGCAGCTGCGCCAGGCGCTTGATATCGGTATCGCTGCGCATGATCAGTTTGGGGTTCGCCTGATAGGCTGTCGGCAGCAGTCTTGTGCTGGCACCGAGCGCCTCGGCGTCAGCCTGCTTCAGGTTCAACAGCAGCAGGTCGACCTTGCCCTGCGCCAGCAGCTGCTGCCGGTCCCGCATCGTCACTTTCACCATGTGCAGCCTGACGCCCAAGCGTTGCGCCAGGTCGGCGGCGACGGTTGTGTCGAAACTTTCTGCAGTCCGGTATTTTGCGCCGGCGACATGTGCCGGCGCGACATAGCTGACGCCGACCACCAGCTGGCCGCGCTGCCTGATTTGCTGCAAGCTGGCCGCCGTCGCGCTGAGCGGCAGCGTGCAGGCCAGCAGCAACAGTAAAAATCGGCGGAAGAAAAACGGCGGCTTCATGATCCTCGATCAGACGTACTGCTCATATGTATTGATAACGCAGCACCCTGTGCTTCAGGTTTTCCAGGATGAACTGGTCGATCAGCGCCGCCAGGATTGCGATGGCGAGGATGTTGGTCATCACGCCGACCATGTCGGCGGTTTCGCCGGCATAGGCCAGGGTCCGTCCCAGTCCCTTGCCGAAGCCGATCAGCATTTCCGCCGAAATCAGCGCGCGCCAGGCATTGCCGAACGCCAGCTGGGCGCCGGTGATCAGCTCCGGCATCACTGCCGGCAGGTACACCCGTTTCAGCATGTCCCAGCGCGTGGCGCCCATCACCCGCGCCGCCGAGACGTGCACTTGCTGCACGCTTTCGGTGGCGTTCATGACGCTCAGCGCGGCCGGGAAAAAAGCCGCCATCGCCACCACCACCATGATCGGCAGGTTACCGAAGCCCATCAGGATCAGGAACAAGGGCACCCAGGCGATCGACGGGATCGATTGCAGGATGATGATGGCCGACTTCAGCACTTCACGGAAGAAAAACAGCACCGCGCCGACCAGGCCAAAGCCGATGCCGAACAGCATCGCCGCCGCATAACCGCCGCCGAGCCGGGTCAGGCTGCCCCACAAGGCGGTGCGGAATTCCGGCGTCAGCGCTTCCTGCCACAAGCGTCCCAGCACCGGCAGCACGCCAGGCATCAGGAAATCGGGCAGCGACCAGGCGGCGATCTGCCACAGCAGGAAAATCAGCAGGATAGCCAGCAGCATGGCGAGTTTTTTGCGATAACCGACCAGCCGGCTTTGAGTGCTCATAGATAAACCAAAACAATTCTTGTGTAATGAAAAAAGCTGATTGCGCAACGATCAGAGCTTGCGGTCTTTTTGCCAGTCGAGATCGATAATGGCATTGACGTTGAACGGCTTGCCGTCGCGCGTCTTGAGCGAACCCTGGTCTTGCAGGATATTTGCCAGCTCCTGCATGCGCGCCAGCTCCTTGGCGGTCAGCACGGCGCTGAAGGTCTGGCTCTTGATAGCGTCACGGATCACCGTTTCGCGCGGCAGCTCGCCCTGCTTCAGGGTTTTCAGGGTGGGATCGGCGATGAAATAGCTGGCGATCAGCTTCGACGCCGCGGCCGGATCTTTCTGCAGGAGTTCGATCGCTTCACGCTGCGCATCCAGCGATTTCCAGACCGCGTCGCGGCGCTTCGCCAGCGTTTCGCCGGAAGTGATCACCACCATGCAGGGGAAGGGCCAGACTTCGCCGACTTCATAAATCTGCTTCACCGGCGCCACCAGTTTGGCGATGCTGGCTTGCGGCTCGAACAGGAAAGCGGCGTCGACCCGCTTGCCTACCAGCGATTGCACCGCCACCTGCGGACTGACGCCGAGGATGTTGACGTCGTCGGCTTTCAGGCCGGCGTTCTTGAGCGTCACGCCTTTCAGTACGGTGTCGGCGGTGCTGCCTTCGGCCTGCGAAGCCAGGGTGTGTCCCTTCAGCCCGGTCACATCCTTGATGCCGCTATCCTCACGCACCACAATCGCGTGATAGCCATGCTGGGCGCCGGCCACTACCTTGAGGTCGGCGCCTTTGGAAGCCCAGGCCGCGGCGTTGGTGAAACCCAGCACGCCGCTATCGAGCTGGCCGCCGACGATGGCCTTGATCAGATCGGTGCCCGACTTGAACTCGACCAGTTCCACTTCCAGGCCATGCTTCTTGTAGAAGCCGCCTTCAAAGGCAGCAATCGCCTGCGCATCGTCCATGACACGCAGATAGCCGATCTTGAATTTTTCGGCGGCGCCAGCGTGTCCAGCCAGCGTCAGCAGAAGCGCCGGCAGGATGAACAGCCGTTTTAGTTTGACGTTAAATATCATGCTGCGATTCCCTCAAGTTTTTTTGCGAATGCGTCTTGCTCTGCGTGAATCCCCAGCAGGCAAAGAATTTCCCGCCGGATGGCGGAAAATTCGGATAGATCGTGGGTTTTCTCGTGCTGGTTCAGGTTGAACTCGCGCAGCACCGTGGCCGGGCGCGGGCTGAACACCAGGATGCGGTCGGCCAGGAACAGGGCTTCGTCAACATCGTGCGTCACCAGCAGCACGGTCGGCCGTTCTTCGCGGATCAGCTGGCGCAGGGAATCCTGCAGGGTCATGCGGGTCAGTGCGTCGAGCGCGCCGAACGGCTCATCCAGCAACAGCACTTTGGGTTTGGTGATGAAAGCGCGCGCCAACGCCGCGCGCTGCCGCATGCCGCCCGAGACCTGGTGCGGATAATAAGCCTCGAAACCTTGCAGGCTGACTTTGGAGAGCCAGTCGCGCGCCTGCTTGCGAGCGCTGGCCTTGCCGACTTTCTGCAGCTCCAGCGCCAGGGCCACATTCGCCTCCAGCGTCAGCCATGGATACAGCGCGTTTTCCTGGAACATCAGCATGCGTTCGGGATGCGGACCCTTGATCGCCTGGCCGTCGGCCAGAACCGCGCCGCTGGTAGGCGCGCCGAGACCTGCGGCCAGATGCAGCAGGGTCGACTTGCCGCAGCCGGACGGACCGACCAGGGCGACCAGTTCGCCCTCCTCGATTTCACGGCTGAAATCGGCGATCACCGGCAAGCCGGAGAACTGCTTGTTGACATGCTTGAACGATAACTTCATGGGGAATTGGCGCCTTTGCGTCGCACGGCAACGCTAAGCCTAAGTTGGCGAGCGCATATAAAGTGGATTTTTTATTTACTTTTCACTTTATCGGGCAACTTTCCGTCTTACAACAACTTATAACTTCTATGCTTATGCTAAAAACAGATATAGAAGCTTGCCATAGAATTATTGCTGAGCGGTTGGCCCTGCGGCCGCAGCCATTGCTGGCAAAGCCGCCGGCACGTCCGGATAACGCAAGCGCACGCCCAGCTCCAGCTTGATGCGCCGGTTCTGCAAACGGCGCGACTCAGACATGAAGGACAGCAGCATCGGCGACACCACCTGCTCCATCTCGGCGCGCGGCAGCCGCGGCGACGGCGGCAAGCCGAAAGCCTGGGCGACCAGGTCGAAGTATTCCGCCATCTTCAGCTGTGAATCGTCGCTTGCATGGTAGACGCGCAGGGGCGCGGCCTTGAAAACCGCTGCCACGATGATGCGCGCCAGGTCATCGGCATGGATGTGATTGGTATACACGTCGTCGGCCGCGATCAAGGCCGGGGTCGCCTTCTGCAAGCGCGCCAGCGGCAGCCGGTCGGCGGCGTAAATCCCCGGCACCCGCAGGATCGCCAGGCGTCCGCTGCGGCGCCGGGCCCAGCCGCGCAATACCTGTTCGGCATCGACACGGCGCCTGGCGCGGCCGTTGTGCGG
>NZ_JAQGLV010000325.1 GCF_028292705.1 Collimonas fungivorans | reverse complement strand
TGTTCGGCTTGTCGTCGCTGGCGTTCATTCTCGGCAAGCCGTGGAACCATATGTGGTGGCTGGCCCACGCCATCTTCGCCGGCGGATTTTTCTTCCTCAGCTACGGCATCATCCAGGCATTCCATACCACTCGTTCATTCTCCAGCATCTACAACCAGGAAGAAATGGTGAACCGGCTGGCGATGGCGATGGTCCGGACCGAAAGCGCGCTGCAAGAAGTGCAGCACAGCAACCGGATGCTGGAGCACCTGGCTTCGACCGACCCCTTGACCGGCGCCTCTAACCGCCGCCATTTTATCGAACGGGTAGACGCCGAAATCGCCAGGTCCAGGCGCGATAACCTGTCGTTTTCCCTGCTCGCCCTCGACCTGGATAATTTCAAGGCCATCAACGACCACTACGGCCACCAGGTGGGCGACGAGGTGTTGCAAGGTTTCGTGCAGAAATGCCTGGAAGAGATCCGCCCCTATGACAGCGTGGCGCGCATGGGCGGCGAGGAATTCATGGTCTTGCTGCCGCAAGCCACGCTGGAGGTTGCAGTGGCAATCGGCGAACGCATCAGGTCAGCCACGGAAAACGCAGTATTCGACAGCATCGTCATGCCCAAGGTGATACTCACGGTCAGCATTGGCGTATCGCAGTTCGGCCGCGACGGCAACACCATCGACACGATTTTCCGCGCGGCAGATGAGCGCCTCTATCGCGCCAAGGACCAGGGCCGCAACTGCGTGATTACGACATAAGGCAGCAGCGGCCTAACCTGCCTGCCCAGCTCAGCCGGCGCCGGTGTTGCGGTATTTGCCTATGCCGATGCCGAATATGCTGGTTTGATGGCTCTTGTTTTTAACTATCCGCAACTTTTTGCTTGGGTCCAGCAGCGTGAACCGTTCCCTGATGTCAGCTTCGCTCGGCAGTGAATTGGCGCGCCACCGGATGATATCGATGCCGGCTTTTTTCAGCGCCTTGTATTTTCTTTCGTCGTCTTTGCTGACGGTCTTGCTGTTGTGATTCCTGTTGTCTATCTCGATCACCGCGACCACATCGCTGGCTTTATCGCAAATCACGAAATCCAGGTTCTTTGCCGTCAGGCTGTCGAGACCGGCGCTGTCCTTGGTGCCCAGGCAACGGCTCAGCCCGACTTGCGCCAGCACCATATGGTCCGGCAACGCCCCGACCAGCCGCCAGTACATGATCTGCTCGTTGTTCGACATCGGTTTTTTCTTGATGTATTCGCGGCGCTTCTGCAGCTTCGCCTGCTTCTCCCGGGTAACCACAGCAATCACAGCCATGATAATGAGCGTTAGCACCGTAAGTGCAATGATTGCTTTCATTATTCAGTTCCTCTAGTTGAGTGCAGCGGCCATTATATTTCTATATGGAAATATAATGAAGTCAAAAATGCAGTACTTGTGCGCGTGCTATCGCGATCCTAAGCGAAAGCGCGGCATCGGTGCAATCAGCAAAAGGCGGAAATTGAAGGAAAAGCTGGCCGGGGAAAAGCCTGGAGATACCGCCATGCCGGGAGACAGGCGGCAAAGAAAGAGCAAAAACCAGGGCGACAGAGATGTTGTCCGTCCAGCCCTGCCAGCTCGCCGAGCCGGCAATGGCCGATCATGGCCGACCGTATTTGCAGGCCGGAATTACTCGCTCAACCCGAAAATCGCATCGTAGCCATTCTTGGCCCGATCAGCTTCTTCCAGCTCATTGCTCAAACCCAGGTCTTCCAGCTCTTCCGCCGCATTGTTGAATTGCTTGCTGCTGGAGGCGCCGATGACACGGTAAATTTCCTGTTTCGCATTGCGGATGCCGAGCAATATCTGTTCTTGCCTGACGACGTTCAGTTCTGTCGACGTGATCAGCAGATTGGTCATGATGTCGTGATCGAACTCGGGGATGTCTTTATCTCCGATTAGTGCTGTTTTCAATCTGTTCCTCTTGTCTTTATGGATAAATTTTGCGGCAAGTGTGCGATTTTACTAGGTCTGGCGCTTTGCCGTCAGCTGCCCCGTAAAGCGCCCGGCGTTGCATCTGGCCGGGCTTCACGGAGCGGGTTCCAGTTTATTCCTGATGGTAGCGGGTCACCAGTTCGACTTCGCTCTTCGAACCGAGGAACACCGGCACCCGCTGGTGCAGTTTCTCCGGCTGGATATCCATGATCGCCTGCTTGCCGTCGGTAGCGGCGCCGCCGGCCTGCTCGACGATGAAGGCCATCGGGTTGGCTTCGTACATCAGGCGCAGCTTGCCCGGCTTGTCCGGTTCACGCGCATCGGCCGGGTACATGAAGATGCCGCCGCGGTTCAGGATACGGTGGACGTCGGCCACCATCGATGCGATCCAGCGCATGTTGAAATCTTTTTGACGCGGGCCGGTGCTGCCTGCCAGCATTTCGTTGACATAACGCGTGACCGGCGGATGCCAGTGGCGGGCATTGGACGAATTGATCGCAAATTCCTTGGTCTCGGCCGGGATCTGCATGTCGCGCTGGGTCAGGACCCACGAACCCATTTCACGGTCCAGCGTGAAACAGTGCACGCCGTTGCCGGTGGTCAGCACCAGCATGGTTTGCGGGCCGTAGACGGCGTAGCCGGCAGCAACCTGCTTGCGGCCTGACTGCATGAAATCCTGTTCGGTTGGCGATTTCATGCCGTCCGGCGCTTTCAGTACCGAGAAAATGGTGCCGATGGAAACATTCACGTCAATGTTGCTGGAGCCGTCGAGCGGATCGAACAGCAGCATGTATTCGCCTTGCGGATAACGGTTCGGAATCGGGTGTATCGATTCCATTTCTTCCGAAGCCATGGCCGCCAGGTGGCCGCCCCATTCATTGGCTTCCAGCAGGATTTCATTGGAGATGATGTCCAGTTTTTTCTGCACTTCGCCTTGCACGTTTTCGCTGTCGGCGCTGCCCAGCACTTCGCCCAGCGCACCCTTGCCGACCGCGTGGCTGATGGTTTTGCAGGCGCGCCCGACGACTTCGATCAGCAGGCGCAGCTCGGCCGGAATGCTGTTGTGCAGACGTTGTTGTTCGATCAGATGCTGGGTAAGACTAATACGTTTCATATTGCTCTTTCTTGGTTGTGGCTTTCACTGCCGATCGCGGAAAGAAACCCGCCATCGGCCGTGAAATTGCAAAAATCAATTAGCGAGTGCCTTGCCGACGACTTCCAGTACGTCCTTCGACAAGTCAGGCGCCGCCGCGACACGCTGCAAGGCCGCGCGCATTTTTTCCTGCAGCGCCGGCGCATATTTGCGCCAACGGTCCAGGCTGCGCGCCAGGCGTGCCGCCACTTGCGGGTTGACGCCGTTGAGCGCAATCACCTGGTCGGCCCAGAATTCGTAGCCGCTGCCGTCGACCGCGTGGAAATTCACCGGATTGCCGCTGCAGAAACTGAAAATCAGGCTGCGTGCGCGGTTCGGGTTTTTCAGCGTGAACGCCGGATGTTCCGACAAGGCACGGATCACCGCGACATCGGCAGTGTAGGCCGTGGCTTGCAAGGCGAACCATTTGTCGATGACCAGTGCATCCTGCGCGAAATCCTCATAAAATTTTTCCAGGGCTGCAGCCTTGCCCGGCGCGCTGCTGTTGGTCAGCGCAACCAGCGCGGCCAGGCGGTCGGTCATGTTGTTGGCATTGTCGTACTGCTGCTGGGCCAGTGCGTGCGCCGCAGCGTCGTCGGCATGTATCAGATACGACAGGGCGACGTTCTTCAACGCCCGCTTGCCGGACGCTTCCGCATCCGGGCTGTATGCGCCCGGCGTCTGGCTGGCGTGGTAGGCCGCCAGCAGATCGTCCTTGAGCGCCTGCCCCAGTTTGCCGCGCAGGTACTGGCGCGATTTGTGGATTGCTTGCGGGTCGATCACCTCGGTCTGCTCAGCCAGCAGCGTTTCCGACGGCAACGTCAGCGCCAGCTCGCGGAAAGCGGCGTCGAGCGCTGCATCGTTGAGTATCAGGCCGAATGCCTCGCCCAGGGCGCCACTGTTGGAGGCAGCGTTGTTCAGGACGTCTTGCAGCGCCACCACGTGGCCCGCTTGCGATGCATCCTGGACTGCAGTGGTCAGCACCAGCAGGCTGCGCGTAGCGAGGCGCTGGCCGGCTTCCCAGCGATTGAACGGGTCGCTGTCATGCGCCAGCAGGAAAGCCAGCTCGGCGTCGCTGTATTCGACGTCCAGCACCACCGGCGCCGAAAAATTGCGCAGGATGGATGGCACCGGCTGTTCGGCGACATCGACGAAACGGAAGGTCTGCTCGGCTTTGGTCAGCTCCAGCACGCGGGTTGTCTCAGCACTGGTTTTGCCCTTGCCGTCCGCCTGCAAACGCAGCGGCATGTCCTTGCCCTTGCTGTCGAGCAGGCCGACTGCAACCGGGATGTGGAATGGCAGCTTCTTGGCCTGGCCCGGTGTCGGCGCGCAAGTCTGCGTGAGCGTCAGTTCGTAGGTTTTCTTGGCGGCGTCGTACTTGCTCTGCACTTGCACCCGCGGCGTGCCGGCCTGGCTGTACCAGCGTTCGAACTGGCTCAGGTCGCGGCCGTTGGCGTCCACCATCGCGGCGCGGAAATCGTCGCACTCGACCGCTTGCCCGTCATGCCGCTCGAAGTACAGGTCCATGCCTTTGCGGAAACCGTCGCGGCCGAACAGGGTCTGGTACATGCGCACCACTTCAGCGCCTTTTTCGTAAATCGTGACGGTGTAGAAATTATTGATTTCGACATAGGAGTCAGGCCGCACCGAGTGCGCCATCGGACCTGCATCTTCGGGAAACTGAGCCTGGCGCAAGACACGCACGTCGTCGATGCGCTTGACGGCGCGGCCGCTGTCAGTGCCGACCATGTCCGCCGAAAACTCCTGGTCGCGGAATACGGTCAGCCCTTCTTTCAGGGACAGCTGGAACCAGTCGCGGCAGGTGACGCGGTTACCGGTCCAGTTGTGGAAATATTCATGGCCGACCACGGCTTCGATATTGGCGTAGTCGACATCGGTAGCGATGCGCGGATTGGCCAGGACGTACTTGGTGTTGAATATGTTCAGTCCCTTGTTTTCCATCGCGCCCATGTTGAAGTCGCCGACGGCGACGATCATGAAGCGGTCAAGGTCGAGTTCCAGGCCGAAGCGTTCTTCATCCCAGCGGATGCTGTTGATCAGAGAATCCATGGCGTGCTGGGTCTTGTCCAGGTTGCCGTCTTCGACCCATACCTGCAGCAAGACTTCGCGGCCGGATTTCAGCGTGTATTTTTGTTCCTGGCAGACCAGATTGCCGGCCACCAGCGCGAACAGGTAGGACGGTTTCTTGAACGGGTCTTCCCACTTGGCGTAGTGGCGGCCATCCGCCAGCTTGCCTTCTTCGATCAGGTTGCCGTTCGACAGCAGCACCGGGTATTTCTTCTTGTCGGCGCGCAGCATGACGGTGTATTTGGCCATCACGTCGGGACGGTCAGGGAAATAGGTGATCTTGCGGAAACCTTCCGCTTCGCATTGGGTGAAGAAATTGCCGTTGGAGACGTACAAACCCATCAGCGAAGTATTTTTTTCCGGGCTGGTCAGCGTTTCGATTTCCAGCACCACCTTGGCCGGCGCCGATGCAATGCGCAGCTTGCCGGCTTCCAGCTGGTACTGGCCGGGTTTCAATTGTTTGCCGTTAAGACGCAATTGCACCAGTTCCAGCTCTTCGCCGAACAGGACGATTTCCTTGCTGTTGCTGGCCGGATTGCGCCGCATCGTGATGCGGGTGGCGATACGGGTGGCTGCCGGATCAAGGTCGAAGCCCATGTCGACGGTGTCGACCAGGAAGGCGGGAACGGTGTAATCCTTACGAAGAACGGTAGTTGGCGTGGCGGAGGTATCTGTGCGCATAGGATGGTGTGGAGTGACGGTTGATAACTATGGTTGGTAACTACAGTCGGCAACTAAGCCGGTATGCCAAGGATCGCTTGGCGGCCTGCTTAATAACGTGGCTGGTCAGTCTCAATAATTCGGGCAGACTGTGATTCTACCAATCAAAGCGCAAAGCATCATGCAATTTGCAGCGGATTGCCGGCCGGCGGGCAAGTTACTGGTAGCAAATTGCAAATAAAGCCCCACTGTTGGAATTCGTTTAAAATTAACATAATTACACCATTTTGATGCACCATGCCTCAAACCCTGCTCTTCCGCTGACAGATTATGGCAACGCGATAGAGCAGCACTATGAAGACTTGGCTAGAATGGTGACAGCCCAGCTGCCGTCGCCAGGTATGCCAATCAGGCAAGCCACTGGAGCGGCCTGCAATCCCCCACCAAGAGGAATCACAATGAAACGCATCATCACTCTCTGTTTGGCCGCATTCACATTGCTGCTAGGCGGTTGTGCCACGGTCATCCGCAGCGACGTCACCGCTTTCAACGAATGGCCGGCCGATTTGCCGAACAAATCCTATGTGTTCGAACATACGGCAGCACATGAGAATGACCTGGAATACCGGAATTACGAGAACCTGGTGCGGACCGAACTGCAGCGCCTGGGATTTGTGCAGGCCGACGGCGGCTCGCCGCAACTGAAGGTCGCGCTTAATTATGGCATTGCCGCGCGCGACGTCCATGTGGTCGAGCCGGTGGTGGCGGATCCCATGTGGTATGGCCCTTACGGACCCTACGGCTGGGGCCGCCCAGGGTTCTATAGCCCGTTCTACGATCCGTTCTGGTACGCACCGCAAGTGGTGGGCCAGCGCGAGTACAACTTCCAGCTGTTCCAGCGCCGCCTGAACATTGCGATCACGCGCGCCGCCGGCGGCCAGAAGCTGTATGACGTCACGGTCACCAGCGAAGGCAAGATGAATTCCTTGCCGGCCGTGATGCCGTACCTGGTGCGCAGCGCCTTCACCGATTTCCCTGGAAAGAGCGGCGTGCCGCACCAGGTTGAGCTGAAAGTCGAAGACCAGAAATAAAGACCTGTTTATGGCAAAACGGCCTGTGCTCCCTAGGGACCACAGGCCATTTTTTATCGGATGCCGGGTCAGCTATAAAACCATTCGCTGGCAAACGTGATGAAACCGATCAGGATGACCGCCAGCACCAGCACGATCAGCAGGCGGCCGAACTTGGGCGAGCCCTCGCTGCCGCTGGGCTGCTCTTCCGGATGATTCATCGGATTCTGCGCATCCGGCTGCTGTTCCAAAGGATCATTCATGCATGCCTCAGGGGATCAGGATGGTCGAGCCAGTAGTCTTGCGCGACTCCAGGTCGATATGCGCCTGCGCCACGTCTTTCAGGGCATAACGCTGGTTGATTTCAATCGTGATTTTTTTGCTGTCCACCATCTGGAACAGGTCCGCCGCAGCCGCGTCGAGGTCGGCGCGGCTGGCGATATAGCTCGGCAGCGAAGGCCGAGTGATGGTCAGCGAGCCGCGCGACGCCAGTTCGTTCAGGCTGAACGGCGGCACCGCGCCGGACGCATTGCCGAAACTGACCATGGTGCCAAGCGGCGCCAGGCTATCCAGCGAACCGATGAAGGTATCCTTGCCGATCGAATCGTAGACCACCGGCACGCCTTTGCCGCCGGTGATTTCACGCACCCGCTCGACGAAATTTTCGGTCTTGTAATTGATCACATGGGCGCAGCCGGCCGCTTTCGCCAGCGCTGCTTTTTCGTCCGAACTGACTGTGCCTATCATGGTCACGCCCAGCGCCTTGGCCCATTGGCTGGCGATCAGGCCGACGCCGCCGGCAGCGGCATGGAACAAGATGGTTTCGCCGCCGCGCAGAGGAAAGGTGCGGCGGAACAGATATTGCACCGTCAAGCCCTGCAAAGTCATCGCGGCGGCGGTATCGAAACTGATGGAATCAGGCAATTTGACCAGGAACCCGGCAGGCATTACACGCGCCTCGGAATAAGCGCCATTGGGGCGGGTGGCGTACGACACCCGGTCGCCCACCTTGACATGCTGCACGCCGGCGCCGACCGCTTCGATCACGCCGGCGGCTTCCTGCCCCAGTCCGCCCGGCAAGGGCTGCGGATACAAGCCGCTGCGGAAATAGACGTCGATAAAATTCAGCCCGCAGGCGACATGCCTTATCCGCACTTCGCCCGGTCCCGGGTCACCGACTTCGACGTCGACATATTCCATCACTTCCGGGCCACCGGTCCGCGACATCCTGATTGCTTTTACCATGATTGCTTTCACCTCCAAATATTGCGCCAAACTGCCGCTTTTTTAATTGTTATTACTGTTTTCAATCCCTATGATTTCTTTTTTGAAATCAGATAAATACCCGCCAACACCAGTCCGGTACCGGTCAGCTGAATCGCCGT
>NZ_JAQGLV010000294.1 GCF_028292705.1 Collimonas fungivorans | reverse complement strand
TAGTGCGCCTTGATGCGCAGCGCATTGTCGTAAGTCACGTCCAATGGCGCGTTGCCGGCGGCGACGCTGACGCCCAGCCATTCCAGCCAGGGATTGACTTCCAGCAGCAGCATGGTCAGCCAGTCGTCGAAGCCGGGATCGGTATCTAGCCAGATTTTACGCATAGCGGTAACTCCACGTGGGTTGGTTTGCATCGGTTCGATTACGTCATTGGCGCAGGAACAGGGCGTCTTCGGCCGACAGCGCAAAGCTGACGTCGTCGCCCTCGCGCCAGATCGAAGCGCCGACCGCGGCCAATCCCTTGACCGGGCCGATCGCCGTCTGCAATACGTATTCCACGGTATCGCCCAGGAAGCCGCGCGACAGCACGGTGCCGCTGTGCTGTCCAATGCCTACCTGGACGCGATCCGGGCGCCAGCCGATGCAAACGGTGTCGCCCGGCACGCCGACATCAAATGGCAGGCTGTGCGATTCGTGGTGCAGGCGGCCGTCGCGATAGTCGAACAGGTTTTCAAAACCCATGAAATCGGCGACAAAACGCGTGCGCGGCATGTTGAAGATGGTTTCCGGCACATCCAGCTGCTCGATCTTGCCGCCGTTCATCACCACGATGCGGTCCGACAGCGCCAGCGCTTCTTCCTGGTCGTGGGTGACGTACAGCATGGTGATGCCGAGTTCGCGCTGGATACGCCGCAGTTCGGCGCGCATCTGCACGCGCAGTTTTGCATCCAGGTTGGAGAGTGGCTCGTCCAGCAACAGCAGCTTGGGTTCGATCACCACTGCTCGCGCCAGCGCCACGCGCTGCTGCTGGCCGCCGGACATCTGCGCCGGCAAACGGCTTTCAAAACCGCTCAGGCCGACTGCCGCGATCACTGCCTTCACCTTCTGCCTGAGCACTGCCTGCCGCACCTTGCGCAAGCGCAGGCCGAAGGCGATGTTATCCCACACGTTCAGGTGCGGAAACAAGGCGTAGGACTGGAACACCATGCCGATGTTGCGCTTGTTCGGCGGTTTCCTGCCGATGTCTTCGCCGTCGAGCACGATGCGGCCTTCCTGCAGCTCGAGCAGGCCGGCGATCGCGCGCATGGTGGTGGTCTTGCCGCAGCCGCTGGGACCCAGCAGCGAGATCAGCTCGCCTTGTTCGACTTCCAGATCAAGCTGCTTGACGGCAGCCTTGTTGTTGCCGTAGCCGCTGCTCAGCTGTTGCAGTTGTAGGTAGCTCATGGTGTTCTCACATGTATTTTGAAATGCCCAGCACACGCTCGGTGACGAGCACGAACGCCATCGTGAACAGGACCAGCAAGGTCGACAGCGCGGCGATCGACGGATCGAAGGTATTTTCCATATGGCCCAGCATTTCTATCGGCAAGGTGCTGATGCCGGGGCCGGTCAGGAACAGCGATACCGGCACCTGGTTGAACGAAGTGACGAAGGCCAGGAAAAAAGCGGCGATCACGGCGCCGCGGATATTCGGCAGCACCACCATGAAAAAGCTGCGCAGGCGCGAAGCCCCCAGCATCACGGCGGCGTCTTCGATGTCGACGCGCAGGTTGACCAGGCTGGCGTACACCACCCGCACCGCGTACGGAATCAGCAGCGCGATATGGCCGATCAGCAGGCCGGCGAATACCGGCGCATGGATCTGCAGCACCACGTAGCGCATCAGGCCGAGGCCGACGATCATGCCGGGGATGATCAGGGGCGAAGTCAATATCTGCTTGACGACCGCCATCGCCGGCAGCTGGGTGCGCGAAAGCGCATAGGCTACCGGCGTGCCCAGCAGCAGGGCGATTATGGTGGCGACCAGGCCGATCTGCAGGCTGGTCTGGAAGGCGCGGCGGAATTCGTCGGCAGCCAGCACCTCGAAGATCCAGCGCAGCGAATAAGACGGCGGCGGAAACGCCAGCGTCTCGCCGCCGCTGAAACCGGCCATGAACACGATGGCGAACGGCCCCAGCAAGAACAGCAGCACCAGCCACAGCATGCAGCGCGAAAAAAATCCTTCTTTCATATCTTGCTCCGGCTCGAAGAAATGCGTTTTAACCCGGCATTGACCATCAGCGTCATCACTACCAGGATCACGGCGATCACATTGGCGGAACCGAAATCGCTTTCGACGCTGACCTTCTGGTAAAGCAGCGTTTCCAGCATCAGCACCTTGGGCCCGCCCAGCAGCGCCGGCGTCACATAGGCGGTGACGCAGCCGGTAAACACCAAGGTGCCGCCGACGATCAAGCCTTCCTGGGTCAACGGCAACGTCACCTTGCAAAAGGTTTGCCAGGCGTTGGCGCCGAGCGTGGCGGCGGCGTGGGTGACGTCGCGCGGCAGATTTTCCAGGGCGCCGACCAGCGACATCAGCATCAGCGGCAGCAGCAGCTGCAACAGGCCGACATACACCGCCAGCTCGCTGAACAGCAGGCGCTGCGGTTCATCGCTCAGCCCCAGCGCCTGCAGCGCCGAATTGACTGCGCCGTTGCGGCCGAGCAGGACGATCCAGGCATAGGTGCGGGCAATCGGCGACACCATCAGCGGCAGGATCATCATGCCCAGCATCAGGCCGCGGTAGCGCGGCGCCACCTTGGCCGCCGCCTGCGCCGCCGGATAACCGAGCAGCACCGCCGACAGCGTCACCAGCGCCGCTATGCGCAAGGTGCGCAGGAATACCTGGCGGTTCAGCTCTTCGCCGAAAAACTGCACAAAGCGCTGCAGTCCCCAGCCGCTGCCGTCGATATGGAACGCCTCCAGCAGCAGGGCCAGCACCGGCAGCAGGAAGCAGGCCACGGTAAAGACCAGGGCCGGCGTCACCAGCAAGATGCCTACATGTTTCTTTTGCATTGCAACGACTCCACTTCAGCAGCTATTTGCTGATTGCCTTGTTCCACTGCGCGATCCAGTTCGAGCGCTGTTTCAGGATCAGCTCGGGCTTGACGAATTTCAGGGAGCGTATCTGTTCCGCGCCGTAGGTGTTGAACTCGGCCTTGTCCTTGGGCAGCACCACCTGCTGGTTGACCGGCGAATCGACCAGGTCCATGGCCAGCGCGGTCTGCACTTCCTTGGACAGCCAGAAGTCGATCAGCTGGTAGGCCAGGTCGGCGTTTTTCGACTGGCTGACGATGCCCATCACATTCATGCCGGCAGCCTGTCCTTCGGCCGGAATGCTCCATTTCAGGGGCATGCCGGTCTTCAGCAATTGCGACCAGGTAAAGCGCGCCACCGGCGCCGCCCAGATTTCGTCCTGGGCAAACAGGGAAGACAGCTGGGCGCTGTTCTTGGAAAACGTCACCACATTGTTCTTGATGGCAGTGATTTTCTGCATGCCGGTGGCGTAATCGTCGCTCTTGCCGCCCCAGGCCAGGTCGGCCATCTGCAGCATCAGCGGACCCTGGGTAGTGCTGACGTCAGGCAGCGAGATGCGGCCCTTGAGATCGCTGCGCCACAGGTCCTGCCAGGATTTGATGCCGCTGATCTTGTCGCTGCGGTACACCAGGCCGACCGAATAGATGGTGTAGCCGACGGCAAAATTGCCGCCTATCGGGTTCTTGGCGAAGTTGTAGAGCTGCCCGTAGTTTTTCAGTTTGGCGTAGTCGAGCGGCGCGATCAGGCCCTTGTTAGACGCTTCCAGCATGCCGAAATCGGACAGCAGCACCAGGTCGATCACCGGACTGGCGCGATGCGCTTCGAGTTTGGCGATGCGGTCGGCGTTGTTGCCGGTCTCGACCACGATGTCGCAGCCGCAGCGCGCCTTGAACGGCTCGTAGACATGTTTGGCGAACAGCGGCTGGGCGATCGGATAGGCTGAAATCACCAGCGTCCGTTTTTCCGCCTGGGCAGCGCCGGCAGCCAGCAGGGCCAGGCCGCCGGCGAGCAGGTAAGAGAGAGTGTTTTTCACAAGATTTCCTTAAATCGAAGGGCCGTCGGCAATGCGCCGCCGGCCCGGGCGCTCAGAATACGTGGCGCATGCCCAGCAACAGCACCGACTGCTTGCGGTCGCTGGAGGACGGGAAGCCGAAGATGGTGGCCTGGGTCGCATCGCCGGCCGCCTTCTGGTAGCTGTATGTAATCGCCACATCGGTCCGTTTCGACAAGAAATAATCGGCCTGCAGGTTGATCTGGTGCCATTTCGGTTTCTTGTCGATCACATCGTATTTACCGGTGGTATAAAAATACGAAGCGCCCAGGTTCAGCATCGGCGTCAGGTGATGCACCAGGTTCAGGTCGAAATTCTGCAGAGTCAGGCTGGAATTGTCTAGATAGTTATAGCGCACATTGGTGTACAGGGCGCCGAAATCGGTAGCCCCCACCTTGTAGAAACCGCCGGTGCCGGCAATCCGCTGCCGGTTCACGCCCACGCCTTTGGTGACCGCGCTCTTGTTGAAGATCAGCAGCGAGCTGCCGTAGTCGTTGCTGATGGCGCCGTCCGGGCTTTTTGCGTTGTTGGGTGTATTGAACTGGGTGTAGGCCACGGCCCAGCTGAAATCGCCGTTCTTGTAGCCGCTGCCCAGGCTGTATACCTGGTTGACGCTGGCGTCGCCGGCGACTTCGCCGAAACCGTATACCGCGGTGAGATTGAAATGGTTGATGGTCGGGCTGATGTACTTGACCGAATTCTGCACGCGCAGGTTGTTGTAGCCGTTGTCGTTGTCGCCGATATGCACGCCGTTGCTGGCGATCACCACCGGGCCCAGGTAATCCTTGACGGCCTCATACTGGCGCCCCATGGTGAAGGTGCCGAAATTCACGTTGCTGAGGCCGACATACGACAGCCGGCCGAACAGCCGGCCGCTCTGCGAGGCCGTGCCGGTCATCAGGTTGAAGCCGTTTTCCAGGGCAAACAGGGCTTTAGAACCGCCGCCCAGGTCTTCCTGGCCACGAAAACCGATGCGTGGATTCTGGTTGGTGCCGCTGATGGCTTCCAGGTTGTGCTTGCCGTTTTCATTGGACAGGTAGCCGATGCCGCCCGACAATAAACCGTATACCTCGAATTTGCTCTGCGTCACCTGCGCCTGTGTCGTTCCCGCGCACACCGCCAATACCCCTATCCCCCACTTTTTCATCGCATCTTCTCCCCGTAGATTTGATTCACGCTGCCACAAAAATGATCACTCCCTGATCCATTGGGCTGAGAATATGTTAAGTTGATGAATAAGATAATGTGTTTATTTTTATAATTTCATAAATTAAATTTATAACCATGGCGATCCTCAAACTCGACAACAAGGTTACCCTGCGCCATCTTCAGGCTTTTGTGGAACTGGCAGGCAAAAACAGCTTCAGCAAGGCGGCGCAGGAACTGTCGGTGACCCAGCCGGCGCTGAGCGCGGCCATCAAGCAGCTGGAGAACCAGCTCGGAACCAAGCTGTTCGACCGCACCACGCACCAGATTGAACTGACCCGGCAAGGCGCGGTGGTGCTGGAGTACGCCAAGCACTTGCTGAACACCGCCAACAACACGTTCGGCGATATCCAGCGCGCCATCGGCAGCGGCCGCCACCGGATCCGCATCGGCACCATCCCGTCCGCCATGACGCTCACGGCGGCGGTGGTGGCGCGTTATAGCAAGACCTATGGCGACCAGATCGAAATCGTATTGTGCGACATGCCTAACGATGCGCTGCTGGACGCCCTGCATACGGGCGAGCTGGATTTCTGCGTGGGCGTCAAGCAAGCGCAGACCGATGCGCTGGAAACCGTCACCCTGTTTGAGGACGAGCTGGTGCTGATCGTGGCGCGCGGGCATCCGCTGGCCGCGTCCAAAGAGGTGCAGTGGCGGCAGATGGCGGGGGAAGAGATCGTGATGTTTACTACCGGCAGCATCTGGGAATTCGCTTCAGCCGCGCTGCGCCAGCATGAACTGGCGCCGTCCAGCCTGTACCAGGTGGTCCACAGCGAATCCCTGTACGGCATCGTGCGTTCCGGCATTGCGGTCGGCATCATGCCCAGCTTGTATACCGCCTACCTGAAAGACAGCAGCCTGCATATAGCGCCGCTGCGCTCGCCGACGCTGAAACGGAAGATCATCCTGATGCGCAGGAATGAAGTCAGCCGCAGCAAATGGACCGATCATTGCTTTAAAGAACTACGCAATGACCTGAAGCAGGCAAATCACTGGTTCTGAGCGATGCCTTCGATGCTGCAGCCGCCTGTCATTGCTTTCAGGTCTTGACGCCGACGATCACGTGCGAAGCCTTGAAAATCGCCACTACCGGCTTGCCGGCGGCGAGGCCAAGCGCGACTGCGCTTTCCTGGGTAATGATGGCGGTCAGCGTGGAGCCGCCGTTCAGGCTGACTTCGACTTCGGTATTCACGGCGCCGGTCTTCACGGTCTTGACCGTGCCCTGCAGGCGGTTGCGGGTGGAAAACTTGATGCCGGCGTCGGGCGAGGACAAGATCACCCACGGCGCTTTCACCAACGCCAGTGCGTCCGAGCCTGGCTTCAGTTCCAGGTACTTGGTGCTTTCGCGGGTGATGACGGCGACGATGCGGTCGCCGCCGGGGAGGGTGATTTCGACTTCGTCGTTGACCGCGCCTTCATGGATGGCGGTAACCTTGCCGGCGAATTCATTGCGTGCGCTAGTCAGCATTTTTTACTCCTTGAGTTATATCGGGCGCCAAGTCCGGGACCTGGAAAAGACGGACGTTTATCATACCTGAGCGCGCCCTCCTGGCGTGCGCATATGCGTTCTAATGTTTATCACCTTGCCGCTATATGACCAGGCTGGCGCCCCGCACTTCAAGAAATATCCGCTGTCTTGGCGCCATCTTGCCACATGGAAACCACCGGCAGCGCTGGCGGTTTCCCTGCGTTCCTGCTTCAGGGCTGGAGGGACGCCAGTTCTCCTTCCAGCTTTGCCGGCTGCAACGCCGTATTCAAGGCGTGCGCAAAAACCTCGATGTGCGGAGAAATCATCATCGACTGGTGCGTGCCCGGCACCGGCACCAGGCGCAACAGCATTTCCGGCACCACGGCGCCCCAGCCGCGCAAAGGCTCGTTGACGGTATCGCCCACCGCGCTGTAGAAATGCACCGGGACGCCGATCGGCTGCGCTGCATAGTCGCCGTAGGCGCGGATGATGGTGCGGCTGTTTTCCATCAACTGCAGCAAGCCCTGCAAGGAAAAACCGGACGGGAACAAGCCGTTGCGCCTGGCCATCTGCAGCAGGGTGGGGACGTCGATATCCGGCGCCGCCGCCTTCAGCTTTTCCATCGCCGCTTTCAGCACAGGATCATTGCCGGCGGCCGCTTCCAGCAGCGTCAGCATCAGCTGCTTGTCGCCCAGCTTCCATTCGCGTTCGTCGTCGTCGCCGATTGAGCAGTGAGTATCGAACAGCCCGATGAATTCCACCTCCTGGCCTTCGCTGACGAACTGCTGCGCAACCTCATAAGCCAGCGCGCCGCCGAACGACCAGCCGGCCAGCCGGTAAGGCCCGTTCGGCTGCACCGCCCGCACCAGCCCCACCATGCGCGCCGCCATGCTTTGCACGGTCGACAGCTGCGGCTGATCCAGCGGCACCGGCGGCAGGCCGTATACCGGGATGTCGGGGTTGATATGGGTGGCCAGCATATGCGCGTAAATCAGCAAGCCGGAACCTTCGTGCATCAGGAACAAGGGACGCTGGCGGCCGCCGGCGCGGATCAGCACGGCGCAATTTTCCGTCTCCAGCGGATTCAGCTGTGCGATATGCTCGGCCAGCCCGGCGATGGTCGGATAGGTAAACACATCGCTGGCTGAAACCCGCACGCCCTTTTGCTTGAGCAGGTTCACTACCTGCAGAATCGACAGGGAATGCCCGCCCAGCGAGAAGAAATTGTCGTGGCGGCCGACGCGCTCGATCTGCAGCAGCTCCGACCAGATCCCGGCCAGGACGGTTTCGATTTCTCCTTCCGGCGCCACATACCCGCCAACCGCATAAGCATCCGCCGCAGGCGCGGGCAGGTGCTTGCGGTCCAGCTTGCCGTTCGGCGTCAGCGGCAGCGCGGCCAGCATGACGTACGCCGCCGGCACCATGTACTCAGGCATGTTGACGCTCAAATGCGAGCGCAAGGTTTCGGCGCCGGCTTCTTCCGCATCGGCATTTTCATTGGCGACAATATAGGCTACCAGGCGTTTGTCGCCAGGATTGTCTTCGCGCGCAATCACCACCGCTTCGCGCACCGCCGGATGGGCGACCAGCTTTGCTTCGATCTCGCCCAGCTCGATGCGGAAGCCGCGGATCTTGACCTGGAAGTCATTGCGGCCCAGGTGCACCAGGTTGCCGTCGGCCTGCCAGCGCGCCAGGTCGCCGGTGCGGTACAGCAGCGCGCCAGGCCGTCCGGAGAAGCGGTCTGGAACAAACCGCTCTTCGGTCAGCTCGGCCCGGTTCAGGTAGCCGCGTGCGACGCCGGCGCCGCCGATATATATTTCGCCTGTCACGCCGACCGGCACCGGTTCGCCGTGGATGTCCAGCAGGTATACCTGGGTGTTGGCGATCGGCCGGCCTATCGGTATGGTCGCCTGGCTAGCGTCGACCGCCGCGATTTCGTAAGTGGTTGCGTAGGTGGTGGTTTCGGTCGGTCCGTAGCAGTGGATCAGGTGCTCGGGTTTGCCGGCTGCCAGCACGCGCGCAAAAGCCGCCGGATCGCAGCGTTCGCCGCCGGTCAGCAGATAACGCAGCTTGCCGAATGCCTCCGGCACGATCGCCGCGCATTGATTGAACACGGCCGTGGTGATGAACAGCGTGGTGACACCTTGCCGGTCCAGCGCATCGGCGAAGCGCAGCGGATCGAGGAATACATCCTTGTCGATCACGACGACGCGTCCGCCATTGAGCAAGGCCCCCCAGATTTCCATGGTCGAGGCGTCGAAGGCAGGATTGGCGGCGAAGGCGATGCGGTCGCTGGCGTCGAAGGCGGCGTAGCCGTTCTCCAGCACCAGGCGCTTGATGCCGCGCTGCGGCACCATCACGCCTTTGGGTTGTCCGGTCGAACCCGAGGTGTACATGATGTAGGCGATTGTTTCGTCGTCGCCGGCCGGCGCCAGGTTGTCCGCGGCGTATGCCGTTCCTGTGGAGTCATCCAGGTTGATCCTGGTGAGCGCCGCCAGCGCCGGCCAGCTGGCGCCGTCCAGCGCCAGCACGAAGCCGGCGCCGCTGTCGCCTGCCATGAAAACCTTGCGTTCGTCGGGTAATGCCGGATCTATCGGCACATAGGCGGCGCCGCACTTGAGAATCGCCAGTTCGGCGACGATCAGCTGCGCCGAACGGTCAAGCTGCAATACCACCCGGTCGCCCGGCTTGACGCCCAGCTCTTGCAGATGGTGCGCCAGCTGGTTGGCGCGGCGGTTGAGCTCGGCATAACTGAGCTGCTCGGCGCCATGCACTATCGCGACCGCTTGTGGCGTGCGCGCCGCCTGTGCTTCGAACAGCTGCGGCAGCGCTGCTTGCGGATTGCTGGCCTCGGTGGCATTCCACGTCGTTATTATCCGGCGGCGTTCGTCTGCGCTCAGGATAGCCAGGCGCGCGATTTGCTGCGTATCGTCCTCGACCATCGCTGCCAGCAGGCGCTGCCAATATCCCAGGTAACGTTCCACGGTGCTGCGTTCGAACAATGCCGTCGCATATTCCAGGACGCCGGCAATCGTATCGCCCGATTCGCCCAGCGACAAGGTCAGGTCGAATTTTGCCGTCACCTGCTTGAACGGCAGCTGCGTCAATTCCAGGCCGGCCAGGCTCAGCCTGCCTTGCGGCGCATTCTGCCAGGCGAACATCACCTGGAACAAGGGACTATGCGCCATGCTGCGCACCGGGTGCGTATGCTCGACCACCTGCTCGAAAGGAATTTCCTGGTGCTGCTGGGCCGCCAGCGATTGCTGCCTGACGTGGGTCAGCAGCGTTGCCACCGTGGCATGCTCAGGCAGGTGGGCCCGCAGCGCCAGCGTGTTGACAAAGAAACCGATCAATCCTTCCACTTCCTGCTGGTTGCGGTTGGCGGTCGGGGTGCCGATGACAACATCGTCCTGCCCCGCCAGCCGGCCCAGCAGCAGGGCCCAGCTGCTCAGCAGCGTCATGTGCAGGGTAGTGCCGTGGCGCTGGCTCAGCGCCTTGAGTTTTTTTGCCAGCGCGCTATCCAGCACGGTGTCGACCCATGCGCCGGCATAGTCTTGCTGCGGCGGACGCTGGTGATCGGTCGGCAGTTCCAGCAAGGTCGGTGCACCTGCCAGGCTTTCTGTCCAGTACGCCGTATGCTGCTCCAGCACCGTTCCGCTCATCCAGCGGCGCTGCCATGCCGCGTAGTCCGGATATTGCACTGCCAGCGCCGGTAACGGATCGTGCTGGCCTTGCCGGTAGGCGTTATAGAGCGCGCTGATTTCATTGAGCAGCACGCCGATCGACCAGCCGTCCGAAACGATATGGTGCATCGTGATCAGCAGCGTGTGCTGGGTGCGCGTCTCCTGCAGCAGGCGGCCGCGGATCAGCGGGCCCCGGGCCAGGTCGAACGGCGCGGCGGCTTCTTCAGCGAACAGGCGCTCCCGTTCGGCGTCGCGTTCGGGGTGGTGCCGCAAATCGTGTTCCAGCAGCTGGAAATGACTGACGTCTGCCGCCGCCACGTGTTGTACCGCACCGTGGCCTGGCTGCGGGATGAAACTGGTGCGCAGCGCTTCGTGGCGGAACACCAGCCGCTCCAGCGCCTGGACCAGGGCTACCCGGTCCAGTTCGCCGCGCAGCTGCAAGCCCAGCGGAACATGGTAAGCCTGGCGCACTTCGCCCATCTGCTCCAGGAACCACAAGCGCTGCTGTGCAAACGACAGCAGTTCCCGTTCGGCGCCGACGGTGGCCGTCATTGCCGGCCGGATGCTGGCGTCGCTGGCGGGTAATGTGGCGGCAAAGTCGGAAAAAAACGGATGCATGAACAAAGTGTTCAATGCCACTTCGACACGGAATGCCTGCCTCAGGCGTGAAATCATCTGCACCGCCAGCAGCGAATGCCCGCCCAGCGAGAAGAAGTTGTCGTGGCGGCCGATGCGTTCGATCTGCAGCAGTTCCGACCAGATGGCCGCCAGCGCGATTTCGGTTTCTCCTTCCGGCGCGACATAGACGCCGGCGGCGTAGGCATCGCCGTCGGGCGCCGGCAGGTTCTTGCGGTCCAGCTTGCCGTTCGGCGTCAATGGCAGCGCCGCCAGCGTGACATAGGCAGCCGGCACCATGTACTCTGGCATGCTGGCGCTCAAATGAGCGCGCAGGGTCTCGGCATCGACGTCTTGATTGACCACAATATAGGCCACCAGGCGCTTGTCGCCGGGATTGTCTTCACGCGCGATCACCACCGCTTCGCGGATGGCCGGATGGACCGCCAGCTGCGTTTCGATTTCGCCCAGCTCGATGCGGAAACCGCGGATCTTGACCTGGAAGTCGTTGCGTCCCAGGTAGACCAGGTTGCCGTCCGCCTGCCAACGGGCCAGGTCGCCGGTCTTGTACAGGCGTGCGCCGGGCAGTGGCGAAAAAGGATCGGGCACAAACCGCTGCTCGGTCAGTTCCGGCCGGTTCAGGTACCCGCGCGCCACCTGCACGCCGCCTATGTGCAATTCTCCGGCTACGCCGACAGGCGTCGGTTCGCCCACGGCATCGAGGATGTAGATGCTGGTATTGGCAACAGGTTTGCCGATAGGGATAGCAGCCGGGGTTTCTCCTGCAACGCAAGTCCAGGCGGTGACATCCACCGCAGCTTCGGTAGGACCGTACAGGTTGTGCAGCTGGGCGCGCGGCAACAGTGCATGGAAGCTGCGCACCAGCGATGCCGGCAACGCCTCGCCGCTGCACATGACACGGACGATGCTGGCGCAGCCGGCCGCCTCGTCGTGCGCGGCAAATACCTGCAGCATGGATGGCACGAAATGCAGCGTGGTGACGCCGGCCGTGCGGATGATCTCGCTCAGGTAGCGTGGATCCTTGTGGCCGTCGGGTTTGGCCATCACCAGCTTTGCGCCCACCATCAGCGGCCAGAAAAATTCCCACACGGAGACGTCGAAGCTGAAAGGCGTTTTTTGCAGCACCACGTCATGCTGCTCCAGGCCGTAAGCCTGCTGCATCCACAGCATGCGGTTGACTACCCCGCGATGCTCGTTCATGACGCCCTTCGGCTTTCCGGTCGAACCGGAGGTGTAGATCACATACGCCAGGTCCGATGGCAGCAGGTGGCTGCTGGCGGGATTGTGCTCCAGATAGGCATTCCAGCTTGGCGCTTGCAGGTCCAGCACTGGCAAGCTGGCTGGAATCGTCGCCCTGACCTGTTGCCAGCTGCCTTCGATGCCGGCCTGGGTCAGCACCACGCGCGGGGCGCTGTCGCTGAGCATGTAGGCCAGGCGGTCCGCCGGATAAGCCGGATCCAGCGGCACATAGGCCGCACCCGCCTTCAGCACGCCGAGCAAGGCAACCACCATCGACAAGCCGCGTTCGGCGCAAATCGCCACCCGGTCGTCCGGCTGGACGCCCAGCTCGCGCAGGTAGTGCGCCAGCTGGTTGGCGCGGCGATTGAGTTCCGCATAGCTCAGCTGTTCGCTGCCCTGTTCTACCGCCACCGCTTGCGGTGTCCGCGCGGCCTGCGCTTCGCACAACTGGTGCAGCAGGGATTCGCGCTCCGGATAAATCACCTGGGTCGCATTCCAGCCGGTCACCAGCTGCCGGTGTTCGGCGGCGCCCAGCATCGGCAGGCGCGCTATCTGCTGCGCATCGTCGGCGACCATCGCTTCCAGCAAGCGATGCCAGTAGCCCAGGTAACGCTCCACTGTCTTTTGTTCAAACAAGGCCGTCGCGTATTCCAGCGAGCCGGCAAGCGCGTCGCCCGCTTCGCCCAGCGACAAGGTCAGGTCGAATTTTGCGGTTACCTGCCTGACTGCCAGCGGCGTCAATTCCAGGCCTGACAGCTGCAGCTTGCCTTGCGGTGCGTTCTGCCAGGAAAACATCACCTGGAACAGCGGGCTGTGCGCCATGCTGCGCACCGGACGGGCATGTTCCACAACTTGTTCGAACGGTACTTCCTGGTGCTGCTGGGCCGCCAGGGATTGCTGCTTGACATGCGCCAGCAGCGAAGCCACCGTTGCGTTCTCCGGCAGGTTGATGCGCAGCGCCAGCGTGTTGACAAAGAAACCGATCAAGTTCTCGACTTCGTGCTGGTTGCGGTTCGCCGCCGGCGTGCCGACGACGACATCGTCCTGTCCTGCCAGCCGGCCCAGCAGCAGTGTCCAGCTGCTCAGCAGCGTCATGTACAGGGTGCTGCCGTGGCGCTGGCTCAAGGCCTTCAGTTTCCGCGTCAGCGCGGCGTCCAGCCTGGTTTCGATGCTGGCGCCGGCATAGTCTTGCTGCGGAGGACGCGGATGATCGGTCGGCAGTTCCAGCAAGGTCGGCGCGCCGGCCAGGCTCTGTTTCCAGTAGGCGGTCTGCTGTTCCAGCACCGCTCCGCTCATCCAGCGTCGTTGCCATGCGGCGTAATCGGGATACTGCACGGCCAGGGCTGGCAAGGGGTCATGTCCGCCTTGGCGGTAAGCGTTGTAGAGCGCGCTGATTTCATCCAGCAGCAGGCCGGTCGACCAGCCGTCCGACACGATGTGATGGGTGGTGATCAGCAGCGTGTGCTGGGTGCGCGTTTCTTGCAGCAACAGGCCACGGATCAACGGACCCTGGGCCAGGTCGAAGGGCCTTGTCGCTTCTTCGGCAAGCAGGCGTTCCAGCTCGGCCTCGCGCTCCGGATGATGGCGCAAGTCGTGCTCCAGCAGCTGAAAATGACTGACGTCTGCCGCTGCGACGCGCTGGATTGCGCCGTGGCCTTCGATGGCGACAAAGCTGGTGCGCAGCGCTTCGTGGCGGAACACCAGCCGCTCCAGGGCCTGGACCAGGGCCACCCGGTCGAGTTCGCCGCGCAGCTGCAAGCCGAGCGGGATATGGTAGGCGTGGCTGACGCCGCCCATCTGTTCCAGGAACCACAAGCGTTGCTGCGCGAACGACAGCAGTTCACGCTCCGCGCCGCTGGCCGCCGTCAGCGGCGGCCGGACGCTCTGGCCGCTGGCCAGCAGTTCTGCGGAAAAATCGAGCAGCACCGGATACGCAAACAAGGTGCTGATCGCCACCTCGATATTGAAGGCTTGCCTGATGCGTGAAATCATCTGTACCGCCACCAGCGAGTGGCCGCCCAGGGTGAAGAAATTATCGTGGCGGCCGATGCGTTCGACCCGCAGCAGTTGCGACCAGATCGCTGCCAGCGCAGTTTCCGACTCGCCTTCCGGCGCGACATAACCGCTCGCCGCATAAGCTTCCGTTTCAGGGGCCGGCAAGTGCTTGCGGTCCAGTTTGCCGTTGGCTGTCAGCGGCAGCGCCGCCAGCGCGACATAGGCGGCCGGCACCATGTACTCGGGCATGCCGGCGCTCAAATGCGCACGCAGCGCCGTGGCGTCGATCTCTTCGCTGGTCACGATGTAGGTGACCAGGCGCTTGTCTCCGGGACTATCTTCGCGCACGATCACTACCGCTTCGCGCACCGCCGGATGCGCGGCCAGCCTTGCTTCGATTTCGCCCAGTTCAATGCGGAAGCCGCGGATCTTGACCTGGAAGTCGTTGCGGCCCAGGTGCACCAGGTTGCCGTCTTCCTGCCAGCGCGCCAAGTCGCCGGTGCGGTACAGCAGCGCCCCCGGGCGGCCGCTGAAACGGTCGGCAATAAAGCGCTCTGCCGTCAATTCGTCGCGATTCAGGTAGCCGCGCGCGATGCCGGCGCCGCCGATATACATCTCTCCTGCCACGCCGACCGGCACCGGCTCGCCTTGCGCATCCAGCAGATATACCTGGGTGCTGGCAATCGGCCGGCCTATCGGTATGGTCGCTTGTGCAGCGTCGACCGCTGTAACTTCATACGTTGTCGCGTAAGCGGTCGCTTCGGTCGGCCCGTAGCAATGAATCAGGTGTTGCGGCCTGCCGGCTTCCAGCACGCGCGCAAACACAGCCGGATCGCAGCGTTCGCCGCCAGTCATCAGGAAGCGCAAGCGGCTGAACGCCTCCGGCACGATCGCCGCGCACTGGTTGAACACCGCCGTCGTCAGGAACAGCGTGGTGATGCCTTGCTGTTCGAGTGCGCCGGCAAGATGCAGGGGATCCAGGAATATTTCTTTGTCGATCACCACGATGCGCCCGCCATTCAGCAGGGCGCCCCAGATTTCCACGGTAGAGGCATCGAAAGCCGGATTGGCGGCGAAGGCGATGCGGTCGCTGGCGTCGAAGGCAGCGTAGCCGTTCTCCAGCACCAGGCGCTTGATGCCGCGCTGGGGCACCAGCACGCCTTTCGGCTGGCCGGTGGAACCAGAGGTGTACATGATGTAGGCAATCGTCTCGTCGTCGCCGCCCGGCGTCAGGTTGTCGGCGGCATAAGTGCCGGCGGCGATCTGGTCCAGGTTGATGCGGACCAGCGCAGCTTGCACCGGCCACCGGCTGCCGCTGAGCGTCAGCAATACGCTGGCGCTGCTGTCGTTTGCCATGAAAATCTTGCGTTCTTCGGGCAAGCTGGCGTCTATCGGCAGATAGGCGGCGCCGCATTTCAGAACCGCCAGCATCGCCACAATCAGCGGCAAGGAGCGCTCAAGCTGCAGCACTACCCGGTCGTTGCGCTTGACGCCCAGTTGCCGCAGATGATGCGCCAGCTGGTTGGCCTGGCGATTGAGTTCGGCATAACTCAGCTGCGCCGTTCCATGCACTACCGCCACTGCCTGCGGCGCCTTGGCCGCCTGCGCCTCGAACAGCTGCGGCAGCAGTGGTTCGGGATGCTGCGCCTGGGTTGCGTTCCATTTG
>NZ_JAQGLV010000283.1 GCF_028292705.1 Collimonas fungivorans | reverse complement strand
ACGAACTGGAACGCGCGGCGCTCAGCGGCAGGATCGGCCGCCGCGATTTTCTCGCGCGCTTGCTTGCGCTCGGCGTCAGCGCCAGTTCGGCAAGCTTGCTGGCGATGCATGCCGAGGCCGCCAGCCGCAACCAGGCCGCCCAGCGTGCGGCGCTGCGCGACGAGTATGACTATATTATTGTCGGCGCCGGTTCCTCGGGGTGCATACTGGCCAACCGCATTTCAGCCAGCGGCGCCTCGGTGTTGCTGGTCGAGGCAGGCGGCGCCGATATTGCTCAACCGAAGATCGCCCAGGCCCAGCTATGGCAGCAGAACCTGTTCAGCGATACCGACTGGGGACGCACCAGCATTCCGGAAGCCGGCCTGGGAAATCGTCCGCAGGCGGCGTCGGGAGGAAAAATCTGGGGCGGATCGGGCAGCATCAACGCCATGATCTGGCTGCGCGGCGATGCCCGCGATTATTTGCACTGGGCGGAACAAGTCGGCCCGGAATGGAATTTGCCGGCGCTGCACCGCGCCTACCTGCGGCTGGCGACGCCGCTGCCGAGCGCGCGTCCCTTGCGCTCGCCGGCCGGCACCGGCCCGATCACATTCGGCCGCTATGCGCCTGAACATCCGCTGACGTCTGCCTATCTCGCCGCCGGACGCGAATTCGGCCTGGGCGAGATCGAACTGAATGCGGGCGGTCTGCTGGACGGCATCGGCGTCGCGGAAGTGAATGCGACCGCGGACGGCCGCCGTTCGGGGCCGGCGCAAGCCTATCTGGTGCCGGCGCTGACCCGCTCCAACCTGACGGTGCTGTCAGACACGCTGGTGACCAAATTGGAACTGCAGGGAAACAGGTGTCGCGGCATCAACATCATTGTTGACGGTGTACCGAAGAAAATCACCGCCGCGCGCGAAACCATTCTCTGCGCAGGCGCATTCGAATCGCCGAAATTGCTGATGCTGTCGGGAATCGGCTGCGCCGACCAGCTTGCGCCGCTTGGCATCCCGCTGCTGCATGAGATGCCCAATGTCGGGAAAAACCTGCAAGACCACATCTTGCTGCTGAATATCCTGTTCAAGTCTCAGGCTACCTTGCCGCCGCCGGTCTCGAATGGCGCTTCCGCGTTTGCCTATTTCAGCAATCGATCGCGCCTGTGGGCGCCGGATGTCCAGGTAATGTGCCTGCAGAGCCCGTTCCTGACCAATGCCCTGCCGGTCGGCGCGGGCTTCAGCATTGCCCCTTTTCTGGCTAAACCGCGCAGCCGGGGCACTGCCAAATTGATTAGCTCGGATCCGCGCAAGCCATTGCGCATCGATCCCCGCTACCTGCAGGAGCGGGTCGACCAGGACAACATGATCCTCGGCCTGGAGCGCGCCATCGAAATCGGCAACAGCCGCGCCCTTAAACCGTTCTCGGCGGGACTGAACTCTCCGTCCGCGCTGAATACCCGTAGCGAGAAACTGGCGTTCATCGCGCAGAACGGCGGCGCCGGTTTCCACTATGTCAGCACCTGTTCGGCCGGCAGCAGCCCCGACAACAGCGTGGTTGACGCCCGCTTCCGGGTGTGGGGCGTCGACCGGCTGATGGTGGTCGATGCTTCGGTGATTCCGGAGGTCACGGTGGTCAACACGCATGCGCCGACCATGATGCTGGCCGAGCTTGCTGCGGAACAGCTAGGCATGGCGCCGCAGATTTAAGGGTTGGTCTTCAATCCCCTAAATCTATCAATGCCGCCAGGGGCACTCCCTCGGGCGTTTCATAGAGCGCAATCACCCAGGCTTGCGCCGGATTGGCCGCGGCCTGGTTAAGCGTCTTGACGACAAAGTTGATGGACGCCTTGTCCAGCCCGGCAAACGGGTCGTCCAGCAAATTGAGCCGGGCGCCGGCGGCAAACGCCGCCGCCAGCCAGACTTTCCGTTTGCTGCCGGTGGACAGCATGAACAGCTTCTTGTCCAAGTGCGGCGTCAGCGACAAACCTTCAGCCAGGCCGGGCAGCAGCGTGTCGTCAAAGCCGGGATACGCGGCATGCAGCGATGCGAAATAGTCACGCGCCGTCATCTGCTCGAACGCTTCCGAACGCGGATCCACCCAGAATACCTGCCGCCGGTAGAGGTCCGGCTGTCCTTCCAGGGATACGCCGTTGAGGTGCAATTGACCACCCTGGGCAGCCAGGTCGCCGGCCAGCAAGCGCAGCAGGCTGCTCTTGCCCCGCCCGTCGCCGCCGCGCACCAGCGTCACGCCGGCGGGAATCTCGGCCGACCAGTCGCTGAACAATTCCCGCTCTGGGTAGTGAAAAGTCAGGCCGGCGGCCTCGAGGATAACTGTGGGGTGCTGTTTCATGGTCTTGGTTTTCGGGGTTTTGTGCAGTTCTGCTTGTCCTGGATTGTAGAGGAAAGCATATGTGTATAAATAATTTGCCGGTTTATTACCGATTCATGGCCCTTTCTTTTATCTCGCGGGGCAACCCACATGAGAATCAGAGAAAGAGTCTCGTCGCCGTGATACGCGGTTTAGTACGAGATCCATCCGTAAGAACCGGTATCACCTACCGTTCCCGCAGGAACAAGCAAGGCCTCACAAAGGAATCTCGGCAATGAATATGCATACCAGGTACACATGTAGCGGTTTGTTGGGCTTGTCGCTGGCTTTCGCAGCAGCATCCGCATCGGCTGCGGACCAGCCGGCCGCCCCGGCCAATGGCCCCAAGGCAGGTGCGGCGGCTCAGAGCCAGGCCAAGCGCCCCGGCGACGGCATCGAACTGGTGGAAACGGCGCCTTCGCCGCTGGTCGCGGTGAAGGGAGCGGACGGTCGGGTCGTGGTGCAGCACTCCAACGACACGGTAGCGCCGCAAAAGAAAAACGAGGTGCGCTGATGAAAACCCTCGCTTGCTGTGCCGGACTTGTCGTCCTTCTTGCTGGTATGCCGGCGGCCCATGCCGCTGATTTTGTCCTGGTTAACCAGGATCCTCCCGGGGCTGGACTGAATGATCTTACCGCGGCGGCGCCGGTTGGCGGTAATCCCGGCAAGACCCTGGGCGAACAACGCCGCCTGGTCTATCAGTTTGCCCTCGAGATGTACGGCGCGCTGCTCAATAGTGCAGTGCCGGTGCGGGTGCAGGCCTCGTTCGCTTCGCTGGGCCAGAATTCCGCCGGCAACAATATCCTGGGCCAGGCCGGCCCGATCAACAGCTACCGCGATTTCGCCAATGCGCCGCTGGCCAATACCTGGTACAACGCCGCGCTCGCCAATGCCTTGCGCGGCGCCCAGAACAACCCGGGCAAAGACGATATCCAGTCGCAGTTCACCACCGACATCGATGTCGGCGGCGCCGGCCAGGGCTGGTATTACGGGCTGGATGGCCGTACGCCCAAGGGCCAGACCAATTTCCTGGATGTGGTTACCCATGAAATCGGCCACGGCCTGGGCTTTACCGGCGATAACGCAACGGCGCGCGCCGCGGCTGATCCGAGCCGGATCTACAACCGCTACATGCGCAGCGCCGGCGGACTCGACTGGAATGCGATGAGCGACGCCCAGCGCGCCGCCGCCCGCATCAGCGACAAGCTGGTATGGACCGGGCCGCAGGTGACGATCGAAGTGCCGATGAAGCTGCAGCCGGAAATTGCCTTGCAGATTTCGGCGCCGGCCGCAGCAGCGGGATATAACCCCTACGCCACCGCAGATTTCGGTGCGCCCGCCAGCAGCGCAGCGTTCAGCGGCAGCGTGGTGCAGGCGACTTATACCGATGCCGGCAATGTGGTGCATACCGACGGCTGCCTGCCGATCACCAACGGCGCGGCGCTCGCCGGCCGGATCGCCTTGATCGACCGCGGCGTCTGCAATTTCTCGCAGAAGACGCTGTATGCCCAGCAGGCTGGCGCGGTGGCGGTGATCATCGCCAGCAACAAGCCTGACGCGCTGGCGCCGATGGCCGCCGGCGATGCCAACGTGGCGGCGCTGATCACCATCCCGACCGTGCTGGTGACGCAAGCACTTGGCAACCAGCTCAAGGCCAACCTGCAAGGACTGGCTGCGGCCGGCATCGGGCCTTATGCGGACCGCCACCTGGCTGCGGTGCTGGCGGACGGCGTCGACGGCGCCGGCCATGCGGTCCAGCGTGTCAAGCTCTACGCTCCTCCGGGATTCCTGCCGGGTTCGAGCATTTCGCATTTCGACCAGCTGACCGTGCCGACCGCCCTGATGGCGCCCAGCGCCAGCGCTACCGTGATCGCCCAGGCTGACCTGGACCTGACGCCGGCGCTGTTCATGGACATCGGCTGGACCGTCAACCGCGGCCCGCTGAGCCTGCTCGATTGCGCCACCAGCGTGCCGATCTCTTCCCCGGGCGGCCTGATCCCAGGCGCCAACGCTCTCACCAACCTGAAGCTGTGCGCCAAGACCTCAGCCACCGTCGGCGACTATCGCGACTGCACCGGCCGTTACGTGCAATCGCGGCTGGAAGCCAAGCTGTTCAAACCGGCGCAGGCACAGAGCCTGAAGATGTGCCTGGTCGGCAGCAAGGCGGATGCGCAATACGCGGCCTGGCACTGAGCTGTTCCTGTCCTTCACTTTAGCTTGGGGAATTTCTGATGATGAATAGCCGCACAAAAGATGGCGTACCTGGTTTTTCGCTGCTGAAAATGAGCTTGTGCATCGCTGCACTGGGCTGGTTGCCGGCCGAAGCCGGCGCGCAGGTTGTACCTGCATACTTTCAGGCCAAGGGCTTGAACGACGGTTCGGATGATGCCAAGGCCACAGGCGCCGACGCCGTGGCGGTCGGCAGCAGCAGCGTCGCCTCGGGTGCCCAGGCTACGGCCTTGGGCACTGGCGCTTTGGCCAACGACGACAACACGACCGCGGTAGGCGCCTATGCCGCGGCCGCCAAAGCCAATGCATCGGCGCTGGGCGCCAACAGTTTTGCCGGGGAAGCCAGCAGCACTGCGCTGGGTGCCAACGCCAATGTGTTTGACGTCAACGGTACGGCGGTAGGGGAATCGTCGCTGGTCAATGGCAAGAACAGCACCGCGCTGGGCCGGATGAGCCGGACCAACAGCGACAACAGCGTGGCATTGGGCGCCAACTCGGTGGCCGACCGCGCCAATACCGTTTCGGTGGGCAGCACGCAAAGCACGACCGACAGCGCCGGCGTCGTCACCGCGCCGTTCCAGCGCCAGATCACCAACCTGGCGGCAGGCACGGCGGATAGCGACGCCACCAACCTTGGGCAATACCGCGCCGTGGTGTCTGCGCTGGGCGGCAATGCCTCGATCAATGCTGCCGGCGGCCTGGTTGCGCCGTCCTATGTGATCCAGGGCGCAGCTTCCTCCAAGGTCGGCGATGCTTTTGCGTCGGTCGATGTCTGGATGACCGGCATGCGCTCCTCGTTCACGACGCTCAATACGCAAGTGGGCGTGATCGACAACCGGGCGACCAAGCTGGAGCAGGCTGCCGGTTCGGGCGGTACCGGCACGACCGGCACCATCGGAACTACCAGCAACTCGGCGCAATACAACAGCGGTGGCACGGCCCTGGTGTTGAATGCCAATGGCGGCAGCGGCACGGTGATCAATAACGTCGCCGCCGGTACGGCGGCTACCGATGCGGCCAATGTCGGCCAATTGACCGACATGCAAAAGGCGCTAGTGTCCCTGTTCAACAGCGGCGCTTGCCGGGTCGGCGCCGGCGGCGGCATTGCCTGTGGCAACGGCGTCAGCGCCAAGGGCGCCAATGCTGTCGCCCAGGGCAACAACGCCAGCGCCGATGGCGACAACACGGTTGCTGTCGGCGCCGGGGCCACCGCCAGTTTTGCCGGTTCGGTGGCAATCGGCGCCGGCGCCCAGGCGATTGCCGATCCGGCCACGGCGGTCGGCAACAATGCGATCGCCAGCGGCAACAACTCGGTGGCGCTGGGCGCCAACGCGGTCGCTTCCGCTTCCAATTCAGTGGCCTTGGGACAAGGTTCGGTTGCGGCGCGCGCCAATACGGTATCGGTCGGTTATGCCGGCGGCGAGCGGCAGATCAGCAATGTCGCGGCGGGCACCGAGGGCACCGACGCCGTCAACCTGAACCAGATGAAGGCGGCGGCGCAGGACACGCTGAACCAGAGCAAGAGTTACGCGGCGCGGGCGGCGGCGCAGGCGATGGCGATCCCGCATGTGTATATGGCGCGCGGCGATAGCAGCGGCATCGCGGTCGGCACCGCCAGCTACGGCGGCTACGGTGCGTTGGGGGTGGCTTTCGCTTCCAGCGTTTCGCAGCACACGCAGCTGGCGGTCGGCGCCAGCGCCGCCAACGGCGGCAAGATGGCGATCCAGGGCAGCGGCAGCTTCTCCTGGTGATCAGGCGATCACGGTGAAAACAACTGGCCCTGCCAGTTGTTCCGCATAGGCGTCGTTGGCGAGGAACCAAGCTTTGTACGAACCGGCTGCAAGCTTGCTGATATCCAGGGTGACCTGGCCGCTGAGCGAGGATGCGTACTGGTACACGCTATAGGTTTTATAGCCGACCTGGTCTGGCACCTTGCTGTTCAATGGAAACACACCGACCCAGTTGCGGCTGTTCAGCTTCTGGGCCGGGGTGCTGTAGTTAAAGACAATCGTGCTGCCCTGGCGCACGATCGGGGTCGCTGTCGACAAGGTCGATGGCGTGATGA
>NZ_JAQGLV010000262.1 GCF_028292705.1 Collimonas fungivorans | reverse complement strand
AAGGCGATCGGCACGAAGACGGCGCACAGCACCAGCGTGATGGCGATGATCGGGCTGGTCACCTCGCCCATCGCCTTGATCGTGGCTTCGCGCGGTTTCAACCCGGTTTCGATGTTGCGTTCGACATTCTCGACCACGACGATCGCGTCGTCGACGACGATGCCGACGGCCAGCACCAGCCCGAATAGCGACAAGGCGTTGATCGAGAATCCGAAGAGGTGCATGGCCGCGAAGGTGCCGACGATCGACACCGGCACGGCGAGCAGCGGGATGATCGAGGCGCGCCATGTCTGCAGGAAGATGATCACCACGATCACCACCAGCAGGATCGCTTCCAGCAGGGTATGCACCACGGCTTCGATCGAAGAGCGGACGAACTGGGTCGGATCGTAGACGATCTTGTAGTCGACGCCTTCCGGCATGTCTTTCTTCAGCTCGGCCATGGTGGCGCGCACATTGTCGGAGATTTCCAGCGCGTTGGAGCCGGGCGCCTGGAAGATCGGAATTGCTACCGCCTGCTTGTTGTCCAGCAGCGAGCGCAAGGCGTATTCGCTGGCGCCGAGTTCGATGCGCGCCACGTCTTTCAGGTAGGTCACCACGCCATCGGACGAGGTGCGGATCACGATGTTGCCGAACTCTTCCTCATTGGCCAGGCGGCCGCGGGCGTTCACCGAGATCTGGTAATTGACGCCGGGAACGGCAGGCGAAGCACCGATCACGCCGGCGGCGACATTGACGTTCTGTTCGCGGATGGCGTTCACCACATCGGTGGCGGCCAGGCCGCGTTCAGCCACCTTGCGCGGATCGAGCCAGACCCGCATCGAATAGTCGCCGGAACCGAACAGCTGGACCGAACCGATGCCGGGCAGGCGCGCCAGCCGGTCCTTGACGTTCAGCACCGCGTAGTTGCGCAGGTAGGCCATGTCATAGCGGTCGTTAGGCGACAGCAAGTGCACCACCATGGTCAGGTTGGGCGAGCTTTTGACGGTGGTCACGCCCAGCCGCTGCACCACGTCCGGCAAGCGCGGCAATGCCTGGTTGACGCGGTTCTGCACCAGTTGCTGCGCGAGGTCGGGCGAGGTGCCGAGCTTGAAGGTGATGGTCAGTGTCATCAGGCCGTCGGAAGTCGCTTGCGAAGACATGTAGAGCATGCCCTCGACGCCGTTGATCTGTTCTTCGATCGGCGTGGCGACGGTTTCCGCGATGGTTTGCGGATTGGCGCCCGGATACTGCGCCTTGACGATGACGGATGGCGGAATCACTTCCGGGTACTCGGAGATCGGCAGGCTGAGCATGGAAATCAGGCCGCCGATCAGGATGATTGCAGATAGCACGCCCGCAAAAATCGGGCGGTCGATAAAGAATTTAGAAATATTCATGGTGTTGAGCTCTGCTGTGTTTTGGCGTCGATGCGATGTGCGATTGCGCTGATGTTGTGCTGATATCGCTCTGGTAATCGTCGGCGTCCTTGTTATTTAGCTGCAGCCACGGCCAGTGCATTCTTCGCTGGCGCGAGCTGTTCACCGTCCATGGCCACCGTCACTGGCGTGACCAGGTCGTTCGGCCGGATCCGCTGCAGGCCGTTGACGACGATCCGCTCATCTTTCTTGAGGCCGGAGCGCACGATCCGCAAGCCATCGACGATCGGACCCAGCTTGACCGTGCGATAGGTGACCTTGTTGTCAGCGCCCAGCACCATGACGTATTTCTTGTCCTGGTCGGTGCCGACCGCCTTGTCATCGATCAGCACGGCAGTCTCTGCCGCTGCGCCGCCGGTGCGCACGCGGGCGTACATGCCGGGAGTCAGGGTGCCGTTCGAATTGTCGAATACCGCGCGCACCCGCATCGTGCCGGATGCGGTATCGAGACGGTTGTCGAAAGCCTTGATCTGGCCTTGGTGCGGATAACCTTCTTCACTGGCCAGGCCGATCGACACCGGCAGGTTCTTGACGCCGGAATTGCCGACCGCGCCGTTGGCGGCGTAGCGGATATAGGTTTGCTCATCCACTTCAAAATTGATGTACACCGGCGATACCGACACCACGGTAGTCAGGGCAGGGAAGCTGACGCCGGCGCCGACCAGGTTGCCGACCGTGATTTCAGCGCGCGAGACACGGCCGCTGACCGGCGCCGCAATCGCGGTGTATTGCAGATTCAGGCGCGCGGTCAGCACCGCTGCGTCCGCCGCCTTGAGGCTGGCGTCGGCTTCCAGCAAGGCATTGTTGCGCTGATCCAGCTCACGTTGGGCCACCGCATGTTCTTCGATCAGGCGATTGGTGCGGGCCAGCTCGGTTTTGGCCAGCGCCAGTCCGGCCTGGGCGCCGGCCTGGGTCGCCACTGCGCGCGCCAGTTCGGCTTGATAAGGGCGAGGATCGATGGTGAACAGCAGGTCGCCTTTCTTGACCAGTTGGCCTTCCTGGAAATGCACGGCGTCGATGGTGCCGGAGACGCGCGGACGGATCTCAACCCGTTCGATGGCTTCCACCCGTCCCGAAAAATCGTCCCATTCGGTAACCGATTTTTCCAGGGCGGCGGCCACCGAGACCGATGCGGCAGGAGGCGGCGCGGCGACCGCCTTGGCCTGGCGGCTGGTCAGGGTGAAGGCGCCGGCGGCGGCGAGGATGAGGATGCCGACCGCAATCGCAATCGCTTTGCGAGAAAATAATGGTGTCGAAGTTTGCATGTGAGACCCCTGGATATATGTGTGGAAACGGAAATGGATAACTGCGTAATCGGAAACAATCGCTGAGCGCTGGGCTGTATGGGAGGGATTGCAGCTTGGTCTGGCGACCGACATCGGCGTTCTTGACTGGCTTTGATTGCTTCAAATCATGATTAGCAATATATGGCTGACTGGCTGTCAGCCGATAGCCGCTTACTGGACGCTTCTTGTCTGATCCTCCAAATGTGCTGGTTTTTCCCTTACCGAAAAGCAAAAAACACGCTCGGAAAACATGAAATTTAATTCTGTGAGACACTGATGTTTCCATTTGGCCACATCCGGCATCTGCAGAATTTCTATTCAATAGCGATCACTACGAATTAGAGTGTGACTCTAGCGGGGTTGTTTTACGCTGTCAAGTAGTTTAATATCGATCACTATGGAAATGACACAAGACAAGCCGCGCAAGAAGGCCGGCCGTCCTTTATCGTTCGATAGGGAACTTGCGCTGGAACGCGCGATGCTGGTTTTTTGGCGTTACGGATACGAGGCGACTTCGCTCAACGACCTCACCAGCGCCATGGGAATCACGCCGCCCAGCCTGTACACGGCATTCGGCGACAAGGAACGCCTGTTCCTGGAAGCCGTGGAATACTATCTTGAAAAAAAACCATGTTTTTTCGAGTCGATCGTGGCCGAGCCGCTGACGGCCAAGGAAAGCATCCGCAGCTACCTCGAAGTAATCGCTATCTCGCAAACCGATCCCAACCAGCCGCCCGGCTGCATGGTCGTGACTTCAGCCACCAATTGCACCGCCGCCTCTTCGCATGTGCAGGAAGTGCTGGCGGACTACCGCGGGCAGATGGAGGCCGGCATCAAGGACCGCCTGGACCGCGGCGTTCGCGAGGGCGAACTGGCTGCCGATACCGATACCGCCGCGATGGCGAGTTTTTTCGTGACGGTGATCCACGGCATGTCGACCCAGGCGCGCGACAACGCCGGGCGCGAGAAGCTGCTGGCGATCGGCGCGCAAGCGATGCGCGCCTGGCCTGATCCGCTTTAAGGCGGTCAGAGAGCCTTTCAATTTCAGACATGTCTTATATTCCTTGAGGTGCCCCATCGCTAGAATGTCAAGCTTGTGTCTCGGTTCATCGCCATGAGCGGCCGAGGCGGGTAGCGCAACGACATTCTTTCTGGAGGCGGCCGCCATGAGCCTGGTACATAAGCAGGAAATCAAACTTCGGGACGGGCAGTGGCAAAAGCTTGAGCCGCTCCTGACCGGGAAGCAGAGCGATCCCGGCGCCAACGCAAAAAACAACCGCCTGTTCATCGAAGCCGTGCTGTGGCTAGTGCTCAACAAAGGCTCGTGGCGTTGCCTGCCTGAGCAGTTCGGCAGTTCAAGCACGGTCTACATGCGTTTCCGGCGCTGGACCGAATGCGACTTCTGGCGCCAGCTGGCGCAAAGCCAGGCTGACGACAAGGAACTGGCGCAGACACTGGGAAAAATTGTCGAGTACGGTGATTTGTATACCCTGCGCATTGAACAGCGCTTGCTGAGAAAAACCCAGAAGACGCTCTACAGGTCTGCGATAGCGGCCGCCAAAGCAGTCCATCCGGCCGGGCCCACCCAGATTGCCGTGGACGAATCAACCTTGCACTGGGTGGGGCTGGTCACGGCATGACGGCGCTGCCGGCGCCTGGAAGAGGGCGGAAACAACGGTGAATATTTAATTCGATAGAAATTCCTACGAAGAACTAGCAAAAATAATAAACAGCCGCTATAATTCGTCCCCTGTTGGGGCGTTAGCTCAGCTGGTAGAGCAGCGGACTCTTAATCCGTAGGTCGTGTGTTCGAATCACACACGCCCC
>NZ_JAQGLV010000166.1 GCF_028292705.1 Collimonas fungivorans | reverse complement strand
TTGCGGTGTTCCTGCCGGTCAAATCGGTGGGGGTGATGGGCGATGGACGCACGTATGAATATGTGGTGGCGCTGCGCGCGGTGCAGACGCTGGACTTCATGACGGCGCAATGGGCGCATTTGCCGCACAGTCTGCTGGGCAAGGTCTCGAACCGCATCATCAATGAAGTGCGCGGGATCAACCGCGTGGTCTACGACATCTCCGGCAAGCCGCCTGCGACGATCGAGTGGGAGTGAGTTTCTCCAAAGCAACACTCTTATATGCCATTATCGGAACCCAAGTGCTGCAATCCGCCGACGCCGATCCGATCGCACAGATGGCGCACCGGCTGAAGACGAAAAAGGGCCGCGCCGATTATGCCTTGCGCAAGCAGACGGTCGAACCCGTGTTCGGCATCATCAAACACGTGATGAAATTCCGGCAGTTCATGGTGCGCGGACTGACCCACGTCGGCCATGAATGGCATCTGGTCGCCCTCGCGTGGAACCTGAAGCGAATGATGACCATGAAAATGGCCTAAATAGGCGGCGGCTCGTCAGGAACCTGAGCTCGCATACGAACTGATTGGTGATCCACCGTGACAAACCAGGCGTTTCCGGAACCGCTGTGCGCCGCGTTCGCTAAAACTGCGATCGCGGCGCTCCTTTAAGCGGACGCAGCCAATTCGGCTCAAATGGCTGAGTCCGACAAACTGCTAGGCGACGCTGACGTTCGGCTTCTACCACGATGTCGATTCGAACGAGAACGCATTCCGCATGGCCTTGCTCGATCGCCTTCAGGGACGCCATGGGGCGCGGCGCCCGAGTGTTGCTGGAGCCGATGAGGAAGGTCAGGTTGCAACGCCGGAAGAATTCACGGGCAACGTGACGGGCGACTTGACCGCGCGCCGTGGCATGGTGCAGGGCATGGACGAGATTCCCGGTAGCGGCGGCAAGCTGATCGCAGCGTTGGTGCCGCTGGCCGACATGTTCGGCTACTCGACCACGCTGCGTTCGCTGACCCAGGGCAGGGGCAACCTATTCGATGGAGTTCAAGCACTACGCCGCGGTACCGGGCCACGTCCTCGAGCAGGTCGCGGCGTCGGGCAGGGCCGCGCGCTAGCGGCTGAAGGGCCGCCAGCGGAAACGGCTTATCGCGCGAGCGAACCGCCGTCCACGGAAAGGATCGCGCCGGTCGTATAAACGTTGTCCGGCAAGGCAAAATACAGCGCCGCCTCGGCAATGTTGTCCGGCGTGCCGAGATAAGGCGTGAGGCGGCGCTGCAGGAATTCATCCTTCATCGCTCCGGGATGTGCGTGGCTTTCGATCAGGCGGCTGATCATCGGCGTTTCAACGGTCCCCGGACAGATGCAGTTGATCCTGATGCCGCGCGCCGAATGGTCGACTGCCATCGCCTTGGTCAGTCCGACCAGTGCCGCCTTGGCCGCGCAATAGGCGGCGCGGTCTTTCAATCCCTTCAGGCCGGCCTCCGATGAAATGTTGATCACGGAGCCGTCGCCGCGCCGAAGCAAATGCGGCATCGCATGATGGCTCACCAGGTACGCCGAGGTGACGTTGATGCGAAATACATCGTCCCACTGCTGCGGCGTGATGTCGACGACGCTGCCCGGTATCGACTGGCCGGCATTGTTTACGACGATGCTCAGCGTGCCGAACTGGCTGATCACCGCGCCGACCAGCTGCGCGACGGCGTCGTAGTCGGTGACATCGGCGGCAAAGAACTTTGCGGCGCCGCCGGCTTCGATAATGCTGCCGACGACTGAATCGCCGCGTTGCCGGTTGCGGCCAACTACGGCGACCATGGCCCCTTCCGCCGCGAAGCGCCGCGTAATCGCTTCGCCGATGCCGGAAGTGGCCCCGGTAACGATCGCCACCTCATCCTGCAGCCGCCCTTGCGTTGTTTTCATCATTACAGTGCCCTTTCCAATAGTCGAACCAGGTCCTCGCGCACCGGCGTCCTCGGGTTGAGCCGGTTCAATCGTTCGATCGTCATCGAACTGTCGACAATCGCATCGATCTGGTCGCCCCTGATGCCGATCTGCGACAGCCGCGACGGCAGCCCCAGCACCCCCAGCAGCCGGAAGATACGATCGATGCCGCCCTGGATACGCGCCTCGCGCGCCGCCTCCCGCGATTCACCGAGCAGTTCGCCAATGCGGGCAAATCTGTCGGGCGCGGCAACCGCGTTGTATTCCATCCCGTATGGTAGCAACAGGCCGACTACCTCGCCATGCGGTCGCGGCGCGCGTTCGGCCACCGGGTAGGCGACCGCATGCACCCACGACACGCCGGAATTGGAAAACGCCAATGCCGACAGGATGTTCCCCAACATCATATTCGATCTGGCTTCGAGGTTGCGGCCCTGGTGCACCGCAACCGGCAGATTCTCCGCGATCAGCCCGATGGCACGTTCGGCCAGCATGTCGGTCATCGGATTCGACCCTTGGTAGATGGGGTCGCCGCCGGCGCCGACGTAGCGGTAGTCCTTGCCGTAGTACGCTTCAATAGCCTGCGTCAACGCATCCATGCCGGTGCATGCCGTGATGTATGGTGGCAGCCCGAGCGTCAGCTCGGGATCGAGCAATGCCACGGCCGGCCGCAACTGGTTATCGGATATGCCGGCTTTCATCTGCGTCTTGTCGTCGGTGACGATGGCGACCGGCGACACTTCCGAACCGGTGCCGGCGGTGGTCGGAATCGCGATGATCGGCATGATCTTGCCGGGCACCTTGTTTTCGCCGTAATAGTCGGACGGGTGTCCGCCATGACTCAGCAACAGCGCGACGATCTTGGTCAGGTCGATGCTCGAGCCGCCGCCGAGTGCGATCAGCAGGTCGGGCCCGGCGCTGCGCAGCTGCGCGCAGCAGGCCAGCACCGAGGCCATATCCGGTTCCGGCATCGCCTGCGCATAGACCTGCGGCGTGCAGCCGGCCGCCCGCAAGACGGCCTCGACCTTGCCCAGCAGTCCGGCCCGTTCGACCCCGGGATCGGTGATGATCGCCACCTGCCGTGCGCCGAAGCGGCTGATCAACGCCGGGATCCGCTGGACGGCGCCGTTGCCGAAGACGATCTGTCCGGCGCTGTTGAATTTCCAGGCATCTTGCATTGCGTGTCTCCTCGCTTGAAAGTGTTGTTTACGCGATGCCGAACAGATTTGGCAGGAAGCGCGGGATCTGCGGAAAGGCGATGATCAGTGCCAGGTCCAGTACCAGCGCGAGGATGAAGGGCATGATGGCCCGGGTGGCCTTTTCCACCGAGACGCCGCCGATCGAAGCCGCAGTGAACAGGCAGAACCCGATCGGCGGCATATTGATGCCGATCGCCGAATTGATCAGCACGATGACGCCGAAGACGACCGGGTCAATTCCCATCTGCACCACCAGCGGCATGAACACCGGGATCACCACCGCAATGCTGGAGATCGTTTCCAGCACCGTATGGGTGACAATCAGGAACAGGTTGATCAGGATCAGCAGGACCACCGCGCTGGTGGTGAGCAGCAGGAAACTGTCCGCCACATGCAGAGGGATTTGCGCTTCGATCAGATAACGGCCGAGCACGAAGGCCAGTCCCAGCAGGAACGACACGCGTGTCGTGTTGACCGCCGTCGTGGTCAGGATCTGCTTGAAGTGCGACAAGTCGAGGCTCTTGAAGATGAACCGGCTGACCAGGGTCACATAGACCGCGGCGACCACGCCCGCTTCGACTGGCGTGAAGATCCCGCCGAGAATGCCACCGAGGATGAGGATCGGTGTCAGCAAGGCCCAGAACGCCTGCTTAAAGGTCGCCCACAAGACCTTGCCCGAGAACGGCTCCACCGACGTGTAATTACGGCGCACTGCCGTCGTGTAATTGACGACCATGAACGAGAGTACCACTAGCAGCATCGGAATGATGCCGGCGATGAACATCGTGCCGACCGAGACATTCGCGGTATAGGCATACACCAGCATGCTCATCGACACCGGCGACAGCAGGCCAAGTGAACCGGCAGCCGATTGCAGGGCGACCGCGAACGGCGCCGAGTAGCCCTTCTTGACCATCCCCGGAATCATCACCGACCCGATCGCCGCCGTGTCGGCGGTGGCCGATCCCGACAGGTCGGCAAAGAACATGCTGGCGACGATCGTCACCTGCCCGATACCACCGCGCATGAAGCCGACCAGGGCCTGGGAAAAGTCGATCAGGCGGCGCGACACGCCGCCGGAATCCATGATCGCCCCGGTCAGCATGAAAAATGGAATCGCCAGCAGACCGGCATTATTCAGGTTCGAAAACAATTGCTGCGGAATGACCAGCAGCGGCGTTCCAATCGACGCCAGCGCGATCGTGGCGGCCATGCCGATGCAAATCGCCACCGGAATGCCGAGCGCGAGCAGGCTTGCGCCTACACCGAGTGCCCACATGATAATTCTCCTTAGATATGCTCAGTAATGCCGTGGGCCATGACGGCAACCGGCTTGATGTCAGGTGCAAGATGCCGCACCACGATCCGGACGACCGAATGCAGGATCAGCAATGCGCCGCCGACCGGGATCGACAGGTACGGATACGTCATGGAAATCGGCAGCGAGGCCGCCGTTTCAGTGCCCATCATGAGCAGCATCTGGCCGCCGTAGACCAGGAAAATCGCACCGAGGGCCAGCACCACGCCATCGGTGAAATCAGCCAAGGTGTGCTGGGTGAAGGCCGGCAGCCGGTCGGCCAGGGCCCTGACCTCGGGATGAACCCGCAACTTGATGCCGGCTGCCGCGCCAAGGCAGGTGAGCCACACAAACAGGTAGGCGGCCAGTTCATCGGCCCACGACAGTGAATCGTGCAGCACGAAGCGGAAGATCACCCCCAGTGCCTGCACGATGACCATGGCCGAGAGCAAGACGCCGCAAATGGCGAGCGTGATCTTCAGCGCCATGTCGTCAATCCAGAGCATGCCGCGCGCAAATCGCTGCGCCGGAGACAGTGTGGTCGAGTGTTTCATTTGACTACGCGTCGCGTCGCGGTGATTTCCTGGAACATCGCCTGGCCGTTCGGAATCTTGGTCAGGATCTCGTTACGCGCTGCGGCAGTCGCGGCTGCCCACGGCTTGGTGTCGACTTCGACCACCTGGACACCTTGTTTCTTCATCTGTAGCAGCGAGTCGTCATACTGCTTGCGGTATTCCTTCAGGTCGAGCTGGGCCGCAACCTGCGCCGCCTCCTGCACCGCGTTCTGTAACGCCGGCGTGAGCTTGTTCCAGGTGCTCTTGCTGATGGCGATGACGACCGGCAGGTAATTGACGCGGGTGACATAGTAGTGCTTGGCCACGTCGGCGAATTTATCCTGGACAAACTGTTCCGGCGACGTGTCGGCACCATCGACCAGGCCCTGCGACAAGGCCAGGAACACCTGGTTGTAGGCGAGTGGCGTCGGGTTGGCGCCAAGTGCCTTGTAGCCGGCGATGTAGCCCGGGCTCTGCATCACGCGTACCTTCAGGTCCTTCATGTCGGCGAGCGAACCGACGGTCTTCTTCGCGGTGAACAGGTTGCGTTCGCCGACCGAAATCCAGGCCAGGCCGACCATGTTATACGGCAGCATCATGTCGAGGAATTTCTTTCCCACCGGTCCCTGCAGCACCTGGTTGGCGTCGTCGACGCTGCTGAACAGATAGGGTACGTCAAAGATTTCCCACTGCTTGATGGTATTCACCATCGCCGCCTGGCCCGAAATCATCATGTCCTGGGTACCGGTGCGCAGCGCTTGCGTCATCTGCACTTCGCCGCCTAGCTGCGACTGCGGGAACACCTGTACCTGAATCTGACCGTTGGACTTCTGGCTGACGGATTTGGCGAATTCGAGCGCGGCCAGCTGGTAGTGATTATTGGCCGCCAGCGTATGGCCGAGCTTCATGACGATCTTGTCCCCGGACGCGGCGTGGGCGCCGCCGGCGCCGGTCAGGCTGGCCATCAGGATGCTGCTTGCAGCGAGGGTGCGAAGCAGGCTGTTGAGGCGGAATATCTGTTTCATGGGTTTGTCTCCATCATGGGTGAACTTCAGGACCAGCGCGAAACTCGCCGGCCGTTCGAGAGAAAGTATTCGCGAAAGACGGCGCGGCGCGTTAGGACGCGGCATCCCATTTCTTGTACTTTTTTACCTCCACGGCGTGCGCGACGGCGCAGTCGAACCAGCGCGCCGCCAACGCTGCAACGCAGCAACTTTGGTCCGCGCCCATAGACGCAGCGCCGCACAATTTTTGCGCAAACGCAGGGCGGCGATTCGGTGCAACGCCAAAATTCGCTCGCTGCGCGGCCCGCCTTGCCGGTGGCGCCACGCTTGCCGAAAAGTCCAAGCATTCGCGCAAACCGTCCTACCGCTGAAAAACGCCGCACTTCTAATATTCATCAACGGGCAAGGACTCCCCGGTGCGGCGCACCGCCTGTCCACAACACCATTTCGCTATTCAACTTCAATAGGACTATTTACTGATCATGGCCAAACGACTTCACATGGACTGTTACGCAGTCGGCGACACGGCGGACGTTGCAAAGACGGTTTCGGAATACGACATCTACGCCTTTGCCGGCATCGTCGGCGATTTCTACGCGGTCCATCTCAACGAAGAATTCGCCAAGACCACGCGCTTTGAAAAACGCATCGCACAAGGCTGCCTGTCGGTTGGCTTCCTGTCGACCGTGATGGGCTATATGGCGGCCAAGGCGCCGAATCCGGGCGCCGTGTCGCACCGCTACGACATCACCTTCCAGGCGCCTGTCTATATCGGCGACACCGTTACGGCCCGGCTCGAACTGCGCCAAAAGGACGAGGAACGCAATACCTGCATCTTCACTGCCACCGTGACCAACCAGGACGGCACCGTGGTGGCGTCGGGCGACACCTACCTGAAAGTACTCTAGGTCATGGACACCGATCTCGATGTGCTGCTGACCGAACAACTGGGGCCGGTCCGATTGTTGACGATCAACCGGCCGCGGCGGCTGAACGCGCTCAACCCGGACGTCATGCTGGCACTCAACGCCGCGCTCGACGCGGCCGCCAGCGACGATGCCACACGCGCGCTGGTCATCACCGGCGCCGGCAGCAAGGCCTTCGTCGCCGGCAACGAGGTCGACGCCCTGGCCGCGCTTGATGGCGTCGGCGCCTACCGCGAAATGATGGCCGGCCAGCGTACTTTCCTGCGGCTGCATGAATTTGCCAAACCGACGCTGGCGATGGTGAACGGCTACGCGCTCGGCGGCGGTTTCGAACTGGCGCTGGCCTGCGACTTCCTGCTGGCCGCTGACAGCGCCCGCTTCGGCTTTCCGGAAATTAGCCTGAACACGATGCCGGGCTGGGGCGGCACCCAGCTCGCCGTCAAGAAGATGGGACTCGCGCGTGCCAAGCAGATGGTGCTGAGCGGGCACCACTTCACGGTCGATGAATGCCTGCACTTCGGCTTCATCCATCAGGTCGCCGCGGCGGAAAACCTGCGCGCGGCGACGCTGGAATTTGCCGCCACGCTGACGCGCCATCACCCGTTCGCGATGGAAATGGCCAAGCGCTCCGTCAACCGCGCCAGCGAACTGCCGCTCAGTGCCGGCATGGAGTTCGAGGCCGCCAACTATGCCGTCAATTTCGGCACCGCGGATGCGCGCGCCGGGCTGCATGGCTTCCTTGCCCGGCGCGACGAAAAACACCTTCGTGCACAGGACCGCTCCCACCCAACTAATGAGGTAACAACATGACGCATTGGCTCAATGAACAGCATACGATGATCCGCGACGCTGTACGCCGCTTCGCCGAAGGCGAGGTGGTACCGGTCTCGGAGCACCTGTGGGAAGAGGAAGCGTTCCCTTACGATATCTGGAAACGGGCCGGCGAACTCGGCTTCACGGGCCTGCCGTATCCGGAAGCGCATGGCGGCGGCGGTGGCGAATGGCTGTCGTTCGTCATCGTGCTCGAAGAGCTGGCGCGGGTCGATTGCGCAGTCGCCAACTCACTGATGGCCAATTCGACGGTCGCCAGCCTGTTGTCCAACTATGGCACCGAGGACCAGATGCAACGCTACCTGCGGCCGATCCTGGACGGCTCGACAGTGGGCGCGATTGCGTTGTCCGAACCGAACGCCGGTTCCGATGCCGCCAACATCGGCACCCGCGCCACGCTCGACGACGGCCAGTGGGTAATCAACGGCTCGAAGACGTTCATCAGCAACTCCGGCACCGACGTCACCGGCCCGGTGGTGGTCGCCGCCGTCACCGGCACGCGTCCGGACGGCCGCAAGGAAATCTCCACACTGATTTTGCCCAATGGCACCCCCGGATTTACCTACGGCCGCAAATTGCGCAAGATCGGCTGGCGCGCATCCAGCACGTACGAACTGTTTTTCGAGAACTGCAAGGTGCCCGAGGCACACCTGCTGGGGCAGCGCGGCGCCGGATTGCGCCAGACCCTGGCCCAGATCAATACCGGTCGCATCTTGATTGGTGCGCTGGCGTTGGGGATCCTGCAGGGATCGCTGGACCGTTCGCTGGCCTACATGAAGGAACGCCGTGCATTCGGCAAGCCGATCGCCGAATTCCAGGCCCTGCAATTCAAGGTCGCCGACATGGCCACCCACACCCATGCGGCGCGCCTGATGCTCTACGACGCTGCCGCGCTTAAAGATGCCGGCCAGCCGTTCGGCCAGCAGGCCTCGATGGCAAAACTGTTTGCCAGCGAGCGGGCGATGGAGGCGGCGCACCAGGCGCTGCAGATCCATGGCGGCTACGGCGTGATGAGCGAGTACGCGGTGGCGCGCGCATTCGGCGACGCCAAGGTGTTGGAAATCGTCGAAGGCACTTCGGAGATCCAGCGCATGATCATCTCGCGCGAATTGCTGGCCTGACGGCCGGCACGCACAATCGACTATTTTTCTCGGAGGTCACATGCTCAAGGGCATAAAGGTAATCAGCTTCACGCACTTCCTGCAAGGTCCGGCGGCCGTGCAGATGCTGGCCGACGTCGGCGCCGACGTCATCAAGATCGAGCCGCCTGGCGGCGCTTTCGAGCGCAACTGGTCCGGCCTCGATGCGTTTATTGAAGGCGTCAGCGTGTTTTTCATGCTCGGCAACCGCAACCAGCGCAGCATTTCGCTTGATCTGCGCGACGAGAAGGCAAAGGAAATCGTCTGGCGGCTGGTGCGCGAAGCCGACGTCCTGATCGAAAACTATCGCCCCGGCGTGCTGCAGCGCATGGGCTTCGGCTATGAGGATGTAAAGGCCGTCAATCCGCGCCTGGTGTATTGCTCGTGCACGGGCTACGGTTCTTCCGGTCCGTACCTCAAGCGCCCGGGGCAAGACCTGCTGCTGCAGGCGATGAGCGGCATGACGATGCTGTCGGGGTCGGCCGATTCGCCGCCGACGCCGGTGGGTTCGGCCATCGTCGACCAGCATGCCGCCGCGCTGGCCGCGTTCGGCGTGGTCGCGGCGCTGCAGGCGCGCGAGCGCACTGGCAAAGGTACCCTGGTCGAAAGCAATTTGCTGAATGCGGCAATCGACCTGCAGATCGAGCCGTTTACCTATTACCTGAACAAGGGGCCGCTGTGGGATCGTACCGAGCCGCCGATCGGCAGCCGCTTCCATCCGGCGCCATACGGGGTGTACCGCACGCAGGACGGCTGGATTGCGATCTCGCTGACGACGACCGCCAAGCTTGCTGCGGCGCTTGACCGGCCGGAACTGGCCGACTTTTCCGATCTGAAGGATCCGGTTAACCAGCGCGACCAGATCAATCGCATCGTGCATGAGGCGCTCACTACGCGCACCACGGCGGCGTGGATGGCGGCCTTTGATGTGCACGATATCTGGTATGCGCCGGTCAACGATTACGAGCAGGTCGAGGCCGATCCGCAAGTAAAGCACAACGACATCGTGATGACGGTCGAGCACCCCCAAGCGGGCAGTGTGCGCCTGCTGGCCCATCCGGTGCGCTACGACGGCAAAGCGCCGGCGCTGCACCGCGCGCCACCGCAGCAGGGCCAGCATACACGCGAGGTGCTGGCCGAACTTGGCTACAGCGCCGACGACATCGAGACCCTGGTGAGCCAGCGTATCGCGCTCCCGGAAGGGGGTAAAGCATGAGCGCCACCATGTTCCGATGGAACGACCTGCTCGGCTTCGACGATATCGCGATCGGCCGCAAACAGGTTACGACACGCAAGATGACCGCGGCCGAGATCGACGCGTTCGCCTGGCTGTCGGGCGACCTCAATCCGCTGCACATGGACCAGGAATTCGCCGCGCACTCGCCGTTCGGCCAGCGCGTCGCGCACGGGATCCTGACCGCTGCCGTGGTATCGATGGCGCATACCGCGCTGACCGGTCCCGGCTTTGCCTACGTCGGCCAGGAACTGCGCTTCCTGGGGCCCGTATTCATCGACGACACCATTACCGTCGAAGTGACGGTGGTCGGCAAGAAAGACGCAAAACGTATCCTCATCATGGACACCATGGTGCGCAAGCAGACCGGCGAGGCGGTACTGAGCGGCCTGTCGGCGCTCAAGGAACTGCGGTTCGCGTAATCCAGCCGGACGCGCGCGTTCGCACTCATCAACCAACCAGGAACCATCCCATGTCAGACACGCCGCAATCCGCTATTCCCGATATCCTTCCCGCCGACGGTTTTGCCGGCACATTGATTGGCCGTGCCTGGCTGCCGGGACCCCATCCGGGCCCCGCCGTGGTCGCGATCCGGCACGATGGCGTATTCGATGTGAGCCGGCTCGCCTCGACCGTTAGCGCATTACTCGAGCACGATGATGCGGCGGCGCTGGTGCGCGCTACCGTCGGCCAGCGCATCGGCAGCTTCGAGGACATCGCGCGCAACACCGCGGCCGCCATCCCCGATGAAGACTGTCCTTACCTGCTGGCGCCTTGCGACCTGCAGGTGATCAAGGCAGCCGGCGTGACGTTCGTCGACAGCATGCTCGAACGCGTAATCGAGGAACAAACTGGCGGCGATGCCGGTCGTGCACAAGCGGTGCGCGCGCGCGTGCAGGCGGTCATGGGCGACAACCTGGCGGCAGTCGTCCCGGGCTCGCCTGAAGCGGCGAAACTGAAGGCGCTGCTGATCGAGCAGGGCATGTGGTCGCAGTACCTGGAGGTCGGGATCGGACCGGATGCCGAGGTGTTCACCAAAGCGCCGGTGCTGTCGGCGATCGGCACCGGCGCGGAGATCGGCCTCCACCCCGACTCTGCCTGGAACAACCCGGAGCCCGAGGTGGTCCTCGCCGTCAACAGCCGGGGCCAAATAATGGGCGCGACGCTGGGCAATGACGCCAACTTGCGCGATTTCGAAGGACGCAGCGCATTATTGCTGAGCAAGGCCAAGGACAACAACGCGTCCTGCGCGATCGGGCCGTTCATCCGCCTGTTCGATGCCGGTTTTTCGCTCGACGACGTGCGCAAGCAAGAGGTGCGGCTGCTGGTCGAAGGCAGCGACGGCTTCGTCCTGCACGGCACCAGTTCGATGAGCCGCATCAGCCGCGACCCGGTCGACCTTGCCGGCCAGACCCTCGGTGCAACGCATCAATACCCGGACGGCTTCATGCTGTTCCTCGGCACGCTGTTCTCGCCGACCCAGGACCGCGATCATCCCGGCGCCGGCTTTACCCATCACGCCGGCGATATCGTCACGATCAGCAGCAGCAAATTAGGTGCGCTGCGCAATCGCGTCAACACTTCGGACAAGGTCAAGCCTTGGATATTCGGCCTGCGCGCGCTGATGGCGAACCTGGCGGCGCGCGGCCTGCTGACCGAACGTTGAACTTTCTGCTATTGTAGGAATGGATTCGATCAGCCGCCAGGCGCGCTGCCATACAGATCAGATGTTCAAACTGCGACTCCGCGGACTGTGCGCGGACGACGCAGTTGCCCGATGGAGATTACCGTAATGCATACCTCGTCGTGTTGTCAATTGCCGGTCATACAGATCGCGAACTTTGACTACGGCTCCAAAGTCAAGTCGATTGATTTTCATTTTGCGCCGCTGGAAAACCTGAAGTCCACCTTGCCCTATCCGCACAGGCACGACTTCTATCATATCGTCTGGGTGGCGCACGGTAGCGGCCATCACATCATCGATTCGGTGCGCTACGAGGTCAAGCCGAATACCTTGTTCTTCATGGGCCCGGGCCAGATCCACGATTTCGTGCTGTCCGATGATGCGGCCGGGTTCACCATCAATTTCAGCGCCGAATTCTTCGCCTTCAAGGTGCAGAGCAGGAATTCGCTCACCGAGGTGCCGGTGTACGATTTCGAAAGCATCAGCAACGCCCTCTACATGGATGACGACCAGGCCCACGTGTTGTTTCCCATCATTGAAGCGATCAGCGAGGAATACATCGCCGAGCAGAGGGGATACGAAGACGTGATCTGGTCGTACCTGCGGATTTTCCTGATGAAGGCGTCGCGCATGGCCGAACCGGCCGCCGACACCGGCGCGTCGTCGCGCAGCCTGCTGCTGGCGCGCCGCTTCAAGACGCTGCTGGAGAAAAATTTCGCGTCGCTCGACGAAACGGCCGAGTACGCGCGCCTGCTGAAGGTCACCGAACGCGCGCTCAATGAAGCGATCCGCCAGGCCACCGGCCAGACCGCCTCGCAACTGATCAGGGAACGGGTCATGCTGGAAGCGAAGCGCATGCTGCTGCACTCGGAAGTGAGCGTGGCAGAGGTGGCCGATCAGCTGGGATTCGGCGACCCTGCTTACTTCAGCCGCTGCTTCAAGAAACACACCGGCCGCTCGCCGATCGATTTTCGCCAGAGCCTCGTCAACCTGAAGCTCTGATCCCTGTTGCGCTGCGAAAAAGTCCAAGTCAAGCTGGTTTTCGTCCTAACCACTGGCGTCTCCTGACTCGTAAAATTTTGTCTACGGTGTTGCACCAGCACCGGGACAAAACGAGGAGATGCGATGCCAAATGACATGAACAACCCGATTGAAATCACGCCGGCACAACGGGCCCTTTTTTCCAGTACGCTCGACGAGATGGCCCGCAAGGTGGCGCAGGACGAGCCCACCCTGGGCGTCGAATTTCCCCACGTGACCAGCCCCGACGGCGCATGGGTTCGCCAGCCGGCTTCGCTCTCCGCGGGCTACACCGGCGACTCCTGGAGCCACGGTAACTGGCTGTGCGGGTTTTGGGTCGGCCTGCTGCTGGCATCGTACCAGCACACCGGCGAGTCCAGGTTCCTGCTGTGGGCGCGCGAGCGCATGCGGCTGGTAGCGCAGCGCGCGGAAGACCCGAACACCCACGACATCGGATTCATCTTCGACAGCAGCGCGATTCCCGGCTTCGACATCACCGGCGATGCATGGTACGCCGGCATCGCGCTGGAGGCGGCCGGCAAATTGCGCGCCCGCCTGGTGACCACGCGCGCCGGCGCCTACCTGGCGTCATGGGGGCCGATGAACGATCCGCGTGGCCGATGCAGTTCGGCGATCGATACCATGGCCAACCTGTCGCTGTTGTACTGGGCCGCCAACTACAGCGGCGACGCCAGCTATCGGCTGGCCGCCCGGGCGCACGCCGACATCAGCGCCAAGGCCTTCATCCGCAGCGACGATTCGACCTACCATGCGGTCGAGTATGACACCGTCAGCGGCGAGCGCAGGCGTGGCTATACCTTCCAGGGCGCGTTCGATGAATCCGCCTGGAGCCGCGGCCAGGGCTGGGCCATTTACGGCTACGTGAATACGGCGCGCGAGACCGGCAAGCGCGAATACCTCGACCTGGCCGAGCGCCTGGCGACGTATTACCTGAAACGCCTGGATGGTCGCCAGGTGCCGCCGTGGGACTTCGATGCGACCGGCGCCGATGCCGACATCAAGGATACGGCGGCGGCGGCGGTGGTGTCGTCGGCCTTGCTCGAATTGGGGCGCGTGCATCCGGATCCGGCCGCCGGGGCCAGGTGGCGCACGCACGGCCTGGCGATGCTCGAGGCGCTTTGCCGCACCGAAGTTGCCAGCGAGCCGTCGCAGCGCGGCCTGTTGAAGAATTCCTGCTACTCGAAGCCGCACAACGAAGGCGTCGACGGCGCCACGATGTTCGGCGATTTCTTTTTTGCCGAGGCCCTGTGCCGGGTCATGATGCCGGGCAGATTCCGGCCGCTGCCAGCGCATCCGCTTGCCATCATCTGACACCGTCCGTTTCCACCGGAGACCAGCATGCAGCATAAAAAAATAGTCCAATTCGCTGTGGGTGTATTGATGTCGCTCGACATGGGCATCGTGGCGGCGCAAAACATGGTAAGCGCGGGAGTCGTCAAGATCGGCGTCCTGACCGACATGTCCGGTCTGTATTCGGACATTGCCGGGCAGGGCAGCGTGGTGGCGGTGAAGATGGCGGTGGAGGATTTCGGCGGCAAGGTCCCGGGCCATCCGATCCAAGTCGTGTCGGCCGATCACCAGAACAAGGCGGACGTCGCCGCCGGCAAGGCCCGCGAATGGCTCGACACCCAGCAAGTGGACATGATTACCGACCTGGTGAATTCCTCGACGGCGCTGTCGGTCATCGAGATTGGCCGGCAAAAGAACCGGATGGTGATCGTAAACGGCGCCGCGTCGACCAAGCTGACGAACGAGAACTGTTCGCCCATCAGCATCAACTATACCTACGACACCTACGCGCTGGCGAAAGGGACGGCCAAGGCAATTACTGCGCAGGGCGGCAATTCCTGGTTTTTCATCACCGCGGACTATGCGTTCGGCCACTCGCTTGAAAAGGATGCATCGGCGGTGGTGACAGCCAACGGTGGCAAGATCCTCGGGGCTAGCCGCCATCCCTTGAACGCGTCCGATTTTTCGTCGTTCCTGATGCAGGCGCAGGCCTCGAAGGCGAAGGTGATCGGCCTGGCCAACGGTAGCGGGGACAACGTCAACTCGATCAAGGCGGCGAATGAATTTGGCCTAGCCAGGTCAGGCACCCAGCAACTGGCTGCGCTGCTGGCGTTCATCACCGATATCCATAGCCTGAAACTGAATGTCGCCCAGGGACTGCTGTTGACGGAATCGTTCTATTGGGATCTTGACGAGGACACGCGCAAGTGGTCGAAGCGCTTCTTCGACAAGACCAAAAGGATGCCGACGATGATCCAGGCCGGTAATTATTCATCAACCATGCATTATCTCAAGGCAGTGCAAGCGGCCGGAACGGATGACACCGCAGCCGTGATGGCCAGGATGAAGGCCACTCCAGTCAACGATTTCTTCGCCCACAACGGCAAGATCCGCGAGGATGGCTTGATGGTGCATGACTATTACCTGTTCCAGGTCAAGAAGCCATCCGAATCGAAATATCCGTGGGATTACTATCAGCTGAAGTCGGTGATCCCGGCGGCCGCGGCCACCCAGCCGCTGTCGGCCAGCACCTGCCCGCTGGTAAAAAAGTGACCAGGCCGGTGCTTGTCGCCGCGCCAGAACAATGATCGAAAGGACCAGTACAGTGACAAACGACATTCTCGGACACCAGTATATTGGTGGCGCCCGCAGCGCCCAAGGGGCGGCAAGCTTTCGCAGCATCGCCGCTGCATCGGGGGAAACTCACCCGGTTCCATTCCACGAGGCAAGCGACGCGGAAGTCGACGCGGCGGCGGCGGCGGCGGCGGCTGCTTATCCGGCCTACCGGCAACTGCTGCCCGAACAGCGCGCCACATTCCTCGATGCCATCGCCGAGGAACTCGATGCGCTGGGCGACGACTTCATTGGCGAGGTGATGCGCGAAACCGGCCTGCCGGCCGCGCGCCTGCAAGGCGAACGCACGCGCACCAGTAACCAGATGAGGCTGTTCGCCAAGGTACTGCGGCGCGGCGATTTCCTTGGCGCGCGCATCGATACCGCCTTGCCCGAGCGCCAGCCGCCACGGCCGGATGTGCGCCAATGCAAGATCGGCATCGGCCCAGTGGCTATTTTCGGCGCCAGCAATTTCCCGCTGGCCTTTTCGGTGGCCGGCGGCGATACCGCGGCGGCGCTGGCGGCCGGTTGTCCGGTCGTCGTCAAAGCCCATGCCGGCCATCTGATCACGTCCGAACGCGTGGCCGATGCAGTGCAACGCGCGGTCCAGCGCTGCGCGATGCCGCCAGGCGTATTCAACATGATTTACGGCGGCAACGTCGGCGCGCGACTGGTGCAGGCGCCGCAGATCAAGGCGGTCGGCTTCACCGGTTCCTTGCGGGGAGGGCGGGCGCTGTGCGATTTGGCGGCGGCGCGCGCCGAACCGATCCCGGTGTTCGCCGAGATGTCGAGCGTCAATCCGATCATCCTGCTGCCGGAAGCCTTGCAAGACCGCGGCGAAGCCATCGCCAAAGATCTCGCCGCGTCGGTGACGATGGGTGCAGGCCAGCTATGCACCAATCCTGGCCTGTTGGTGGGGGTGCGTTCAGCGCAACTGAGCCACTTCATCGAATGCCTGCAAAAGGCCATGGAGGTCCAGCCGGCGCAGACCATGCTCAATGCCGGCATGCTGTCCAACTATTACGGCGGCGTTGACCGGCTCAGCACGCTAAGCGGCGTGGCAGTGCTGGTGTCGGGCGGCGCCGATGAAGCCAAGGCCAGGCCGCATTTCTTCAAGGCTGAGCAAAGCCTGCTGTTTGCCGCTGGCGCGCCGTTGGAGGAAGAAGTGTTCGGCGCCGCGACCGTGGTTGTCGAGCTCGACAGCCGCGAAGCGCTGTTGCAGTTCGCCCGGGCGATGGGCGGCCAGCTGACCGCAACCTTGATGGCGGAACCGGCCGATTTGCGTGCTCACCGCGACCTGATCGAATGCCTGGAGCAAAAAGCCGGGCGCTTGCTGGTCAATGGCACGCCGACCGGTGTCGAAGTGTGTGAAGCAATGGTGCATGGCGGGCCGTATCCGGCCACTTCAGACGCGCGCGGCACCTCGGTCGGCACGCTGGCGATCGACCGTTTCCTGCGTCCGATCTGCTACCAGAACTATCCGGACGAGTTGCTGCCGCCGGCGCTGCAAGGCCGAAATCCGTTGGGCTTGGTGCGGCTAGTGAACGGCGAGCAGCGCCGCGGCGCAATCTGAGCGGGCGCTGGGCTCGACAGCGATGTTGCAATTCATGCCATGAATGCACTGACTCTTTTTCGGCGCAAAGGCGACAATGACGCACGCGAGGTACAGGCGCCGGAAACGGTACACGACGGCAAAGAGCTCCAGTCATTTCTCTAGACCAGCGCTAGAGAAAATGCATATTGACGTACCGGCAATTAATTAGAGCCACGGACCGAATTGCGGCGAGGATGCTTAGCTATTTGGATTTTTCAACCCGGCGCAGACGCGACCGCCCCGAAGCTTGGCTTTGCTGGTTAGTCGGACGAGCGGGTTCAGCCAATTTCGATCATGGTATTGTCCATGGTATCGCTCAGTATGGCGGTTAGAAAGGTATTTGTTATCAGATACCTAGCTCAGCCATTTATAATTGGGTGGGAATGAGGTTGCCTCTCGGCAAAAAATTATCTGCAGGACGAGTAATCAACCCCGCTTTCGCGGGGTTTTTTCGGCGTTGGGAACTCAGGCTCTGCAGCTTAACTACCGTATCCCGACATGGAGAATGGCCGACTGTTCAATTCACGCCCCCAGTCCTTATTCGGCTCGCTTTGCATCTCAAAGCGAAGCTCACCGCCAGCTTCTATATCCTGATGACGGATGTAAACATGATCCAGGGGCTTGCCGTTGAGGGATACCTTGCCGACATAGGGATGCGCTTCATCGAGATGTTCCGCAACCATCGTAAAGTGTTTGCCATTCGGTAGGTTGATGGTGGCACGGTTCACAAAAGGACGTCCGATCACGTATTGGT
>NZ_JAQGLV010000244.1 GCF_028292705.1 Collimonas fungivorans | reverse complement strand
GTCATCAGCGCGATCGAGTGCGCGCTCTCCGGTTCGCCGGCGTGCTTCTGCCGTAGCCATTCCAGCTGGGTGCGGAATCCGGCCAGCGGCGTACGCAGCTGGTGCGCCATGTTGGCAAGAAAATTCTGCTGCGCCTTGGCGTCCTGCTGCACCTTGTCCAGCAGGCGGTTGATGGCTGTCACCACAGGGCTCAGTTCGAGCGGCACATGGCGTTGCTCCAGCGCCGACAAGTCATCGTCGCTGCGTGCCTCGAGGTCGGCGGTCATTTTTTTCAGCGGCTGCAATCCCCTGCCGAGCGCCAGCCAGATGACGGCAGCCAGCACCAGCGCCAGCCCCGCCTCCAGCCATACCAGTCCCGTCAAGATACTGGTCTGGTCGAAAACAGTCCGGCCCGGACTGCTGGCTAGCCAATAAGCCAGGCCGGCGCCAATCAGGTTGAGCACCAGCAGCGGGACCAGCAGCCACTTCAGTAGCCTGACTCGGATGCTGGTCATGCTTCTGTTTTTTCCAGCATGTAGCCGAAACCGCGGATGGTGCGGATCTCGATGCCGGCATCGGCGATTTTCAAGCGGATCCTGGATATGTACACCTCCACCGCGTTCAGCGTCAGCTCCGCACCCCAAGGCAGGATGGCGTCGATGATCTGCTGCCGCGATACGACGCGCGACGCCTGCTGCAGCAGGTATTCAAGCACCGCCCACTCACGCACCGACAGCTCGATCGCCTTGCCGTTGATTTTTGCGCGCCGCGCCGAAGTGTTCAGCGACAGCCCGCCAAGGTGCACCTCCAGCGGCTGCGGCGCACTGCGGCGCAGCAGCGCGCGCACCCGGGCCACCAGCTCCTGGGTGGCAAACGGTTTCACCAGGTAATCGTCGGCCCCCAGCTCCAGGCCGTAGACCCGGTCCTGCACCGAATCGCGCGCGGTCAGCAGCAGCACCGGGATGTGGCTGCCGCGCGCGCGCAGGCGGCGGATCACTTCAAAGCCGTCCATGCCCGGCAAGCCGATATCCAGCACCACCACCGAAATTTCCGTGCGCTGCAGCAGCGCATCGGCGTCGTTGCCGTTCTGTACCACGTCGACCACCATACCGTGGCCTTTGAAGATGCGCAGGATGCCGTCCGCCAGCACCGAATCGTCTTCCACCAAAAGAATATGCACTTGAGATTTCCTTAGCTGCAACGGTTGCTTACAATTAAGTCGCTGATTTTAATAAGGATGCAGCTGTTTTCAGCATTTTTTTTGCAATCTTGATGGCGAAAAACGATAACGGCGCAACCGGGCTATCAGACCGGCAGCGGATTGCGCTCGGTGAAGCCGCGCTGGTGCCAGTATGGGTAAGCCACGGTCACCGCGCTGGCGGCGTCCAGCCTGGCGACCTGCTCGACGCTCAGGTTCCAGCCGATGGCGCCCAGGTTCTGCAGCAGCTGCTCCTCGTTGCGGGCGCCGATCACCACGGTGGCGACAGTGGGCCGTTGCAGCAGCCAGTTAAGGGCGATCTGCGGGATGGTCTTGCCGGTTTCCCCGGCAATTTCCTTTAAGGCGTCCACCACCCGGTATAACAGCTCGTCCGCCACCGGCGGCCCCATGTCCGCAGTCTTGTGCAGGCGGCTTTGCTCCGGCAGCGGCTGGCCGCGCTGGATCTTGCCGGTCAGGCGGCCCCAGCCCAGAGGGCTCCAGACCACGGCGCCGACGCCCTGGTCGAGGCCCAGCGGCATCAGTTCCGATTCATAGTCGCGGCCGATCAGCGAATAATAAGCCTGGTTGGCGACATATCTCGGGTAGCCGTAACGGTCAGCCGCCGCCAGCGATTTCATCAGGTGCCAGCCGGAGAAATTCGACACGCCGATATAACGAATCTTGCCCGCGCGCACCAGGTCGTCTAGCGTCGACAGCACTTCTTCGACCGGGGTCAGGGCATCGAATCCGTGCAGCTGGAACAGATCGATGTAGTCGGTGCCGAGGCGCTTGAGCGCGGCGTCGCATGCCCGGATCAGGTGGAAGCGGGAAGAGCCGACCGCATTCGGTCCCTCGCCGGTGCGGAAAGTCGCCTTGGTCGACAGCAGCACGCGGTCGCGCCGGCCCTTGATTGCTTCGCCCAGCACCGACTCGGCGACGCCGTCGGAGTAGATGTCCGCGCTGTCGAACATGGTCAGGCCGGCATCAAGGCAAATGTCGACCAGCCGCCTTGCATCGGCGACATCGGTATTGCCCCACGCGCCAAAAAAATCGCCTTTGCCGCCAAACGTGCCGGTGCCGAAACTGAGCGCCGGCACCTTGAATCCGGATGCTCCTAAACGTCGGTATTCCATGATCAGCCTTTCGTTTAAAAAAATGGGATAAAGCAGGAGGAACTGGTCAGGTAATCATATCCCGTAATGCCTATCCCGGCTTTTACCGGGCCATTGCGGTGAACAAACTGCAGTGCTGCGATAATAAATGCTTGACCTAGAGTGCACTCTAACTTCTAAACTTTATTCCATGGCCACTTCCATCACGATCCAGCAAGCTGCGACAGCCACCGGACTCAGCATCCACACTTTGCGCTATTACGAAAAGATAGGCTTGATCGATCCTGTCCCGAGGCAAAGCAACCAGCATCGCCTGTACCGCCAGGAAGACCTGAACTGGATCGCATTCCTGCTCAAGTTGCGCGCTACCGGCATGTCGATACAGCAGATGCTGCGTTATGCCGAACTGCGCAGGCTGGGGGACCGCCTTGGCAGTGTGTCAGAGCGCAAGGTATTGCTGGAGCAGCATACGGTTGCGCTGGAAGCTGAACTGCTGGAGCTGCAGGAAACGCTGGGCATGCTGCGCGACAAGGTCGCCCTGTATGCCCGCATGGAACAGCAGCTGCAGGCCGACCACCACGAATGACTCACTTGGAGAAACACATGGAACAAAGCACTTATGAAAGAGGTTTGCAACGGTTGAAGGAAGTCGACGACATCGCCGGCGAAAAGGTGATCGACAGCCTGGCCGATATTTCTCCCGACCTCGGGCGCTATGTCATCGAATTCGGCTTCGGCGAGATCTATTCCCGCCCCGGCCTCAGCCTGCAGCAGCGCGAACTGGCGACAGTGGCGGCGCTCACCGCAATGGGCACGGCCCAGCCGCAATTGAAAGTACATCTGGCGGCGGCCCTGAACGTCGGCCTGTCGCGCCTGGAAATCACCGAAACGATCATGCAGATGGCGCTGTATGCCGGTTTTCCAGCGGCATTGAACGGCATGTTCGCGGCAAAAGAGGTATTTGCCGAACACGACGAGCTGGCCCGGCGCCAGGAAAACACACAATAAAAAATGCAGCCGGGGTTATTCGTGATTCCGGCTCGCTCCGTTTGATCAGGACGGAGCTGCAGCACAGATTCCGGATAACGGCAGACAACGCCGCATGTGCGATCTTCCATACGATTCCCAGAATGATGATCCGGAAAAACCTGTCATGTGAACACCCGATAAGGTGTCCGACTGTCAGGCCATGCGGCCATGGTGGCGGCCCTCACAACACGAGCATGCATTGAACTCTGCTGTGACTGAAGTTTAAGGGAGCAGCGCCGTCAGCAGGAAATACTGATTCTGGATAGGGATATAAGAAAAAACGATGGCCCGCCTGCCGTCGGCAAACATCCTCGCCCAGACAATCAAAATATCCATTCGTTTTCCCCGCCCCCAGCTATCCATACCAACGGTTTCCTAGCCAGGCTTTTGCAGGCAGGCGCGGCTTCGCGCGCACAGCCATAAATGGTCAGGAATCCAGGCGCCAAGCTCCGTATGGTGGATCAGGAACAGGAAGGTCGCAAGACTCCGGTTCTTAAACATCCACCAGATAACAGGAGTAATCCATGGAAAAGCTCAATGCACCGAATGTCGACAAACTCAAACTTGACAAGGCAGTCAATGAATTCAAGATGGCGCGGGACTTATGCAATCTGTTCGATACAGATCCCTACTTAAGTGCGACGGCAAACCAGATCGCCGCTTGCGCATTGAACATCCTGAACTCCGTCAACCAGCAGATTGCTTCCGGGGACCAGCAGAAAATGGCGACGCTCATGAATGCTGCCAGAGCCGCCTATGTCGCTGAAAACAAGCTGAAAATGTGGACCCCGGGCGTCTCCGCCCTGCTTGGAAGTTCGGACCAGCCGTTTACTGTCGCGAAAAACCACATCGCAGCCATGTGCGCGGACAAGGGCAAACGCGATCCGAAGATCATTGGCGAAATACTTCGCCTGTTTGGCGGAGTGGCAGAAAACCTTCATCTCGACCCCAAAACCGTTCCGGCCGGCCACTTTACCTCAGCCGCGCTCACGCTGGCCGTGCCGACCGCGCCAGCCGACAAGCCGGCAACCGTGGGCTGGGATTTTTTCTGCAGCACGCGTCCGGCATACCGCACCACGGCCTA
>NZ_JAQGLV010000227.1 GCF_028292705.1 Collimonas fungivorans | reverse complement strand
CTTCTTTTTATTGGAGCACACCATGACTTCGAAATTACTTATTCCGGCCCTTCTTGCCTTGACACTCTCCTTCTCGGCCGCCTCTTCCATGGCCGCAGACAGCCACAGCCTGCTGGGCGAAACCGCGGCGGCGACGGCCACCAGCCGCACCGTCACGATCACCCCCGACACCAAGTTCATCAATGTACAGGGCGGCCAGGCGGTTCAATTCAATGCCGGCGGCGGCACATTCGCCTGGACTTTCGACGGTTCGGCCAGTGCATTCAACCTGAACAGCGTGGCGCCTCCGGGACTGCTTGACCATATGGTGAAAGTTTATGTTTCGCCTAACCCGCTCTACAACGGCTAACACGCCTTGATCGCAGCATCCCGTCGCGGAGGCAGCGCTGCAGCTTCAACACAGCCTGCCCTCCGCCGTTCTGTCCCTTATCCAGCCCCGGCTGTTTTCCTTGTTCAATCATGGCGCGCATTACCGTAACTGACGCGAAACTGACGCGATTTACGCCGAAACGGTTTCGGCAACTGACAAATGGGGTTGAACCTATGTATCCGCATAAAACAAACCGGCGTTGCGCCACCCTGGCAGCCACGCTGATGCTGCTCTCGCTGGCCGCTTGCGGTCCCGCAAAACAGGCTGCGCCAAAAGCAGCGGCGCCGCAGGTCAGCGTCATCACAGCCCGCCGCACCAGCGTCCCTGTCAGCACCGAACTCCCTGGCCGCACCTCGGCCTACCTGGTAGCGCAGGTGCGCGCCCGTGTCGACGGCATCGTGCAGAAGCGCAGCTTCCAGGAAGGCGCCGACGTCAAGGCCAATCAAGCGCTGTACCAGATCGATCCGGCGCCGTATCGCGCCGCCTTGAACAGTGCGCTGGCCGCGCTGCAGAAAGCCGAAGCCAACCTGGTTGCCACCAGTTCGCAGGCCGACCGCTACAAGATCCTGATCGGCGGCAATGCCGTCAGCAAGCAGGCCTACGATAACGCGGTCGCGGCGCAAGGCCAGGCGGCCGCCGATGTCGCCGCCGCCAAGGCGGCAGTGGCTACAGCCAGCATCAACCTGGGATACACCAATGTGGTCTCGCCGATTGCCGGCCGCAGCAGCGTATCGCAGGTGACCCAAGGCGCGTATGTGCAGGGCAGCGCGGCCACGCTGCTGACCACAGTCCAGCAGATCGATCCGATCTATGTCGACCTCAACCAGCCCAGCGTCGCCGGCTTGCAGCTGCGGCGCGATGTCGCCAGCGGCCAGGTCAAGCTGAACGGCGCGGACCAGGTCAAGGTGACGCTGACGCTGGAGGACGGCAGCCAGTATCCGCTGACCGGGACGCTCCAGTTCAACGGCGTCACGGTCGACCCCAGCACCGGTTCGGTCACCGTGCGCGCGATTTTCCCCAATCCCAAGTATGTCCTGCTGCCGGGCATGTTCGTGCACGCCCGCATCCAGCAAGGCGTGAATGACCGGGCGATCCTGGTGCCGATTCCCGGCGTCAGCCATGACCCGCAGGGGCACGCCACCGCACTTGTGGTCGGCCCCGACAACAAGGTGGTCCAGCGCACGCTGCAAACGCAGGACACGCTGGGCAACAGCTGGGTAGTCACCGCCGGCCTGAACGAAGGCGAACGGGTCATCGTCAGCGGCGGCCAGAAAGTGCTGCCCGGAATGCTGGTCGCAGCGTCCGAGACGCCGAGCCGGCAACCCGCGGCGCAAGCGGTGGCAGCCAATGCTGCAGCCACATCTGTAGCTGAATAGGGACGAATCCGCAATGGCAAAATTTTTCATAGACCGGCCGATCTTCGCGATCGTGCTCGCCATCCTGATCATGCTGGCGGGGGGCATATCGATTTTCTCGCTGCCGGTGGAACAGTTTCCCCCGGTGGCGCCGCCTACGGTCCAGATCAGCACCACTTACCCGGGCGCTTCCGCCACCACCGTGCAAAATACCGTGGTGCAGGTGATCGAGCAGCAGATGACCGGCATCGACAACCTGCTCTACATGTCGTCCACCAGCGACGACACCGGCCAGTCGACCACTTCGCTGACATTCGCCAGCGGCACCAATCCAGACATCGCCCAGGTGCAGGTGCAAAACAAGCTGCAGCTGGCGGTGCCGCTGTTGCCGGCGCAGGTGCAGCAATCCGGCGTCAAGGTCACCAAGTCGACCAATGCATTCCTGATGGTGATAGGTTTTGTGTCGACCGACAGCAGCATGAACAAGTTCGACATCGCCAACTATGTGGTCTCGAATGTACAGGACCCGATCAGCCGCATCAACGGCGTCGGCAACATGAACGTCTTCGGCACCCAGTATGCGATGCGGATCTGGCTCGATCCGGCCAAGCTGAACAGCTATGCCCTCACGCCGCTCGACGCTACCGCTGCATTGCAGGCGCAGAACGTGCAAATTTCCGGCGGCCAGCTCGGCGCCACGCCGGCGGTGCAGAACCAGCAGCTCAGCACGACGATTACCGAATCGACGCTGCTGCGCACGCCGGCGGATTTCGGCAACGTCCTGCTCAAGGTGCTGCCGGATGGTTCGCAAGTGCGCCTGAGCGACGTCGCCCGCATCAACCTCGGCGCGGAAAGCTTCAATGTCGACAACAAATACAACGGCCAGGCTGCATCCGGCATGGGCATCCAACTGGCGCCGGGCGGCAATGCGCTGGTCACGGCGGCAGCGATACGGGCGCGCATCGCGGAACTGGAGCCGTATTTCCCGCACGGCCTGAAAGTGGTCTATCCGAACGACGTCACGCCCTTCGTCAAGATATCGATAGAGGAAGTGGTGAAGACGCTGCTGGAAGGCATCGTGCTGGTGTTCCTGGTGATGTACCTGTTCCTGCAGAACCTGCGCGCCACGCTGATTCCCTCGATCACGGTGCCGGTGGTGCTGCTGGGAACCTTCGGCGTGATGTCGGCGCTGGGTTTTACCATCAACACCTTGTCGATGTTCGGCCTGGTGCTGGCGATCGGCTTGCTGGTGGACGATGCGATCGTGGTGGTGGAAAACGTCGAGCGTGTGATGCACGAAGACGGCTTGCCGCCGCTTGAGGCCACCCGCAAGGCCATGGGACAGATCAGCAGCGCCTTGATCGGCGTGGCCTTGGTGCTGTGCGCCGTGTTCGTGCCGGTGGCGTTCTCCAGCGGCACGGTAGGCGGCATCTACCGCCAGTTCTCGCTCACCATCGTGGCCTCGATGCTGTTGTCGGTATTCGTGGCGCTGTCGCTGACGCCGGCGCTCTGCGCCACCTTGCTGAAACCGCCGAGCGAAAACCATGATGAAAAAAAGGGCTTGTTCGGCTGGTTCAACCGCAGCTTCGACAAGGGACGCGGCCAGTATGTGCGCGGCGTGCGCCACGTCGCCGCCCGCTCCGGACGCTGGCTGCTGATCTACGCCGCGGTGCTGGTTGCCGTCGGCGTCATGTTCGTGCGCTTGCCGACGTCTTTCCTGCCCAATGAGGACCAGGGCTTCATCTTCGTCCAGGTACAGACGCCGCCGGGCACCACACAGGGCCGCACCGGCCTGGTGCTGGATGAAGTCAGCAACTACCTGCTGAAAGACGAAGCGGCCATGGTCGACGCCACCTTCATCGTCAACGGCAACAACAACGCCGGCCGCGGCCAGAACCAGGGACAGCTGTTCGTGCGGCTCAAGGACTGGAGCCAGCGCAACAAGCCGGAACTGACCGCCAACGCGTTGTCTGACCGCATCGGCAAGCATTTTGCCGCAAACAAGGAGGCCGATATCTTCGCCACCAGCCCGCCGCCGATCCGTGGTCTGGGCAGCGCCGCGGGCTTTGACTTCGAGCTGGAAGACCGCGGCGGCCTCGGCCACGAAACGCTGGCCAAGGCCCGCGACCAGCTGCTGGCGCTGGCGAAAAAAGACCCGGCGCTGGCGCAAGTGCGGTTCACCGGGGAAGCCGACAATCCGACCTTCAAGGTCAATATCGATCGCGAAAAAGCCGCCGCCCTGGGTGTCAGCGCGGCCGACATCGACCAGACCTTTTCAATTACCTGGGGCTCACGCTATGTCAACAATTTCCTCGATACCGACAACCGCATCAAGAAAGTATACGTGCAAGCCGACGCCCCTTACCGCATGAATCCGGACGACATACAGCGGCTGTTTGTCCGCAGCAGCACCGGCGCCATGGTGCCGTTCTCCGCCTTCGGCAGCTACGAATGGACCTACGGCCCGCCGCAGCTGCAGCGCTATAACGGCGTCGAAGCCATGGAAATCCAGGGCCAGGCAGCGCCGGGCCAGAGTTCCGGGCAGGCCATGATCGCCATGGAAAAACTGGTCAAGCAGCTGCCGGCCGGCATCGGCTTCGAATGGACCGGCACCTCGCTGCAGCAGGCGCAGTCGAGTTCGCAAGCCCCCCTGCTGTACGGCCTGTCGATCCTGGTCGTGTTCCTCAGCCTGGCCGCGCTGTATGAAAGCTGGTCGATTCCGTTGTCGGTCATCATGGTGGTGCCGCTCGGTATCCTCGGTGCGCTGGCCGCAACGTCGCTGATGGGCTTGTCTAACGATGTCTACTTCCAGGTCGGCCTGCTCACCACCATCGGCCTGTCGGCCAAGAACGCGATCCTGATCGTCGAATTCGCCCGCGAACTCCAGAGCCAGGGCCGCACGGCGCTGCAAGCGGCAATCGAAGCGGCGCACATGCGGATGCGGCCTATCGTCATGACTTCCATGGCGTTCGTGCTGGGCGTGCTGCCGCTGGCGCTGGCCAGCGGCGCCGGCTCGGCCAGCCAGAATGCCATCGGCACCGGCGTGATCGGCGGCACCCTGGCGGCGACCTTCGTCGCCACTTTCATGATTCCGATGTTCTACATCGTGGTCGCCAACAAGCTTGGCCGCAAGAAGCCGGCAGTGCAGAATCCATCGCCGCTGCTGCCGGCCGAACCAAGTACAGGAGAATATTGACATGGCATCACTCAGATCCGCCGCCGGCGCAGCGCTGCTGACCCTTGCCGCCGGCTGTTCGCTGCAGCCGACGTACCAGCGGCCGGCCATGCCGGTAGCTACGGCCTTCCCTTCCGGCGCAGCCTACCAGGCCCCGGCCGGCAAGCCGGGCAGCAGCATCCTGCCCGCCGCCGACACCGGCTGGCGCAATTTCCTCGCCGATCCGCGCCTGCAGCGGCTGGTGGAACTGGCGCTGCAGAACAACCGCGACTTGCGGGTCGCCGTGCTGAACGTTGAAAAAGTCCAGGCGCAATACCGGATCCAGCGCGCGGCGCTGTTTCCGCAAGTGAGCGCGGATACCGGCGCCTCGAACTCGCGTACGCCTGCAAGCGTATCGTCCAGCCACAATACTTCCATTTCCCATGATTATTCAGCGGATATTTCCAGTTCATGGGAAATCGATTTCTTCGGCCGCTTGCGCAGCCTGTCGGACGCCGCGCTGGAACAGTACCTGGCCAGCGCCGACGCGCGCCAGGCCGCGGAGATCCTGCTGGTGTCGCAAACCGCCGACCAATACCTGACCACGCTTGCCTATGACGAACAGCTGGCGCTGACGCAAAGTACGCTGCAGACCGCACAGGCGGCCTACAAGATCGTCAAGCTGCAGTTCGACACAGGCACCGCGTCAGAACTGGACCTGCGCCTGTCGCAAACCGCCGTCGAACAAGCCCAGGTAAATTATTCGGCCGAGCAGCGCCAGCGTGCGCAGGCTGAAAACGCCCTGGTGCTGCTGGTCGGCCAGCCGCTGCCACGCGACCTGCCGCCGGCCGTCAAGCTGGACCTGCAGCCGGTGCTGGCCGACATTCCCGCCGGCTTGCCGTCGGACCTGCTGCAACGGCGCCCGGACGTCCTGCAGGCCGAAGCGCTGCTGCGTTCGGAAAACGCCGACATCGGCGCTGCGCGCGCTGCGTTTTTCCCGCGCATCTCATTGACCGGTTCGCTCGGCTCGGCCAGCGCGACGCTGGGCGGCTTGTTTGCCGCCGGATCCAGCGCCTGGTCTTTCATACCGTCGCTGACCCTGCCGATCTTCACTGCCGGCGCCAACCGGGCAAACCTGGATGTGGCGCTGATCCAGAAGGACATCGGCATCGCCCAATACGAAAAAACCGTCCAGACTGCCTTCCGCGAGGTATCCGACGGGCTGGCGGCGCGCGGCACCTACGACGACCAGCTGGCGGCGCAACAGCGTTATACCGAAGCCCAGCAACGCCGCTTCGACCTCGCCAACATGCTGTACACCAACGGCAGCAACAGCTACCTGGACGTGCTGACTGCGCAAACCGATCTCTACACTGCGCAGCAGGCCCTGATCACGGCGCGCCTGAACCGCCTGACCAGCCTGGTCGACCTGTATCGCGCGCTCGGCGGCGGCTGGCTGCAGCATAGCGGCGATGTTGCTCGACCGGCCGACAGCCCGGTCGCAAAAGCGGAATGATTGTGCTGGAACTGTTCCGGCATTAGTATTCCACCATGCTGTTCACCTATCTTTCTGATTGTTAAGTCTGTTAAGCCGAATATGCCATGAAACTTCTGATCGTCGAAGACAACGAGCGCGTCGCTCTGTTCCTGAAGAAGGGATTGAGCGAATCGGGACACACCGCCGACCATGCCGACAACGGCCGCGACGGCATGTTCCTGGCCGCCAGCGAACCCTACGACGCCATCATCATGGATCGCATGCTGCCGGGCGGCATAGACGGCCTCGCCATCGTCGAAACCTTGCGCAAGACCGGCAACAAGATTCCCATCCTGATCCTGAGCGCGCTGTCCGGCGTCGACGACAGGATCAAAGGCCTCAAGAGCGGCGGCGACGACTACCTGGTCAAGCCGTTCGCTTTCGGCGAACTGCTGGCGCGCCTTGATGCCCTGCTGCGCCGCTCGCAAGACGCCCGCTCCGACACCACCCTGGCCGTCGATGATCTGCACATGGACCTGCTGTCCCACAAGGTAACGCGCGCCGGCAAGCCGGTAGCGCTGCAGCCACGCGAATTCAAGCTGCTCGAATACCTGATGCGCCACGCCAACCAGGTCGTGACGCGCACCATGCTGCTGGAAAACGTATGGGACTATCATTTCGATCCGCAGACCAATGTGGTCGACGTCCACGTCAGCAAGCTGCGCCAGAAAATCGACGCCGGCATGGAACGGCAGCTGCTGCGGACCGTACGCAACGCCGGCTACATGCTGACCGCCGATGATTAATTCCTGGCATTTTTCGGCGCGCTCGGTGGCGCTCAGCTTTGTCGCAGTGAGCCTGGTGGTGCTGGCGTCATTCGCCACGCCGCTCTGGTATACCTGGCGCGAAACGATAGAAGAAGGCCGGGTCCGGGTCCTGAAAGCCGATGCGCGCAGGCTGGTCAACGTGTTTAACCAGCAAGGCGTGGCCCCGCTGCAGTCCGCCATTGAGATCCAGGTCGGGACGCAAGCCGCCGGCGCCGAAGACCTGGTGCTGTTTGCCGATTCTTCGCTGGTCCGGCTGGCCGGCAACCTGCCGGCGTGGCCGCACGAAGTCTCCGCCAATCCAGGCATGTATACACTCTGGATCGACGTCGACGGCAAGTCGACGCGCGTGGTTTTGCTGCACAGGGCGCTGCCGGGCGGCTACCACCTGCTGGTGGCCAACGACGTCGCAAAGTATCGCGAACTGGAAAACCTTTTCCTGTACGGCCTGATATGCTCCACCGGCATCGTTCTGCTGCTTGGCGTGGCAGGCGGGCTTCTGGTGCGCCGTACGCTGCTGGCCAAGGTCGGCGATATCAACCAGGCGGCTTCGGCCATCATGCAGGGCAATTTTTCACACCGGCTGCCGGCCCATGGCGGCGAAAATGAATTCAATACCCTGGTCGAAACCGAAAACCGCATGCTGGACCAGATAGAGCAACTGATCGACGGCGTGCGCAACGTCTCCAACGCCATTGCCCACGACTTGCGCACACCGCTGGCAGAGTTGCGCTCGCGCCTGGAGGAGCTGGCGCTGACCCGGCCGGATCCGGCCCATACCTTCAACGAGATCGACGGCGCCATCAGCGACGTCGATCGCGTCATCAATATCTTCAACGCCCTGTTGCGCCTGGCGGAAATCGACACCGGCGCCCGCCGTTCTGGGTTTGTCGAAGTTGACGTCAGCAGCATCGCAGGCGAGGTGGCCGAATTCTATCAGCCGGTGGCGGAACTGCAGGGCCGCGAACTTTCTTTTACTTCATCAGGACCGCTTGTTCTGACTGGCGATCCGCTGCTGATTGCACAGGCGATCGGCAACCTTATCGACAACGCACTCAAGTATGCGCAGGTCAACGGCAAGATCGCCGTCGAAACCTCGCGCCATCTGGACGGCGCGATCCAGGTCGCGGTGTCGGATGACGGTCCCGGCATCTCCGATGCAGAGAAACCCAAGGTGCTGGAGCGTTTCTACCGCGGCGATACCAGCCGCGGCACCCCAGGCGCGGGGCTGGGGTTGAGCCTGGTGGCGGCTGTGGCCAAACTGCAAGGCGGCGCCATCGTGCTCAACGATAACCATCCCGGCCTGAAAGTGACGCTGATGCTCCAGCCGCCGAACGCGCCCGCTGCATGAGCGCGAATGAATAATTAAATCGACAACTAAAGATTGCCGGCTCCGGGGAATCAAATCACCAGCTTCGAACTCGTGGACTGCGGATAAGATGGCGTCGCGCTCGGCTGCGCCGCGGGTTTGCCCATTTGCATGCGCGCCGAGACAATCACCGACAGCAGGCAGCCGCCGGCAAGATAGGCCGCCACGGCATGCCAGTTGCCGCCTACGCCCAGCAAGGCGGTTGCGATGAACGGCGTAAACCCGCCGCAGACCACGCTGGCGAACTGATAACCGACGCCGGCGCCGCTGTAGCGGTATTCGGCGCCGAAAAACTCGGTGAACAGCGGTTGCTGCACGCTGACCACCATGTCGTGGGCGATATTGGCCAGCAGCACGGAGAAGATCACGATCCAGGCGACCGAGCGGGCTTCCATGGCGAGGAAAAACGGCACTGCGGACAACAGCCCGATCACCGCTCCGGTTACATACACCCGCTTAAGCCCGATCCGGTCGGCCAGCATCGCGAAAGCCGGGATCGTCACGCAACTCACGGCGCCGACCAGCAGGCTGATGTTCAGGAACAGGTCGCGCGACATGCCAAGGTTCTTGGTTGAATAAGCCAGGGCAAATGCGGTGACGATGTACATCGTGAACATTTCCGCCATGCGCAAGGCAATGATCAGCAGGAAACTCTCGGGATGGTTGCGCAAGGCCGCCAGCAGCGGGACTTTCACCTTGTGCTCGCTGCCGACCTTGTCGACGAATTCCTGGGATTCCTCCATGGTCGAGCGTATCCACGCCGCCACCAGCACCAGCACGATGCTGACCAGGAAAGGGACGCGCCAGCCCCAGGACATGAAGGCATCGTTGCTCAGCGTATGGGTGAGGATCGACACGATGCCGGTCGCCAGCACCAGGCCGACGCCGTAACCGACCTGCACACCGCTGCTGTAGAAAGCCTTTTTTCCTTCCGGCGCGCTTTCGACCGCCATCAGCGCGGCCCCGCCCCACTCGCCGCCGACCGCAAAACCCTGCAAGGCACGCAGCAGCACCAGCGCCAACGGCGCGTACCAGCCAATGCTGGCGTAAGTCGGCAACAACCCGATCAGCGCCGTGGAAACGCCCATCATCATCACGGTAATCATCAGCATGCGCTTCCTGCCGAGCCGGTCGCCGAAATGGCCGAACACGACGCCGCCCAGCGGCCGGAACAGGAAACCCACGCCAAACGTGGCGAAAGCCGCCAGCGTGCCTATGGTCGGGCTGACATTGGGAAAGAACTGGGTATTGAACACCAGGGCCGCGGTGATGCCATACAACAGGAAGTCATACCAGTCGACCACCGCGCCGACAAAACTGCCGAGCGCCGCTTTGCGCGCCCTGCGGCCTGCCGAGATGTTTCCAGTTGCAAGAATTTTTGTCTTCATTATCGTCTCCGGATGATCAATTCGCGCCGCCTAGGCTTTGCCCAGCTCTTGCATGGGCGTGCGATAAGTCTCGCGCGCGGTAGCCGCCGAGATGGCGGCGATCAGCGCGGTAGCGCTGACGAATACCGCCACCGGCATCCAGCCATCAACGCCGGGTTTCAGGATCGCCGCGCTGATGGTCGGAGCAAAGCCGCCCAGGGCAAAACCGATCTGGGTACCGATCGCCATGCCGGACAGGCGCACCCGGGTATCGAACATTTCGCCGTACAGGGATGGCCAGACGCCGTTCGCCGCACTATACACAACACCGGACAACAGCAGGCCGAACACGAAGATGAGCGGGATATTGGCCTGGCTGATGCACCACAGGTAAGGCCAGATCAGGCAGGCGGAACCCAGCGCGCCGAAGATGAACACCGGTTTGCGGCCGATGCGGTCCGACAAGGCGGCGAACGCCGGGATCGCGGCCAAGGCGACGACATTTGCCAGGATCAGCACGGTCAGCATGGTAGCGCGGGCGATATGCATGGTGTTGACTGCATAAGACAGCGTGAATACGCTGAAGATGGTGCTCACCACCGAAATCTGTGCCGCAAAGATGACGCGCGCCAGGCTTTTCTTGTGCTCGCGCAGCAGCACCGCCAGCGGCAGCCTGGTTTGCTTGTGCGATTTTCCCTGCTCGAAGGCCGGTGTCTCGGGCAAGGTGCGGCGCACCCAGATGCCCACCAGCACCACGATCGCGCTCAGGAAAAACGGAACGCGCCAGCCCCAGGACAACAGCTGTTCTTCCGGCAGCGCCGAGATCGGCAGGAACACCAGGGTCGCCAGGATCAGGCCGGCCTGGGTTCCGCTCAGGGTGAAGCTGGTGAAAAAGGCGCGCCGGTGCGGCGGCGCATGCTCCAGCGTCATCGAATTGGCGCCGGCCTGCTCGCCTGCCGCCGACACCCCTTGCAGCATGCGCAGCACCACCAGCATGACCGGCGCGCTGATGCCGACTTGTCCATAGGTCGGCAGCAAGCCGACCATGAAAGTGGAGATTCCCATCAGCAGCAAGGTGAACGTGAGCACTTTCTTGCGCCCGTACCGGTCGCCGATATGGCCCAGCAGCACCGCCCCTATCGGCCGTGTCACGTAGCCGACGCCGAAGGTGGCGAACGCCGCCACGGTCCCGGCTATGGGATCGAACGAGGGGAAAAATATCTTGCCGAACACCAGCGCCGCGGCGGTGCCGTAGATGAAAAAATCGTAATATTCGACGGCGCTGCCGATCCAGCTGGCGAGCGCGGCCTTGCGCGGCGAACGGGTGGCTGCTTCTTGCGGTGGTGCTGCGGCGGCAGCCGGCGCCTTGATGTGTTGCGTTGCTGTAGATGTAGACATGACGTCCTCGGTGATCTATAGGTGTATTTTTTGCACGAAGAGAACGGATTCCCTCCATGATAATGTTGAAACGGTACGTTTAAAACCGGTGCAGGATGCCGGCTTGCAAACCGGCCAGGCTCTTGCCGTTGATATCGGCCCCGGCCAGGTTGGCGGTGGGGCCGGCCGAACCGCTGAAACGGAAGCCGGCGTTGGCGTCGTTCTTCATGTAGCTGGCGAAACCGTACAGCGTGGTCCGTTTGGATAAATCGTAGTAAGTCCCAAGGTTGCCGCCCTGCGCGCCCGAATCCCGGTGCGATGTATCCTGCATCACGCCATACAGGGCGCCGATCCGCCATTGCGGATTGAAACGATAATCGGCCGAAACCTGGTAGATGTTGTACATCCGTTGCACATCCGCATTGGCGCCGGTAAAGGCGTTGCCGGGAATGCTGACGTTATTCAGGATAGCCGCGGCGGTATTGCCGCTGGCATTGCTTGTGACGTTGTTGCTGCGTACATAGGCGAAATACAGCTTGCCCTTGCCGTAGTCGTAATTGGCGTACAGATTGTGATAGACCACCTTCTCCGAAAACTGCGCGTTCGCCGCCGGCTTGGCCCACAATCCGGCGTAGCCGGCGCGGTATGGTCCCTTGCTATAGTCCAGCCCGAGCTGGTACACGCCGCGCGCGCCTACGCTTTCGCCTGCGGTTTCGGTCAGCGCATAATGGGCGTCGAACTGGAAGCCGGCCACGCGCGGCGATTTGTACGAGATATCGTTGTCGTAGCGCGACGGCACGCCGAAGGTATTGATGACCGAGCCGTAGGTAGTGCGTTCGGTGTAGTCGATGGCGCCGCCGATGAAGAACACGATGCTGTTCTGGCGGCCGATGCGGAACTCGCCCGCCGGCGTGTTCATGCCGACCCATGCCTGGCGGTCGAACAGGCGGCTGGAATCGGCCGCGCCGCCGGTGTTGGCGTTCAAGCCTTGCTCCAGGGTGAACCGGGTCTGATAGCCGCCGCCCAGCTCTTCCACGCCGCGCAAGCCGAGGCGGCTGCGCAGGATGGCGCCGTCGTTCAGGCCGGTGACGCTTTTGCCGCTGCTGCTGTGGATGGTGCCAAGGTACTGGTCCAGGTCGCCGTACAGGGTGACGTTTGGTTCAGCCTGCGCCAGCGCCGAACAGCCGGCGAGGCTGCAGGCCGCGACGAATTTCTTCTTCATGACATCTCCGTTTGGTTTTTTTATGATGAATTACATGGCCCTGAGAGCCCGATGAACAACTGTTTCCTATGGCATGGCGATGGTCGCCAGCGCATGGATGTTCGAGATAGGCAAAAAATGCAGGTGCGGGCGGTTCGGCGCCGGGACGGATTTTGGGTGATGGGTCATGCAGTCTCCTTGGTAACGCTGCGTTTTTTATTGTTTGCAGCTAGTGTTTTATATATGGCGGGCGGTCAAGCCATGGTCGGATGTCCCGCTGTCGGCTGGCGCACCTGCAGGCTGCGCCGCAGGACCTGATCGGTCACCCACTTGGCGGCGCGGTGGGCGCGGCGAGCCACGATGTCCGGCGACAGCTGCAGGTAATCGTCGTTGAACACTTCGAAACTGTAGTCGCCGCGATAACCGCCCCGGTCCAGCCGCCGCAGCAGCTCGGACAATTCCTTCGAATGCGCGCCCTCGCCCGGAAACACGCGCAAGTGACGCGCCGTTTCCAGCCGCTCTTCCGCGCTGCGGATGTCGCGCCACATGAAATCGGACAGCTGCACCAGCGCGATCTTTTCGCTGGGGATGTCTTGCAAGCCGTCGAGGTCGGCCTGGTTGGCGAGCATGTGGAAAGAATCGAGCACCACGCCCAGGTTGGCATGGTCGGCCAGTTCCACCGCTTCCCACGACTGCGCATACTGGTTGACGTGGCGGCCCCATGACAACGCTTCGTAACCAACCCGCACGCCGAGCGGCACCGCCAGCGTCGCCAGCTTGGCCAGGTGGTGCGCAATCAGCGGCAGTTCGCCGCTGGCATGGCTGGAAGTGCTGGAGCACACCATCAGCAGCGGCGCGCCGACTGCCTGGCACACTTGCAGCATGTTCTTGGCGATGTCCAGCTTGTATTCATGCAAGGCGCCGGACAAACCCTCGAAATCGCGCATGACCTGGATCCCGGTGACGCGAATGCCGCTGGCCTTGACCAGCCGCACCGCCTGCTCCAGGCCGCCGGGATGGCCGGCCAGGTCCTTGGCCCACAACATGATCTGTGAAAATCCGGCAGCCTTGGAGGCGCTCAGTTTCGATTCCAGCGGCCCGGCCAGGGTGATGCTGTCCATGCCGAAATTGCTCAGATTCATATCGCCTCCAGAACCCGGAACGCATCCGAAGACACGCCCGGCCAGCCGAACAGTTCCAGGTACAGCGGCGCCTGCTCGATCATCATCTCGCGCCCCTTCTGGATGCGGCAGCCATGGCGCTGCGCTTCCTGCAGCAGCCGGGTCATTTCTATCTTCATGCCGCAGTCAGCGACGATGCAGGACGGCGCGATGCCGTCAAGGTCGAGCGGCAGCGGATCGTCCAGGCTCATGCCAAGCGGCGTCGAATTGACTACCAGGTCGTATCCCGCGGCAGACGGCGCGCCGATCACTACTTCGGTTTCCGTGAACATGTCCTGCAGGCGCTGCCGCAGCGCTTCGGCCTGCTCGCGCCGCGTATCGTAAATCGCGATATAGCCGATGCCGCGCGCCGCCAGCGCCGCCGCCACCGCACAGCCGACGCCGCCGCTGCCGACCACCAGCGCCTTGGCCCGCGGCCAGTCGAAGCGCGTATCGCCGCAGGTGCGGTCGAAGGCGCGGATGAAACCTTCGCCGTCGATCAGGTCGCCGACCAGTTGTCCATCCGCGCTTTTATAGATGGCGTTGCAGGCGCCGGCCAGCACTGCGCGCGGCGTCGGCTGGTCTACCGCGTCGACGCTCATCGGCTTGTGCGGGATCGACACCAGGATGCCGCCCACGTTCTCTGCCGCCATCAGCATGCGCACAGCCGAAATGTAGCCGGACGGCGCGATCTTGAGCGGGATGACGCGGGCATCGATGCCGTGATGCTTGAAGTACGCGTTGAACAGGGCCGGCGCCTTGACTTGCTCGACCGGCCAGCCGATCACCGGGAAAATGCGGGTGCTGCCGGAAATCTCATGCATGTTGCGGCTCCCGGCGGCTGGCATCCTGGTGGCTGACTACCAGCTCAAAACTGATCCCGCTTTTGTAGAGTTGCGTCAATGCGCCCTTTTCGCTCGCCTGCGCCGGTTCGCGGTCGATGAACACAATGCCTCTCTGTTTGAGCTGCCGCACCGCCTCCAGCACGTCCGGCGCACCGAGGCCGACCCGCACCAGCTGCTCGTCCCATTGCAGACCGGCGGCGCCCTCGGGCGGCTCCACCAGCTGCAGGTAAAAGCCGTGGCAAGGACTTTCCAGCATGACGCCTTTCGGCAAGACGCCGAAATAGCGGCCTTGCGGCAGCGGCCGGAAATCCATCAGCTGCTGGTAAAAATCTATCCATTCCGGCGAGCGGTCGCGGCCTACGGTCTGCACCACGCCAAAAAAATGCATGCCCGCCAGCGCCGGCGGATTGGCGGGTGCATTGAGGATCGGCTTGAAGTCGACGTCGTAGATGGAAAAATCGCGGAAGCGGTCGACGAAATACAGGATCGAATCGCCGACGCCGTGCACGCCCGGGATATTCAACTCCATCACGCCGGCCCTGGTCTGGATCGCCCAGGCGCCCATCTCGATCGCATGGCGGTAGGCGGCGTCGGCATCGCGCACCCGCAATGCCATGGCGCTGATGACTGTCGCTTGCGGTTCGCCGTCGGCTTGCGGCAGCGAGGATGGATCGGCATTGACGATCACATTCATCGCGCCCTGGCGGTACAGGGTCACTTCGCGCGAGCGATGGCGGGCGGTCGGCACGAATCCCATCTGCTCCAGCAAGGCGCCCAGCGCCAGCGGCTGGGCGCTGGCATATTCGATGAATTCGATGCCGTCTATGCCCAGCGGATTATTCGGTTCCGGATTGTGTTCTTGCGCAGTCATGCTGATCCTTGGCTGAAGTAGTCAGGCCAAGTATAGGAAGAGCATTTCGAGAAAAACAGCCTCAAAAACGTGTAATACTGCGCTAATCGCGCAAATGGAGCGATTAGCGCGCATTTTTGGAGTTATTTAGGATGAAAAAACCAGAACTGGTGGAAATGGAAGTCGCCAAGCGCGACCTGATCGACGGCCTGATCAAGGGTATCGACGTGATTACCGCCTTCAACGACGATACCGTGCGCCTGACCGCAAGCGAACTGGCGGAAAAAGTCGCACTGAGCCGCAGCGCGGCGCGCCGTTACCTGCTGACGCTGGTGCACATCGGCCTGGCGGCAACCGACGGCCGCAGCTTCTGGCTCACGCCCAAGGTGCTCAACTTGGGGCGCTCCTACCTCGATTCGGCGCGGCTGCCGCGTGCTATCGTGCCTTTCCTGCAGCGGCTTACCTTGCAGCTGCAGGAATCGACCAATTATTCGGTGCTGGAAGGCGACGATGTGGTCTACGTCAGCCGCGTCAACGCGCCACGGCTGCTGACTACCGGTTTCGAACCCGGCACGCGCCTGCCGGCCTACACCTCCACCGCCGGCCGGGTGCTGCTGTCGGCAATGCCGGACGCCGACTTGCGCGCCTACCTGGAGCGGATCGAACTGATCGCCTACACCCACCTGACCGTAGTCGACAAGGAACAGCTGTTCCAGGAACTGATCGCGATCCGCGAAGACGGTTTCGGCGTCACCGAAAACCAGTATGAAATCGGGCTGCGCGGCATCTCGGTGCCGATCAAGAGCCGCCGCGGCGCCCTGATCGGCGCCCTGAGCGTGTCGATGATGATCTCAAGTTCTTCGAAGGCCGAAGCCACGGCGCGCTGCCTGCCGGCGTTGCAGGCTACGGCGAATACCTTGATGATGTGGGTCTGACCGCGGTTACAGCAATGCCGTCAACTCCACCTGCGCTTTCAACAGCGCCGGCAAACAACGCTCGACAATATCCTCCACCGCCATGCGCGCCGCATGCACGCTGACATTCACCGCCGCGACCGTCTCTCCCCGGAAATTCTTGAGCGGAACCGCGATCGTGCGCAAGCCCAGTTCCAGCTCCTGATCGACCACCGCGTAACCCTGTGCCCGGGTGCGGGTAATTTCCAGCAGCAGCCGTTCCTTGTTGACGATGGTGTGGGCGGTGATCGGCTCAAGCTGCAGCCGCTCCAGGAACGATTCGATCTGCGCTTGCGGCAGGCTGGCCAGCAGGACTCGGCCGTTGGCGGTGCAAAACGCCGGCACCCGCGTGCCCGGCTGCAGCGTGGCCGATACCAGCCGGCCGGCGCTGACGGCGGCTACGCACACCAGTTCATCATGGTCCAGCACCCCGGCCGAGGCTGCCTCTTCCAGCGAATAAGCCAGGCGATACAGCAAGGGCTGGACGATGCGCGGCAACCGCGCCGAATGCAGGTAGGACTGTCCCAGCCGCAGTACCTTGGGCGTCAGCGAAAACACCTTCTGTTCATGCCGCACATAACCCAGGTGCGTCAGGGTAATCAGGTAGCGCCTGGCCGCGGCCCGCGTCAGGCCGGCGCGCTGCGCCACCTCGCTGATCGTCAGCCGTGAGCGCTCCTGGTCAAAAGCCTCGATCACCAGCAAGCCCTTTTCCAGCCCGGCGATCAAGTCACGCTTGAGCGGCTCTTCCGTAGAACCGGTTGACGTTGCATCAGGTAAGGGATTCATAGTCATAAAATCTCCATATGGGCGTATATCGCACACTGTGGGCGTTATGCGGTTACAACGGCATGGTATCACCTTGATGCGGAATTGCCGATCCCCTATTATTTAACTCACTTGCAGACGAAAACATGGTTCTGCGCGATATACGCACAATTATGCGGCAAGCCAGTTTTCCAGCCGCCTGATCAGATGACGGCGCAGCGCGCCATCCAATCCAAAGGAAACCTACGTGAGATTCGAGTCCACAGAAACCGGGGTCTACCCCAGCCTGATTTACCCTCCCTATATCTCTACCGTGAAACGCGGCCCGACCCGGGAACCGCTGCGCATCCGCGCCGCCGAACCGGTCCAGGCCAACATCAGTGCTGTGCCCAGCCTGATCCTGCCGCACGATACCGACCTGACCAGGCACGGGCAAGGCGAACCGCTCGGCGAAAAAATCGTGGTTACCGGCCGCGTGCTGGATGAAGACGGCAGGCCGGTGCGCAATTCGCTGCTGGAAGTCTGGCAATGCAATTCCGCCGGCCGCTACTGGCACAAGCGGGACCAGCACGATGCGCCGCTCGATCCTAATTTTTTCGGCTTCGGCAAGATGCTGACCGACGACGACGGCCGCTACCGCTTTGTCACCATCAAGCCCGGCCCTTATCCCTGGGGCAACCACCACAAGGCCTGGCGCCCGGCGCATATCCATTTCTCCCTGTTCGGCA
>NZ_JAQGLV010000224.1 GCF_028292705.1 Collimonas fungivorans | reverse complement strand
ACGGTATTGAGAGTACTGCCTTTTAATGAGGCATTATCGTGTTCAGCGATGACTAGGGCTGTCATGTGGGCTCCTGATTTATGTGCGCTCGCCTGCACCGTGTTGGCAATGCTGCGGCGTTACGCTTGGTTCTTGAATAGTGGTTTGGAAATTCGCCGGCTCTGCAATCGCTTACAGGACCTTGGCTTCATTCTTCAGCTTGGCGACCAGGGTCGCCACATCAGGCACCTTGATGCCGGCGCTGCGCTTGGCTGGCTCCACTACCTTCAATGTCTTCAGGCGCGGTGCGACGTCCACGCCCAGGTCGGCCGGCTTGAACACGTCCAGCGTTTTCTTCTTGGCTTTCATGATGTTCGGCAGCGTCACGTAACGCGGCTCGTTCAGGCGCAAATCGGTGGTGATGATGGCCGGCAGCGTCAGGGCGATGGTTTCCAGGCCGCCGTCGACTTCGCGCGTGACCGTGACCTTGCCGTCTTCCAGCACAACCTTGGAAGCAAAAGTCGCTTGCGGCCAGCCCAGCAGCGCAGCCAGCATCTGGCCGGTCTGGTTGCAATCGTCGTCGATCGCCTGTTTGCCGAGGATGATCAGCTGCGGCTGTTCTTTGTCAGCCACCGCCTTCAGCAATTTGGCCACCGCCAGCGGCTGCAGGTCGGTATCGGCGGTATCGACCAGGATGCCGCGGTCGGCGCCGATCGCCATTGCCGTACGCAGCGTTTCCTGGCATTGCGTCACGCCGCAGGAAATGGCGATCACTTCAGTGACCTTGCCGCCTTCTTTCAGGCGCGTGGCTTCTTCCACCGCGATTTCGTCAAACGGATTCATCGACATCTTGACGTTGGCAATATCCACACCGCTGCCGTCCGACTTGACCCGCACCTTGACGTTGTAGTCGACGACACGCTTGACTGGTACTAATACTTTCATCGTTATGCCTTTTATTGAAAATAAAAAATCTGAATTGACGTTAACGTAAATCTTAATTGGGAATTATAAGAGAGAATTCGATCCGACGCTGAAATTTAGCACGATCGTTCTATTAAATCTTAGAGCAAACCGACTAATTGCGCCAGCCCCATGTAGAACAAGACAGGCCCGGTATGGTTAAAGCTTTGGAAATATGGTGCGCCAGCCTTGGACAAGACTGGCAAGAATTGAGGGAAAACCGAGGGATGGCGTAACCAGCAGAACGCTGGTTGCGCATGGAGAGGTAAAGACTTGCGGCAGAACGGCGGCTTGTTTTCTTACTTGCGCTTCATGAAGAAAATGAATTCTCTGTTTTCTTCGCTCTGCTCCACCAAATCATTACCGGTCTGCTTCGCAAACGCCTGGAAATCGCGCACCGAACCAGAGTCAGTCGCCAATACACGCAGCACTTCGCCACTCAGCATGTCTGCCAACGCCTTCTTGGTTTTCAAAATCGGCAATGGGCAGTGCAGACCGCGTGCATCGAGTTCTTTATTAAATTCCATAACCACTTCTAATGTAAAAATTTTTAACATTTGCTGCTATTTGATGATTCTACTCCAAACGCAGGACCCTTTGACGCATCGCAACAATCCATCAATCATTTTTACAACAGCAGTGCCACAAATAAATATGTCTTTAATGCAATTTAAATTTCGATTCACATGCTAACATTCATTTTCTGGCGTAACAGAATGTAACAAGAAAACAGCCAATGCCGCTCTAAGGCAGCTCTACGCGTCATTCCGGGGAACTCGCATGCAGGACAGTCTTAGCCAAAATCCTTACAACAACATTACGCCGTTCTGGCAGCGCTTGCCCCTTTTTTTCCTGTATCCGCTGCAGCAACAGCTGGTCTGGCGCCCTGCTTTATACGCCCTGGTCGGCTGCGGCCTGTGGCTGCTGGGCAGGAGCGGCGACGACGGCTTCTCGCCAATTATCCTGATTGTCGCGGTGCTGGTCGGCCTGGGCCTGTCGATCGACCTGATGCGCCAGGCATTCCGGATCCTGGAGCAAACCTCGCTCGGCAATTTGCGCTACGCCGATTTCGACGAGCCGGACGACATGCACAAGATGTCGCCCTACAAGCTGTACTTCGTGATGCTGGTGCAAGGGATCTTTGTCGCCATCATGGCCGACCTCCATCCCTTCCTCGGGCTGCTGGGAAGCGCTCTGGCCAACCTGATGCTGCCGGCCAGCATCATGGTGCTGGGACATACCCATAGCTTTACCGACGCCATCAATCCCTTCAACGTGTTCAAGATGATCAAGGCCTGCGGCTGGCCCTACCTGGCGCTGTGGGCATTCGGCTTCATCCTCAGCCAGTGCGCGCCGATCACCATTGAGCTGTTCCTCGGGAAATTGCCGATCACCATGCTGATCGGCCTGGCCATCTTCGTTTGCGCCTATTTCACCCTGGTCGGCTTCAACCTGATGGGTTATACGATGTACCAGTATCATCAGGAGATCGGCTATGCGCCCGATCGCAATTTTGAAGTCAATGCGCTGGCCAGCAGCCGCCAGAACCGGCCCCTGAGCGACGACGAAATCCTGGCACAGCAGATCGGCGCACTGATTCGCGACGGCGACATCAACCTCGCCATCGAAATGGTGTGGGAAGAACTGCGCTACGACCAATTCAACGCGCAATTGTCGAGCCATTACGCCAAGCTGCTGATGCTCAAGGGCGACAAGGGCAAACAGCTGGAATATGCGCCGCGCCACCTGTTTACACTGGCCCGCTCGGGCAAGCCGGGCCGCATCGGCGACGCCTGGCGCCAGGCGCGCCAGCTCGATCCTGAATTCAAGATCGACAATCCCGACCATGTATTGGAAATTGCCGCAGCCGCCGCCTCAGTGCGCGAATACCAGATTGCGCTGGAAATCGTGTCCGGCTTCCACAAGCGCGCTGCACGCCATAAAGATGTGCCGGCAGTGCTGGTGCTGGCCGGCAAGCTGCTGTCCGACCACTTGCGCCAGGATGCCCGCGCCCTGTCGCTGTTCAACCACGTGATCGCGCAATGGCCGAGCAACCCGGCGGCGGACGAAGCGCAGCGCTACAAGAACGTGATCGAACGTTTGGCCCAGGGCTCGCCGCAAACCTGATCAGTATCGATTGCCCGGGCTGGTCGCCAGCCGGCTTTCTTCGCTCAGGGGAAACTGCTGCTGCAGCAGTTTCTGGTAGTGCTGCGCCTTGTCGTGCATGCCGGCCGCCATGAATCCCCGCGCCACGAACTGCACCAGTTGCGGCAGCTGCTGGTGCTGGCGCGCGGTCACCATCAGTATCTGCAGGATGGCCGCCGCGGTCTGCGGCTGGCCGTTCAAGGCAAAGCGCTTGGCCGCCGCCAGCGATTGCTCGCTGCTCAGCTGCGGCCGCGGCTCGGCTCTCGCCACATAGTCCAGGTAGACCTGGTGGATCTTGTCCTCGGCCAGGCTGCCCTTCGGCAAACGCAGCAGCATCTCAGCGGTCTTGTGGAAGGTCGGCGCGGCCGGCGCCTGTTTCGACAGATTGAACAATTGCAGCAGCCAGTCCGGTTGCGGCGCCCGTTGCTGCGCCAGGGTCCGGTTCACCAGGCTGCTGAAATCACGGCGGGCGCGTTCGAAATCGAGGCGGCTCAAGGCCGAATAGGCGCTCTGCTGCAAGCTGCGCAGCTGCTTGTCATCGTCGGCGGGAGCTACGTAGGTGGCGTGCGCCTGCTCCAGCTTGCGCCGCGCCAGCAAACGATAAGCCAGGGCCAGCAAGGCGCCGCCCAGCAAGCCGCCGATATGAGCGTAATAATTGGTGTTCGACGGCGCGCCGAACCACAGGTCGAAGACTTCCTTGCCGACCCAGATCGGCAGCATGATCAATGCCGGGGCCTTGAAGAAATCGAAGTAAAACAGGAACCAGTAAAAGAATCGTATCTTGCGCAAACCGTACAGCACGGTGTACATCCCCATGACGCCGGAGATGGCGCCCGAAGCGCCCAGCGACAGGATCATGCTATCGCCGCGGAACACAAGATAGAACGCGGCCGACAGCAAGCCCGACAACAGGTAAAACAGCAGGTACCAGCCGCCGCCCAGCAAGATCTCCACCGCATAACCGACCATCGCCAGGAACACCATGTTGCCCAGCACGTGCTCGACGCTGGCGTGCAGGAACATATGCGTCAGCAAGGTAACCGGGCGCTCGAACGCCTGCGCCGGGATCAATGCGTAGCGTTCGGTGAAACTGCGCTTGCGGGTCAGCACATAGTGCTCCCGCTGCTCCTTCCATTCAGCCAGGTCGTCGGCGCCGATGGTGCCCAGCACAGCCGGTTTCGCTTGCTGCATCAAGGCCGAAAAACGAAGGTCGGCGTCCAGCACATACCAGCTCTCGATCAGCGCTTCGTAGTTTTCCAGCGAAGCGGTCTTGCCGTCGCGCGCCGCGGCCAGGTCGGCCCGTGCCCGCAGCAGCCGCCAGCGCTCCAGCCCCTTGCGCATGACGGCAGCGGCCTCCTGCTTGTTATCGCTTTCCAGGTAACGTGCATAAGCGGGAAATTCGAATTCCGGCAGGCGCGACTCGACCAGGTAATAGTGCGCCGCAGGCTCCATCTGGCTGCGCTCGTGCCACTGGATGCCGAAATAAATCAGCAGGTTGACCAGCACCAGCAGGATAGTGACCAGCGGCGGGCGCTTCCAGTCTGGCTTACGGTCTACCGGGATAATCAGCATGGCGGGTCAAGAGCGGGTGGGAATTTTAATAATGCAATTTTACCCAGTCATTGCCGCATGGCAGCGTTATTTTTTACTGCCCGGGCGCTCTTACGCTTTCACGGCAGGTTCGGGCTGCGCCTTCTGCAACAAGGGCCGGTCGACATATTCGACCGCCAGTCCCTGCGCTCGCATCCAGTCGGCGACGGCGTGGCCGGTGCCGGCGCGCCAGGGGCGCAATGCGGCCGGTTCCAGCAAGCGGTATTCCAGCAGTTCCGGCGACAGCCGGATCTGGCCGGACGCCTTGACGTGGTAGGCAATGATCAGCTCGTTCTTGCGCATGAATTCATACACGCCGACCAGTTTGACCTGCTCGGCGTCGAGATTGGTTTCTTCCTTGATTTCGCGGGCGATGCCCTGCTCCGGGGTTTCATCGCGCTCCATGAAGCCGGTGATCAGCGCAAACATGCCCTCTTCCCATGCCGCATTGCGCGCCAGCAGGACCTTGCCGTCGATCTCGACGATCGCCGCCAGCACCGGCAACGGATTGTCCCAATGCGTCCAGTGTCCTTCAGGGCAAGCCAGGCGCGACTTCCCGCCTTCGCCTTCATCGTTGCGCTGGATCAGGGAAGTGGCACAAACCGGGCAGAATTTGAAATCGCTCATGGCAAGATTATTTGGTTAAGGACGAAAATAAGGACGAAAAAAAACGGGAAGCATCAATCCGCGATACTACTGCGATTTGATGCTCCCCGCTTTGGCTAGCCACGATCTCGGCCAGGTTCTTTATGCGCGTTCGCCGACCCAGGCTGCAACGCCTTGCAGCGCCGCCGCCAGGCCACTGGCGTCGGTGCCGCCGGCTTGCGCCATGTCGGGCCGGCCGCCGCCTTTGCCGCCCACCTGCAGGGCGACGAAATTGACCAGCTCGCCGGCCTTGACCTTGGCGGTAGCATCGGCAGTGACGCCGGCGATCAGGCTCACCTTGCCATCCTTCACCGCAGCCAGGACGATGGCGGCAGTCTTCAGCTTATCCTTCAGCTTGTCCATGGTTTCGCGCAAGGTCGCGCTATCGGCGCCTTCCAGCGTCGCCGCCAGCACCTTGATGCCCTTGACGTCGACGGCCTGGGACACCAGCTCGTCGCCCTGGTTCGCCGCCAGTTTCGATTTCAGGCTGCTCAGTTCCTTTTCCAGCGCCTTGACGTGGTCCTGCACCTGCGCGATGCGCTGGGTCAGTTCTTCCGGCTGCGCTTTTAATGCCGCCGCCGCTTCATTGACGCGGTTGCTCAGGTTCTGCACCAGCGCCAGCCCGGCTTCGCCGGTCACCGCTTCGATGCGGCGGATGCCGGCGGCAACGCCGCCTTCGCCCACAATCTTGAACAGGCCAATGTCGCCGGTACGAGTGACGTGGGTGCCGCCGCACAATTCGCGCGACGTGCCGATCGACAGCACACGTACTTCGTCGCCGTATTTTTCGCCAAACAAGGCCATGGCGCCGGCGCCGACCGCATCGTCGAACGACATCAATTTGGCTTCAGTCGCGACGTTGGCCAGGATTTCGCGGTTGACGATTTCTTCGATGCGGCGGATTTCATCGGCGCTGACCGGGGCGTTGTGGCTGAAGTCGAAACGGGTCTTGTCGGCATCGACCAGCGAACCCTTTTGCGCCACATGCACGCCCAGCACTTCGCGCAGGGCCTTGTGCATCAGATGCGTCGCCGAATGGTTGCGGATGGTGCGGTTGCGCACTGCGATATCGACCTTGGCATTGAGTGTATCGCCGACTGCCAGCGAGCCACTGCGCAGGCTACCGTGATGACCGAACACTTCGGCCTGGATTTTCAGGGTATCGGTCACTTCGAACAAGGCGCCGGCTGCTTCCAGCACGCCGCAGTCGCCTACCTGGCCGCCTGACTCGGCATAGAACGGCGTGGTGTCGAGCACCACGATCGCATCCTGGCCGGCTTCGATTTTTTGCACCGCACTGCCGTCCACATACAAGGCCAGCACCTTGGCTTCATGTGCCAGTTCGTCATAGCCGACGAAACGGGTCTTGTCGCCGCTGTATTCGACAGCAGCTGTCATTTTGAATTTGCCGCCTTCACGTGCTGCCGTTTTCTGGCGCTCCATGGCGGCCGCAAATCCAGCCTCGTCCAATTCGATTTCGCGTTCACGGCAGATATCCGCCGTCAGGTCCAGCGGGAAGCCAAACGTGTCATACAGCGTAAATGCGGTGGCGCCGCTCAGTTTCTTCGGATTCTTGAGCAGCTCGGCTTCCAGGATCTTCATGCCATGTTCCAGGGTTTCACCAAAGCGCTCTTCTTCCTGCTTCAGGATCTGCTCGACGCGCTCGGCAGCCGCCGGCAGCTCCGGATAGGCAGCACCCATTTCCAGCACAAGGTCCTTGACCAGCTTGTAGAAAAACGGCTTGGTCTGGCCCAGCTTGTGACCATGGCGCAGCGCACGCCGGATAATGCGGCGCAGCACGTAACCGCGGCCTTCATTGCCGGGAATCACGCCGTCGACCACCAGGAAAGAACAGGCGCGGATGTGATCAGCGATCACTTTCAGCGAATTGTTTTCCAGGTCGGTGATATTCGTTTCGCGCGCAGCCGCCTTGATCAGACGCTGGAACAGGTCGATTTCGTAGTTGCTGTGCACGTGCTGCAAGACCGCTGCCAGCCGCTCCAGGCCCATGCCGGTATCGACGCACTGCTTCGGCAGCGGGGTCAGGGTGGCGACGCCGGTTTTCGGATCGATCTGGCGGTCGAACTGCATGAACACGTTGTTCCAGATTTCGATGTAGCGGTCGCCGTCCTGCTCCGGGCTGCCAGGAGGACCGCCCCAGACATCGGGACCGTGGTCATAGAAAATTTCGGAGCAAGGACCGCAAGGGCCGGTGTCGGCCATCTGCCAGAAATTGTCCGACGCGTATGGTGCGCCCTTGTTGTCGCCGATGCGCACGATGCGCTCCTTCGGCAGGCCGATCACCTTGTGCCAGATATCGAAGGCTTCGTCATCGGTTTCATATACCGTGGCCCACAGCTTGTCAGCCGGCAAGCCATATACCTTGGTCAGCAGCTCCCAGGCCCAGACCAGCGAATCGTGCTTGAAATAGTCGCCGAACGACCAGTTGCCCAGCATTTCGAAAAAAGTATGGTGGCGTGCGGTATACCCGACGTTTTCCAGGTCGTTGTGCTTGCCGCCGGCGCGCAGGCAGCGCTGCACCGAGGTGGCGCGCACATAGTTGCGCTTTTCAGTGCCCAGGAACACGTCCTTGAACTGCACCATGCCGGAATTGGTAAACAGCAACGTCGGATCGTTGCCTGGCACCAGGCTCGACGAGCGCACGATGGTGTGGCCTTTGGATTCAAAGAATTTGAGAAACTTTTCGCGGATTTCGGCTGAGTTCATGTTCTTGGGCAAAATGAAACGGAAAAAGGCAACGGACAATATGTCCTTTTGCAAACCTTTGATTATACGTGATACCTGCCGGGCTATTCTGCCGCGGCCACATGAAAAAAGCCCGCCAGAATCGCTTCCGGCGGGCTTTTAATGATATGAGGGCGGTAATTCAGGCAGATTTGTGCCGAATTTGCACCTATATCAGTTGTATTGCACGCTATTTAAGCGCCTTTGTTTACCGGTGTAGCTGTGATTTTGTGGCTTTTCTTGTGATGTTTCTTGCCAGCTTTTTTCGCAGGTGCTGCGGCAGGTGCATCAGCGGCCGGTGCGGCTGCAGGAGCGGCAGGAGCAGGTGCTGCTGCAGGAGCGCTTTGCGCCATGACTGGCAGGGCGAAAGCAGCGACAACGATGGCAGCCAGCAATTTATTGATCTTCATTTTGACTTCCTTTCAGTTATTTTAAAAACAAGCAAATTTGGTGCTTTACGAGTGAAATCTACGATCA
>NZ_JAQGLV010000168.1 GCF_028292705.1 Collimonas fungivorans | reverse complement strand
CGGTGGATTTCACCGACGCGGCCGGCAAGGCCAGCTGGCCTATCACCAGCGCTTCTTTCATCCTGATCCACAAGAACCAGGCCGATGCCGCCAAGGGCAAGGAAGTCCTGAAGTTCTTTGAATGGGCATACAAGAACGGCGGCGCTTCGGCTACCGAGCTGGACTATGTCGCGATTCCTGCGTCTGTGGTGAAGCTGGTGGAAGAATCGTGGAAAGCCCAGATCAAGGATAACGCTGGCAAGGCTGTCTGGTAATAGTCGTACCTGATCCGGATTTGGGATAGCTCAAATCCGGATCGCAAGTTTCAGTTGTTGCAGTTGTGTTGTGGGCGGGGCAGTTGTTCGGGGAATAAGCTGCCTGCGCCGTTAATAGTATTGAATCACCTAGTCCCCACGCGAAATATCTCCAGGTCGAGCGCGGTCTGGCAGTTGCAATTCCCGCCGCCGCTTCTTATTCTTCATCGGATATCGCTACTCATGAGTGCAAATATTCCTGTCATGGCACAATCGATCTCACCCCAGGCAATCAGCGCTGAAGAAGCGGGTTTATCGCATCAGAGCCTGCTTGCCACAATGCGTAAGCAACGCATCCAGGATTTCCTTTTCCACAAGGTCACGCTGCTGTTTTCGCTGATCGTGCTGCTGGTCCTGCTCGGCATCATCGTTTGCCTGGCGATCGGTGCCTGGCCAGTGTTCCGCGAGTTCGGGCCATCTTTCATCACCACCGTCGAGTGGGATCCGGTCAACGACCATTACGGCGCGATGATCGCCATCGTCGGCACCCTGGTGACTTCGTTCATCGCACTGGCGATCGCGTTCCCGGTGAGTTTCGGGATCGCCTTGTTCCTGACGGAAATCTGCCCGGCAAAACTGCGCCGCCCGCTGGGCACCGCGGTAGAGCTGCTGGCCGGCGTGCCGAGCATCATCTACGGCATGTGGGGGCTGTTTGTATTCGCGCCGCTGTTTGCCCAGTACGGCCAGCCTTTCCTGTCCGCCACGCTTGGCCACTTGCCGCTGATCGGCGCTTTGTTCAACGGTCCCAAAATGGGCATAGGCTTGCTCACCGCGGGCCTGATCCTGGCGGTGATGATCATCCCGTTCATTTCCTCCGTCATGCGGGACGTATTCGAAGTTGTTCCCGCGGTGCTGAAAGAGTCCGCCTACGGCCTCGGCTGCACGCGCTGGGAAGTGGTGCGCAAGGTGGTCCTGCCTTACGCCAAGACCGGTGTGGTCGGCGGCGTCATGCTCGGCCTCGGGCGCGCCTTGGGCGAGACCATGGCGGTGACCTTCGTGATCGGCAATGCGCAGCGGCTGTCGTGGTCGCTGTTTGCCTCGGGTAACAGCATCGCCTCGACGCTGGCCAACGAAATCGCCGAGGCTTCCAGCACGCTGCATGTATCGGCCTTGTTTGCGTTGGGCCTGATCCTGTTCGTGATTACCTTTATCGTCTTGTCGATCGCCAAAATCATGTTGATGGGCATGTCCCGTAAAGAAGGTGCCAAATGAGTAATTCTTCGCAAGCGGATGCCAGTATCCGGGCAACTCCGCCGGTCAACAAGGTCTACCGCAAGCGCCTGCTGATGCATCGTTTCGGCATGGTGCTGTCGTTCCTGGCGATGGCGCTGGGCATAGCGGTGCTGGCCTGGATCCTGGCGACGCTGGTGGTCAAGGGCTTTGGCGCGCTGAACCTCGGCATCCTGACGCAAAATACGCCTGCCCCAGGTTCCGGCACCGGCGGTTTGCTGAACCCGATCATCGGCAGCCTGATGCTGGTGGGACTGGCGACGGTGATCAGCACCCCGATCGGCATCCTGGCCGGCATCTACCTGGCCGAATATGGCGAGGAGAGCAAGCTGGCGCAGGTGACGCGCTTTGTCACCGACATCATGTTGTCTGCGCCGTCGATCGTGATCGGCTTGTTTGTCTACGCGATCTACGTTGCCAAGGTCGGCCATTTTTCCGGCTGGGCCGGCACCTTCGCCTTGTCGCTGATTGCGGTGCCGGTGGTGGTGCGGACGACCGACAACATGCTCAAGCTGGTGCCGGGCAACCTGCGCGAAGCAGCGTTTTCCCTGGGCGCACCGCGCTGGAAAGTAGCCTTGCTGGTGCGCCTGCGCGCGGTCAAGGCCGGCGTGGTCACCGGCGTCTTGCTGGCGGTGGCGCGGATTGCCGGGGAAACGGCGCCTTTGCTGTTCACCGCCCTGAACAACCAGTTCTTCAGCACCAACATGAACAAGCCGATTGCAAACCTGCCGGTGGTGATCAGCCAGTTTGCGATGAGCCCGTTTGACAACTGGGTGCCGCTGGCGTGGGGCGGAGCCTTGCTGATCACTTTCAGCGTGCTGGCCTTGAACATCGTATCGCGTTCGCTATTCAGCCAGAAGATTCCCGGCTAACTGAATTCACTTAGATTGCCATTATTATGCAAACCTCAATGAAACCGAACACTCTCGACAAGCAGCCGACCATAGAAATCTCGCAGCTGAATTTCTTTTACGGCAATTTCCAGGGCTTGAAGAACATCAATCTGCATGTCAATGAAAAGAAAGTGACTGCATTTATCGGTCCTTCTGGCTGCGGCAAATCCACCTTGCTGCGCACCCTGAACCGGATGTACGACCTGTACCCGGGCCAGCGCGCGGAAGGCAAGATCATGTACGCCGGCCGCAACATCCTGGAAGCCGGACAGGACCTGAACATGCTGCGCGCCAAGGTCGGAATGGTGTTCCAGAAGCCGACGCCGTTTCCGATGTCGATCTACGACAACATTGCGTTCGGCATCCGCCTGTATGAAAACCTGCCCAAAGGCGAGATGGACGAGCGCGTTGAATGGGCGCTGTCGAAGGCGGCCTTGTGGGGCGAAGTCAAGGACAAGCTGAACAAGAGCGGCCTGAGCCTGTCGGGCGGTCAGCAGCAGCGCCTGTGCATCGCTCGCAGCGTGGCGGTGCGTCCGGACGTCTTGCTGCTGGACGAACCGACCTCGGCGCTGGATCCGATCTCGACCGCCAAGGTGGAAGAGCTGATCAGCGAACTGAAACAGGACTACACCATCGCCATCGTGACGCACAACATGCAGCAGGCGGCGCGCTGCTCCGACTACACCGCCTATATGTACCTGGGCGAGCTGGTGGAGTTCGGCGAGACCGACCAGATTTTCATGAATCCGGCACGTAAAGAGACCCAGGATTACATTACAGGCCGCTTCGGTTAATGCCAGCGACAGCCTCAACCTTGATGCGTAAAGAACAGAAGGAAATCAGATGAGCGGCGAACACTCTTCAAAGCAGTACGACACGGATTTGGAAACCATACGTTCCAAGGTATTGCTCATGGGCGGACTGGTCGAGCGCCAGTTCCAGGAAGCGATCAACGTTTTCCGCAACGGCAACCTGGATGCGGCGGAACGGGTGATCAAGGATGACGACCAGGTCAACCGCCTGGAAATCGAACTGGATGACGCCTGCAGCCACCTGATCGTGCGCCGCCAGCCGACTGCCAACGATTTGCGCACGGTGATGGCGACCATCAAGGTGATCACCGACCTGGAACGGATCGGCGACGAAGCGGCAAAAATCGCGCGTACCGCGATCCATCTGCACAAACGCGGCGCGGGCACTATCGACCACACCGAAACGGTGCGCGTCATCGCCGTCGGTGCGGCTGACCTGCTGCACGATGCGCTGGATGCGCTGGCGCGCCTGGACGAGAAGCAGGCCATGAAGCTGATTGCGCAAGACGAAGTGATCGATCGCGACTTCCGCTCGATCATGCGCAACCTGATCACTTTCATGATGGAAGATCCGCGCACGATTTCGGCGTCGATGGATACCTTGTGGGTGGCCAAGGCGGTCGAACGCATCGGCGATCACGCTAAGAACATCGCCGAGTACGTGATCTACATCGTCGAGGGCAAGGACATCCGCCACACCGACTACGCCACCAGCCAGCGCGATGACGACGAGGCTTGATCGAAGCGTAATATTCACTGCATGTTAAAAAATGGCCGCTGATAAAACATCCATCCTGATCATTGAAGATGAGCCGGCGATTGCCGAGCTGATCGGTTTTACCATCAAGGAAGCCGGCTGGACTCCGTCCATCGTGCATACCGCCGCCGACGGCTGGGAGTTCGTCCAGCGCCGCATGCCGCACCTGGTGCTGCTGGACTGGATGCTGCCGGACCAGAGCGGTTTGCGCCTGCTGTCGCAAATGCGCGCGGATCGCCAGCTGCAGTCCATGCTGATCATGATGCTGACCGCAAAAAGCATGGAAGAGGACAAGATATCCGGCCTCGACAACGGTGCAGACGACTACATGACCAAGCCGTTTTCGCCGCGTGAACTGACCTCGCGGGTCAAGGCGCTGTTGCGGCGCAAAGGGGCTGACGAAGTCCCCGGCATGATGTCGGCCGGTGCGGTGTCGCTCGATCCGGCCAGCTGTTCAGTCTGCCTGGAAAACCAGAAGATCGATATCGGCCACGCCGAATACCGCCTGCTGAAATTCTTCATGGCCAATCCGGACCGGGTGTTTTCGCGCAGCCAGCTGCTCGACAAGGTCTGGGGCGACCACGTCGTGATCGAAGAACGCACCGTGGATGTCCACGTGCTGCGCCTGCGCAAGGCGCTGCGCGAATCGGAGCACCTGATTCGCACGGTGCGCAGCGTCGGCTACATGCTTTCGGCAAAATAGCGCAATAATAGGGCGCAAACAGAGCGCAATAACATAGCGCAATAAAGAGCTGGATTTCAAGCGCGAGCCATTTGCTGCGGCTCGGCGCGATGAACGATGCTTCCCTCGCATAATAGTGATTTATGAATCCACAGATGTTGTTCTGGATCCCGGCCTTGCTGCGGATCCTGCTGATCTTTGTCATCTCGGGCGTGGTCTGGGCCCTGTTTGGCGTGTTGCCCGGTTTGTTATTGGGCCTGGCGCTGATGTCGGTTGCCGTGGTGGTGCAGCTGCATTACCTGTTCCGGCTCAGCGGCTGGCTGGACAATCCGCGCAGCGAAAAACTGCCGGACGGCTGGGGTGCATGGACCGACATTTTTTCGCGCCTTTATCGTTTGCGGCGCGACGATGAAAAGCACCAGACCGAACTGAGCGAGTGGCTGGCGCGCTTCCGCCAGGCCATGCATCTGCTGCCCGACGGCGTCGTCATCATGGACGATGTCTTGTTCCTGGAGTGGTGCAATCCGGCCGCGGAGCGTCACCTGGGCTTGCAGCACGGGCGCGACAAGGGCATGCGGGTCACCAACCTGATCCGCACCCCGGATTTCATCGACTACATCATCCTGGGCCGCTACGACCAGCCGCTGACCCTGAGCCTGCGCGAACGCAAGCTCATCGTGCAGATCATCCCGTTCGAGAATCGGCGCCAGATCCTGGTGACCCACGACGCCACCGAATCCGAAAGAATCGACATGATGCGGCGCGATTTCATCGCCAATGCCTCGCACGAATTGCGTACGCCGCTGACCGTGATCAACGGTTTCCTGGAGATTGCACAGGCGCAGCCCGGTCTCGACCAGAAAACCCGCGCCGCCCATCTGCAGCTGATGACGGAGCAGGGCCATCGCATGCAAAACCTGATCGGCGACATGCTGACCCTGACGCGGCTGGAATCGATCGACTATCCCTTGCGCCCCGAACCGGTGGATATGCAAGCCATGCTGCGCAGCCTGCTGCTGGAAGCCGAGGTCCTGTCGGCCGGCAAACACAGTTTTTCGCTGGCGGTCGACGGTCCCGACATCACCGGCAGCAACGACGAGCTGCGCAGCGCTTTCAGCAATCTGATTTCCAATGCGGTGCGTTATACGCCGGCCGGCGGCAAAATCCAGATCCTGTGGCAAAACGCCAAGGCCGGTCCGCAGCTGGTGGTCAAGGATTCCGGCATCGGCATCAGTGCCGAGCATATTTCGCGGCTCACCGAGCGTTTTTACCGTGTCGATAAAAGCCGCTCGCGGGAAACCCAGGGCACCGGCCTCGGCCTGGCGATCGTCAAGCATGTATTGCTGCGCCATCACGGCAGCCTGGGGGTTGAATCGCGGCCGGGCGAGGGCAGTGTGTTTACAGTCAAATTGCCGGCGACATCAGTCGTTGCTGTGGCGAAAGATTGA
>NZ_JAQGLV010000105.1 GCF_028292705.1 Collimonas fungivorans | reverse complement strand
ATCACGCATGCGTTCGCCCGCATCGGCAATGCGGTCGCGCCCACGCTGGTGGTGTTCATCATGGCCACCCACGGCTGGCGTGAATCCTTCTATATCTGCGGGTGATCAGCCTGGTCTGGGTATTGGTGTGGGCATTTGTGTTTACCGAACATCCGGAAAAACATCCGCGCATCACCAAGGAAGAGCTGGCGATACTGCCGGCGGTGAAGAAAAACACGCCGAAGATTCCATGGGGGCCGCTGTTCAAGCGCATGCTGCCGGTGACGATCGTCTATTTCTGCTACGGCTGGACTTTGTGGCTGTTCCTGAGCTGGATACCGCAATATTTCCTGCACAGCTACGACCTCGACATCAAGAAATCGGCGCTGTTCGCTTCCAGCGTTTTCTTCGCCGGCGTGCTCGGCGATACGCTGGGCGGCATCGTCAGCGACAGGATCCTGAAGCGCACCGGCAACCTGAAGCGGGCACGCAGCCAGATGGTGTCGGTCTGCATGCTGCTGACGCTGTTGTCGCTGCTGCCGTTGCTTGTCACTCACAATGTTTACGTCTCGATACTTTGCCTGAGCGCCGGTTTCTTCTTTGCCGAAATGACGATAGGCCCGATGTGGGCAATCCCGATGGATATCGCTCCGCAGTACTCGGGCACCGCCAGCGGCATGATGAATACCGGTTCGGCGTTGGCGGCGATCATCTCGCCGGTGCTGTCCGGCTACCTGATCGACCGCTTCGGCAGCTGGGAACTGCCGTTCGTCGGCAGCATGATCCTGATGGGATTCGGCGTGCTGCTGGCGTTCCGCATGCAGCCTGACAGCAAGTTCGAGCACAGCGTGGCGGATGGTGCGGCTAATCCGGTGAAAGCCGGCGCGTAGACGCGCTGCCCGATCTGGTCATACAGTCACAATTACTATAAGGGTTTTCATGATTTCTTCGCAATCTCCGCAAGAGCGGCTGGCGCATCTGCTGAGCGCGGCGTATGGCAAACATGCGCCAGCCGAATGCATCCCGCAGGAGCTGGAGCCGGTCAGCGCCGAGGATGCTTACCTGGTGCAGCAGGCGTTCCTGCGGCAAAAACAGGCGCGGATCGGAGGCTGGAAGATAGGCGCAAAATCGGACAAGGGACCGATACAGGGCGCTCCCTTGCCGGTGGAGCGTATTTATCCGGCTACCTCGGTAGTCGAACGCGCGGATTACCCGGTGCTTGGCATCGAGCTGGAAATCATGTTTTGTTTCGATATCGATTTCCAGCCAGGAACGGCGCCGATTCCAGAGCAGGATGTAATGCGCCATGTAAGCACGATGGCGGCGTCGATAGAGATCGTTTCCAGCCGCATCGCCGGCTGGCCGGACGTGCCCAAGCTGAGCCAGCTGGCGGACCTGCAAAACCACGGCGCGCTGATCAGCGGCGAATTTGTCGCTTACGACGCTGCTTTCCCGTTCCTGCATCCGGCTGCGCACCTGACCTTGAACGGCAAAGACATATTCAAGGGCGGTGCGAGCAATCCGGCCGGCGATCCGCGGCGCCTGCTGGGCTGGCTGGTGAATCATTGCAACACGCACGGCATAGCCCTGCCTGCGGGTACGATAGTGACCACCGGCTCCTATACCGGCATCCACTTTCCGGATGAACCGGGTCTGGTAATCGGCCAGATTGCGGGTTTGCCGCCGATTCATTTCGAGCTGGCTTAAGCCGGGCATCGGCAATTTTTCAAGTTTTTGACAGGACTCCATCATGCTGGTCAAGCCCATCCACCTGGTTCCTCGCAGCCCGACGCTCGCTACGCCGCTGGCCGCGCAATTGCGGCGCGAACTGAGGGGCGAAGTCTTGTTCGGCCGGGCCGACCGCGGCCGTTACGCAACCGATGCCTCCATCTACCAGATCATGCCGCTCGGCGTGGTGGTGCCGCGCGACCAGGACGACCTGCTGCTGGCGCTGGACATCGCCCGCAGCCATCACATCCCGGTGCTGGCGCGCGGCGCCGGCACCAGCCAGTGCGGCCAGACCGTGGGCGAGGCGCTGGTGCTCGACAACAGCAAATGGCTGAACCAGGTCATCGATTTCGATCTTGCGGCGCGCACCGTGACGGTAGAACCCGGCATGGTCCTCGACCATCTCAACGCCTGGCTCAAGCCGCACGGGCTATGGTTCCCGGTGGATGTCTCGACCGCGGCACAGTGCACGATAGGCGGCATGGCAGGCAACAATTCCTGCGGCTCCAGGTCGATCGAATACGGCAACATGGTGCACAACGTGGCCGCCATCGACGCCGTCCTGGCGGACGGCACGCAAGGGCGCTTTGAACGTCTGGACCGGATGGAGCAGAACGGACGGATCGGCGCCATTGTCGCAGGGTTGCGGCACATCGCCCAGCGCGAACGGGCCGAGATCGCGGAACGTGTGCCCAAGGTGCTGCGGCGAGTCGGCGGCTACAACATCGATATCTTCGATTGCCAGAACCCGCGCGCCTACACCGACGACGGCATCGCCAACCTGGCGCATATCCTGGTCGGATCCGAAGGAACGCTGGCCTACAGCCGCCAGCTCACCCTGTCGCTGGCGCCGCTGCCGGCGCACAAGGTGCTGGGCGTGGTGAATTTCCCGACCTTCTACCAGGCCATGGACATGACGCAGCATATCGTCAAGCTCGGCCCGACCGCGGTCGAACTGGTCGACCGCACCATGATCGACCTCTCCATGAGCAATCCGGCATTCAAGCCGGTGATTGAACAAGCCCTGGCAGGCCAGCCGCAAGCCATCTTGCTGGTGGAGTTCGCCGGAGACGACCACGCTGCGTTACTCAACAAACTGGCCAGCCTGGATCAATTGATGGCCGACCTGGGCTTGCCCGGCTCGGTAGTGCAAATGAGCGGCGCGGCCGACCAGAAAGCATTGTGGGACGTGCGCAAGGCCGGCCTGAACATCATGATGAGCATGAAGGGCGACGGCAAGCCGGTGTCCTTCATCGAAGATTGCGCCGTGCCGCTGGAGCACCTGGCCGAATACACCAACCAGCTGACGGAAGTGTTCCATAAATACGGCACCGAAGGCACCTGGTACGCACACGCCAGCGTCGGCACCCTGCATGTCAGGCCGATACTTGACATGCGCCGCGGCGGCGCCAAGGACATGCGCGAGATTGCCGAAGCAGCCTCGGTGCTGGTGCGCAAATACAAAGGCGCATATTCGGGCGAACACGGCGACGGCCTGTGCCGCGGCGAATGGGTGGCCTGGCAATACGGCCCGAAAATCAATGCTGCTTTCACCGAAATCAAGGAGCTTTTCGATCCGGAGAACCGTTTCAACCCGGACAAGATCGTGCGTCCGCCGAAAATGGACGATGCCAGCAATTTCCGCTTTGCGCCGGGTTACAGCGAATTGCCGCATCGTCCTTTGCTGGACTGGTCGTCCTGGAACGTCAAGCGCAATCCCCTGACCGGCGCAGAAACCGCGGCGGGCAGCGGCGGCGACAAAACCGGCGGCCTGGCCAAGCTGGTTGAAATGTGCAACAACAACGGCCATTGCCGCAAATTCGACGCCGGCACCATGTGCCCCAGCTATCGCATCACCAAAGATGAAAAACACGTCACGCGCGGCCGCGCCAATACCCTGCGCCTGGCGCTTTCGGGCCAACTCGGCAGCGAGGGCCTGGCCAGCGCCGAGGTCAAGGAAGTGCTTGACCTGTGCGTATCGTGCAAAGGCTGCAAGCGCGATTGCCCGACCGGCGTC
>NZ_JAQGLV010000042.1 GCF_028292705.1 Collimonas fungivorans | reverse complement strand
CCGCGCCATCCGCCACGCTGTGCTCGAACTTGCTGTCGGGCTGCATGCGGAATGCCAGCAGCACGCCGAATCCCATCAGGATCATGCTGCCGACGAACGGCAGTTCCCAGCTGCCGAAGCGGTCGATCAGGTAGCCGGACAGCACCGGCGAGATGATCGCCGCCAGCGCCGAGCCGGTATTCATCATGCCGCTGGCGGTGCCCGAGTACTGCGGAGCGATATCCATCGGGATTGCCCACATCGGGCCTATCGTCATTTCGGCAAAAAAGAAACCGGCGCTCAGGCAAAGTATCGAGACGTAAACATTGTGGGTGACGAGCAATGGCAGCAGCGACAACAGCGTCAGCAGCATGCACACCGACACCATCTGGCTGCGCGCCCGCTTCAGGTTGCCGGTGCGCTTCAGGATCCTGTCGCTGACGATACCGCCCAGCGTATCGCCGAGCACGCCGGCGAAGAACACGCTGGAAGCGAACAGCGCCGATTTCTTGATGTCGAGGTCGTAGCTGTGCAGGAAATATTGCGGAATCCAGCTCAGGAACAGCCACAAGGTCCAGCCGTAGCAGAAATACACGATGGTCACCGGCAACATGCGTTTGAACAGCGGCCCCCATGGAATCTTCGACGTGTTTTTCTTCACCGCCGGCAGTATCGCCAGTTCTTCCTTGGTGATGCGCGGATGTTTCTCCGGATGTTCGGTAAACACAAATGCCCACACCAATACCCAGACCAGGCTGATCACCCCGCAGATATAGAAGGATTCACGCCAGCCGTGGGTGGCCATGATGAACACCACCAGCGTGGGCGCGACCGCATTGCCGATGCGGGCGAACGCATGCGTGATGCCCTGCGCGAAACCGCGGTTTTCCTTGGCGACCCAGCGCGACATGGCGCTGGTGGCGGCGGGGAAAGTGGCGCCTTCGCCCAGGCCCAGCAGCAGCCGCGCCATCAGCAGCGAAAACAAGCCGCCGGCAAAGCCGGTCAGGATGGTGGCGATACCCCACAATATGCCGCAATAGATCAGGGTGCGTTTGGCGCCGAACTTGTCGCTGACCCAGCCGCCGATGATCTGGAATACCAGGTAGGGATAGGCGAATGCAGAAAACACCAGGCCGATCTGGGTTTTTGAAAGATCGAATTCTTTGGCAAAACCGGCCGCGGCGGTGCTGACGTTGACGCGATCCAGGTAGGTAATGAAATACATCAGGCATAACATGATCAGCACGACCGTGGTCGCGCGCAAACGCAGGTGTTTCATTGTTGTCTCCAATATTATGGTGGTCGGCAAGCGCCGCAGGACATCTTTATCCTTGCTCCGCCCGTCCTCTGCGGGACGGTGCCGGAGCGGTTCCAACTTATGCGGCCTTCAATACCGGTTTGCTCTTTTGCGCAGCCAGGTTATCCATCGCCGCCACCACGCCGCTGCCGGCCAGCGGCACGCCGGCCAGCTTCAGTCCCATTTCGCAGCCGGCCAGGGTCGCCATCAGGGTCAGGTCGTTGGCTTCGCCCAGGTGGCCGATACGGAACATGCCGCCCTTCATTTTTCCGAGGCCGGTGCCGAGCGACATGTTGAAGTTTTCATAGATGGTCTTGCGGATCGCATCGGCGTCGAAGCCGGGCGGCGTCATCACGCCGGTCAGCACCGGCGAGTACAGCGCAGGATCGGCGCACTGGACCTCCAGGCCCCAGGCGCGCACCGCATCGCGGCAGGCGCTGGCCAACCGCTGGTGGCGCACGAACACCCGGTCCAGGCCTTCGCCGAGGATCATGTCGAGCGCTTCCGACAATCCGTACAACAAATTGGTGTTGGGCGTGTAGGGCCAATAGCCGGTCTGGTTCATCTCGATGATGTCGGTCCAGTCCCAGAATGCTTTCGGCAACTTGGCGTTCTTGCTGGCTGCGATGGCTTTCTGCGATACCGCGTTGAAGCTGATGCCCGGCGGCAGCATCAACCCTTTTTGCGATCCCGACACGGTGACGTCGACGCCCCATTCGTCATGGCGGTAATCCGCCGAGGCCAGGCCGGAAATCGTATCGACGATCAGCAGGGCCGGGTGGCCGGCGGCGTCGATCGCCCTGCGCACGGCGGCGATGTCGGAAGTGACGCCGGTCGAGGTTTCATTGTGGACCACGCACACTGCCTTGATCTGGTGCTCGCTGTCCTGGCGCAGGCGCTGTTCGATGCGGTCGGCCTGTACGCCGTGGCGCCAGCCTTCGATGCCTGGCAGGCCGAGGAACTCCGGCTTCAAACCCAGCGCTTCGGCCATTTTCTTCCAGAGCGTGGCGAAATGCCCGGTCTCATACATCAGCACCGTATCGCCGGCGCTCAGGGTGTTGGTCAGCGCAGCTTCCCAAGCGCCGGTGCCGGAAGCCGGATAGATCACCACTGGCTGTACGGTCTTGAAAATTTTCTTGATGCCTGCCAGCACCTGCAAACCGAGCGCGCCGAATTCCGGGCCGCGATGGTCGATGGTCGGATAACTCATGGCGCGCAAAATCCGGTCAGGCACCGGGCTAGGGCCCGGGATCTGCAGGAAATGACGGCCGGCCGGATGGAAATCTAGTGTCAACATGTATGCCTCCTTTGAACAAATTGTATTTTGCATTCAAAATACTTTAGCAGTCCAAATTCCAGCCGTAAAGAGATTTTTCACAAGGCCTGAGTAACGACATCTGCTTAAAAGAAGCATAAATCCTTAATAATCAATGAAATATGATGATTTATAGCCGTTTTATTCTTTTTGACATTCATCTGGAATGGCGCCAGACAACAATTCTTACGCCCTGTATTTGATGTTAAAATACGATCAAACGCGTAAAAAAGGATTTTGAATGCAAAATGCGATAACCGGGCAAGAAGAAAAACCTGCTCCCCTGGTGCCCAAACTGGAGCGCCAGCGCCTGCATGACACGGTGGTTGACCATTTGCGCAACCTGATCGTCGAAGCGGTGCTGACGCCGGGCACCAAGCTCAATGAGCGGGAGTTATGCGAAACGCTGGGGATTTCGCGCACGCCGTTGCGCGAAGCGCTGAAGGTGCTGGCGGCCGAAGGCTTGATAGAGATATCGCCGAACCGGGGGGCGTCGGTCTCCAAGATGTCGGAAACCGAAATCTGGGAAACCTTCGAACTGATGAGCGGCCTGGAAGCGATGTCGGGCGAGCTGGCCTGCGACCGCATCACGCCGGTCGAACTGGCCGAGATCAAGGCCTTGCACTATGCGATGCTGGCTTGCAAGGCGCAGAACGATCTGCCGGGTTATTACAGCCGCAACCAGGCGATACACGACAAGATCAACGACGCTGCCCGCAATTCGGTCCTGCGCCAGACTTACCTCGGCCTGAACCGGCGCTTGAAGGCGCTGCGCTTCAAATCGAATTTCCAGCCGACCAAATGGGATAGCGCCGCCCACGACCACGACGAGATGGTGAAAGCGCTGGAAGCGCGCGACGGCAAACGGCTGGCGGCGATATTGCGCCAGCACTTGCTGGACAAGCGCGATGCGGTGCTGATGGCTGCGGCCTTGCCGGCTGAAAGCAAGACCGGTCCCCAGGCCTGAATCACGCGCGGCGCTTCACCACGGCCTGCGCACCGAGTCCTGGTAACGTTCCAGGATGAATTTCGCCACCGGTCCGGAATGGTAGGCGGCAAGCAGCTGCGTCACCCAGGGTTCGCCGCGGTCGCCGGCGCGCACCGCCAGCACGTTCTGCCAGGGCGAGCGGGCATCCTCGATACCGATGCTGTCGCGCGCCGGATACAGGCCGGCCTTGGCGGCGTCGGCGCTGTCGATCACCGCGAACGCCACCTGGTCCAATGCGGCAAACAGCTGCGAGCGCGGCACCTGCCGGATTTTCAGATGCAGGCGGTTGCCGGTGATATCGGCCAGCGTTGCATGCAGGCCGGCGCGATCGGAAAATGTCAGCAGCGTGAAATTCTGCAGCAACACCAGCGCCCTTGCCGTGCCGGCCGCATCGGCCGGAATCGCGATCGTGGCGCCGCGCTGCAGCTGCGTGAGCGTCTT
>NZ_JAQGLV010000009.1 GCF_028292705.1 Collimonas fungivorans | reverse complement strand
ATGACCAGCAGGCTGAGGAAGGTCGAGGTCACCAGGCCGCCGATCACGGCAATCGCCATCGGGCCGCGGAAGCTGGAATCGGCGCCCAGTCCCAGCGCGATAGGCAGCATGCCGGCGCCCATCGCGATAGTCGTCATGACGATCGGCTGGGCCCGCTTGTGGCAGGCGTCCATCAAGGCGTCGAAGCGGTTCAGTCCATGATCGCGGCGGGCCACGATGGCATACTCGACCAGCAGGATCGAATTCTTGACCGCAATCCCCATCAGCATCAGCAGGCCGATCAGCGACGGCATGGAGAACGAGTTGTGCGTAATCAGCAAAGCCGCGAACGCGCCGCCGATCGACAAAGGCAATGCCGCCAGGATCGTCACCGGCTGCAGGAAACCCTTGAACAGCAGCACCAGCACCATGTAGACGCACAGCACGCCGGTCAGCATCGCCAGGGCGAAACCGGAGAACAGTTCCTTCATGACTTCAGCATCGCCCAGCGCGCCGCGCTTGACGTTAGGCGGCAGGTTGTTCAGGCTCGGCAAGACATTGACCTTGTCCATCACTTCGCCCAGCTCATGGCCGTTCAGTTCGACGTGGATGATCACGCGGCGGTTGCGGTCGATGCGGTCGATGCGCGCCGGTCCGCTGTCGAAACGGATATCGGCCACCGAGCTGAGCGGCACATTGCCGCTTTTCCCCTGCACCGATAAACGCTCCAGCACACTCATGTCGTGCCGCGCGTCTTCCGGCAGGCGCACCCGGATCGGCACCTGGCGTTCCGGCAGGTTCAGCTTGGCGACCGATTGGTCGTAGTCGCCCGAGGTCGCTATGCGCAAGGTTTCGCCGATGGCGGAAGCGGTGACGCCGAGGTCGGCCGCTTTCGCGAAGTTAGGCGTGACGATGATTTCCGGACGCACCAGGCTGATGCTGGACGTCACGTTGCCGAGATCGGGAATGGTGCGGATCTCGCGCTCCACCGCCTGCGTCACCGCGCTCAGCGCCTGCGGATCGTCGCCCGACAGCAACAGCTGCAATTCCTCGCCGTTGCCGCCGGCGCCGACGGTATACCGCAAGCCAGGCAACTTGGTCAGCAACTTGCGCAGCTCGATATCGACTTCGCTCTGTTTCTTCTTGCGCTCCGGCGGATCCTTGAGCAGCACGGTCAGCGTGGCGCGGCGCGCATCGTCGCCGCCGATCGCGCTGTATACCTGCGACACGTCCTTGTTAGTCAGCAGCAGGCTGCGCGCATACTCGGCGCTGGCGCGGGTGTTCTCCAGGATGCTGCCAGGCGGCAGTTCCAGGGTCACCTGCGTCTGGCCGCGGTCGCTGGCCGGGATGAAACCGGTCGGCAGGAACGGGATCATCGCCAGCGATGCGATAAAAAACAGCGCCGCCATGCCCATGGTCTTGACCCGGTGCCGCATGCACCAGGACGCGATCACCAGGTATTTCGCCATCAGGCGGCTTTCCTTCTTTTCATGCAGGATAGGCTTCAGCAGGTACGCCGCCATCATCGGCGTCAGCAGCCGCGCCACCACCAGCGAGGTGGTCACCGCAATCGCCGCGGTCCAGCCGAACTGCTTGAAGTACTTGCCGACGATGCCGCTCATGAAGGCCGTCGGCAGGAACACCGCCACCAGCGTAAAGGTAGTTGCCACCACCGCCAGGCCGATTTCATCGGCAGCTTCCATCGCTGCCTGGTATGGCGTCTTGCCCATGCGCAGGTGACGCACGATGTTTTCGATTTCAACGATCGCATCGTCGACCAAGATACCGATCACCAGGGCCAGCGACAGCAAGGTCACGCCGTTGAGGGTGAAGCCGAGGTAGTTCATCACCATGAAGGTCGGGATGATCGACAGCGGCAACGCCGCCGCGGCCACCAGCGTCGCGCGCCAGTCGCGCAGGAAGAACCAGACCACCAGCACCGCCAGCAGCGCGCCTTCATACAGCAGCGACATCGAGCCGTCATAGTTTTCCTGGACCGCGTCGACGTTGTTGAAGGCTTCCTCGATCTTCACATGGGAAGCTTTCTCGCCCAGCGTCGCGACCGCTTTCTTCACCGCCTTGGATACCGTGATTTCGCTGGAGCCTTTGCTGCGCGTGATTTCAAAACCGACCACCGGCTTGCCGTCCAGCAGCGTGATGGCAGTGCGTTCGCCGACGCCGTCGGTCACCTTGGCGACCTGGTCCAGCCGGATCACATGGCCGTCCGGCAAAGCCATCTGCAAGGCAGCGATTTCCGCCACATTGCCGACCGTGCCGATGGTGCGCACCGATTGCCGGGCGCCGCTGATATCGGCCTTGCCGCCCGGCGCTTCCTGCTGCACGCGCTGCAGCTGGCGCGAAATCTGCGCCGCCGACACGTTCAGGGCCGCCATCCGTTCCGGATCGAGTTCCACCAGCACTTCGCGGTTGACGCCGCCGACGCGGGCGATCTTGCCGACGCCAGGCACCGACAGCAAGGCCTTGGACACCTCGTTGTCGACAAACCAGGACAAGGCTTCTTCATCCAGCTGTTCGGACTTGACGGTGTAGGTGATGATCGGCTGGCCCGAGGTGCTCGCCTTGCCGTAGACCGGATCGCGGACGTCGATCGGCAAATCGCTGCGCACGCGGTTGACGGCGTCGTGCACATCATCCATCGCTTCCTGGATATCTTTTTCCAGGCGGAATTCGATAGTGATGTTGACCACGCCATCGTTGATGGTGGTGTAGATATGGCGGATGTCGGTAACGGTAGCGACCGAGTTTTCAATCTTGCGCGCCACTTCGGTTTCCAGCTGCGAAGGCGAAGCGCCCGGCAAGGCGGTGGAAACCGAAATGAACGGAAAATCGATATCGGGCGAATCCTGGATCAGCATGCTTTTGAAACTCATCAGGCCCATGACGGTGAGCATGATGAACAGCAGGATGGCGGGAACCGGGTGCTTGATCGAAAGAGCGGAAAAATTCATGGCGGGTCCCCGTTTACTTCAATGCCAGCGGCGCGGCGTTGGCAGCGACCGGTTTACTATCGGCCGAATTCGCCACCGGATTCGCCACCCGCACGGTGTCGCCGTCGGCCAGGAAGCCCGCGCCCTTTTCGATCAGCACCATCGCCGGCGTGATGCTGCCGGCGCCGTCGACCACTTCAATCCGTTCGCCGACGCGCCGTCCCAGGTTGATCTTGGTCTGTATCACTTTATCGTCCTTGCCCAGCTGGTAGACATAACTGAAGCCGTCGCGCATCACCACCGCGCTTTGCGGCAAGGTCAGCGCCTCGGCGCGGCCGAGCAGGAACTGGCCGGTGCCGAACATGCCGGCATGCGCGCTGCCAGGCACCGGCAGATCGACATACACCAGCGCGTTGCGGGTAGCCGGATCCACCGTCGGCGCAATCATGCGCACCTTGCCGTCGACCAGCACGCCGTTGGTGACACGCAGTTTCACCGCCTGCCCGACCTTGATCTGCAGCAGGTCGGTAGCGTTGACTTCGGCGCGCCATTCGAGGCGGCTCTGGCGGATCAGCTTGAACAGTTCCTGGCCCTGCGACGCCACCGCGCCGACGGTTGCGCTGCGCGAAGAAATGACGCCGTCGTCAGGCGCGATCACCTCGGTCTGGCGCAGCCGGATCTGCTGCATTTCCAGGCTGGCCTGGGCCGACAGCAAACGCGCCTTGGCGCTGCGTTCAGCCACTTCGTATTGCGTGGTCTGCTGGCCGCTCAAGGCGCCGCTGTTGACCAGGGTGCGCGCCCGCTCGGCATTGGCGTCGGCTTCCGACATGGCCGCCCGCGCTTCTTCCACCGCGGCTTTTTGCTGGGCCACCTGGGCCGCCACGCTTTCATTGGTGAAGCGCGCCAGCACCTGGCCGCGCTTGACCACATCGCCGACATTGACCCGCACTTCCGACAGCAGCAAACCGCCCAGCTCGCTGCCGACCACGGCTTCCTGCCAAGCCGCGATGCTGCCGTTGGCGGTCAGGGACAACGGCCAGTCGACGGTTTGCGCCTTGGTGGTGGTGACGGTGAGCGAGGCCTTCGGCTTGGCCGCTTCCTTGTTGTCCGCCTTGTCGCCGGATTTGGCGTGGTTGCTGGTAGTGGCCCAGAATGCACCGCTGGCGATCACGACCACGGCGGCGACGATTGCTGCTTGCTTGAAAGATGGCTTTTTCATGACAGGATTCTTTACGGATAGTATTAAGAACGATCGGTGTCTGGCGCGCGCGCAGGGGTAGTTTCCGCCTGCTGCTTGTCATTGCGCCAGCCGCCGCCCAGGGCCTTGTAGAGTGCAATCCAGGCGGTCACATGTTCGCGTTGTACGCTGATTTGAGTCTGCTGCGCCGACAGGAAAGTGCGGCGCGCATCTTCCAGTTCAAACAGGCTGCCGCTGCCGGCCTTGAATTTGTCGTCGTTGGCGCGGAAGTAGCTCTCGTATTCCTTCGCCGCCAGCGCCGCATCGTCTTCGCGCCGCGCAGCTGCATCCAGCCGCACCAGCGCTTCTTCGATTTCACGCGCCGCACTGCGCACCTGCAGCTGGTAGCCGGCATAGGCTTCGTCGTAACGGCCACGCGCCAGGTCGACTTGCGCCCTGCGCAGTCCGGCATCGAACAGCGGCAGCTTGAGCGACGGGCCGAACGACCAGGTGTCGGAACGGGAGCTGCTGCCGTCGAAGCGGAAACCGCCGATGCCGATGCTGCCCAGCAGCGAAAGGCTAGGATAGCGGTTGGCCTGCGCGACATTGATCTCGGCGCTGGCGGCCGCCAGTTCGCGCTCGGCGACAGCGATGTCAGGCCGCTGCGACAAAGCCTGCGCCGGCACGCTCTCGACCACGAAGCCGCGCGGTGTCGGCAGCCGCTCGTTGACCGCAAGCTTGGTGCGCAAGGCCGGTTCGGGAATGTCGGTCAGCGCCACCAGGGCCTTGACGTCAAGATCGCACTCGGTACGCTGCACCACCAGTTTTTGCCGTGCATCCGCAGTAGAGCCGTTGATCAGGGCTCCGTCTGCCGGCGCCGTAAATCCAGCCTTGACTTTCAGCGCCGTCAGCTGGGCAGTCTGTTCGCGCGACTTCAGGTCCTGCGCCAGCATCGCCGCAATGGCCACGCAGGCACGGTAGTTCACCAGGGTGCTGCCGACTTCCGCCGCCAGCGACACTTTGGCGCCGTACCAGTCGGCGTTGCGGGCGAACACGCGCGCGTTGGCGGCTTCGGCCGTCTTGCGCTTGCCGCCAAACAGGTCAAGTTCCCAACTGGCGTCGAAGGCGGCCGTGCTGTTGGTGGTGATGATGCTGGCGCTGCCCAGGCCGGTGGTGCCGGAGAGAGATTTGCTGCGTGTGCTGCTGGCGTCGGCGGCCAGCGACGGAAAGAGCGCGCTGCCGGCGGAACCCGCCGCGGCGCGCGCCTGCGCGATACGCGCCAGGGCCTGCGCCAGGCTCGGGTTGCTGGCCTGGGCCGCAGCCACCAGCTCGCTCACCAGCGGGTCGTCGAACTGCGACCACCAGCCCGTCAGGTCGGCCGCGCCAGTACCATTACCGTTGGCGGCGGTTTGCGGGAGGCTGGCCTGGAATTGCGGCAGCACGGCTTGTGACGATGTAGCTGGCGAGGGTTCCTGGTAGGTAGGCCCGACAACGCAACCGGCGATCACGGACAGCAGGGGTACGCTGCCGAGCATCTTGAATAAACGCATCCTTTTCCCTTACATGATTTTTTGAGGGGCTCCCAAATGCGGGATTTTTAATTGTTTTATGCTGCTTTTATGCTGCTTTACTGGGTGTAACGCTGTCTTTGGCCATTTGCTGCAACTCTCCAATGTACAGTGTGTGCCGACACTGTAAAGAGGAAAATTGCCGTCCGGTATGCGATTGCGACAAGTTGCAGGATCGTGGGGATCAACCGACTAAAACACGGGATGAAATGCAATCAGGCCAAAAAGCAGGAAATACCCACGAAATATTATCAAAAAATTACCATCGAGGGCATCCCGTCAAATTTCTGCGCAGCAATAATAGCGTGCTTCTACCCTGTTTAGTAAGCCCCATACCACTTTTGTGGCATGCGTTGCGGCCCTGGAGAGTCATGCATGATGCCCGATTTTTTTGCACGATCATGAATCGATCATGAAGACAGCAACTTAGGGACCGAGTATTCAAGCTTTCGGGCGGTTTGTCGTTAACTGAATGACAGTTAACCGGGAACAAAAACAAAAAAATCCGCCCTCAGGCGGATTTCCGTTTGCCAGCCGCTCGCACTGCTTAGTCCGACAGCGAGGCCAGCCGCAGCAACTCAAGGTCCAGCGCGGTTTCAAGCTCACCGATTTCCGCCGCCACCACATCCACCCGCGCCTGCAGTTGCGCCACATCCGGCGGCCCCTCGCAGGCCTCTTCCAGCGCCAGGCAAGCCGCGTTCAGCCGCTCGGCGCCGGCGATCCGCGCCGCGCCCTTGATCCGGTGCGCCATGTCAGTCACGCCGCTCCATTGGCCGTCGCCAGCGCTGGCGCTCAGGCGCTCCAGGTCTTGCCGGTTCGACGTCACCATTTGCCGCAGCAGCTTCGCGGTCAAGGCCGGATTGCCCTGGGTCAGCTGGTCCAGCGCCGCGCGGTCGAATACCTGTTCGTGCGCGGCCGGCGGCAGCGGCGTCGCACCCGGCCCGGCGCCGGCGCCGGTTGTTATCTGCGCCAGGCGCTCGCGCAACATCTCCAGCCCGATCGGCTTGAACAGGCAATCGTCCATGCCGGCTTCGCGGCAGCGCGTGATTTCTTCCGCCTGGGCGTTGGCGGTAAACCCGAAGATCACAGACCTGCGCGCCGCCGGATGGGTTTCTTCGATCTTGCGGATGGCCCGGGCCAGCGCGTAGCCGTCCATCACCGGCATCTGGCAATCGGTGATGATCAGGTCGAACAAACCCGGCACCCACGCTTGCAAGGCCTCGTCGCCATCTTCGGCGGTGGCGGTCCGGTGGCCGAGGAATTCCAGCTGCTGGGTGATCACCATGCGGTTGGGCGCGTGATCATCGACCACCAGCACACGCAAGGGCTTGAAGTTTTTGGCATGATCCGCGGCCGCCGGCAATACAGGCGCGGCGACCGCATCCAGCGCCAGCACGGAGAAAGCGGCGCTGACCAGGGTGCCGACGCCAGGTTCGCTGGAAAGCTGCAGGTTCCCGCCCATCATTTCAACCAGCTTGCGGCTGATGGCCAGGCCCAGCCCGGTGCCGGAACCGGCGCGGTTTTTCGCCGCCCCCACCTGTGCAAACGGTGCGAACAGTTTTTCCTGGTCGGCGGCGCTGATGCCGATTCCGCTGTCTTCGATGCTGAGCCGGACCTGGAGCCGGTCCTGTCCTGCCATGGCGCCCTCCAGCCGCACCTGGACCGAGCCCTTGTCGGTAAACTTGATGGCGTTGCCGACCAGGTTGAAAGCGATCTGGGTAAAACGCTGCGGATCGACCAGCACATCGCGGCGCAGCTCCGAATCGATCTGCAGCCGCAGCTGCAAGCCTTTCTGCCGCGCCAGGCCGTCCGCTACGCGCACCACCGATTCGATCAGTTCATGCAGGCTGGCGCGCTGCGGAAACAGGTCGAGCTTGCCCGACTCTATCTTGGCGATATCCAGGATATCGCCGATCAGGCCCAGCAAGGTCTGCGCCGAACCGTAGGCCACCTCGATCGGCGCACGTTCCCAGCGGCCCTGCTCGTCATACTTCAGCGCCAGTTCGAGCATGCCGATGATGGCGTTCATCGGAGTGCGGATTTCGTGGCTCATGGTGGCCAGGAAACTGCTCTTGGCCTGGCTGGCCTGGTCCGCCTCGTCCTTCGCCGCCAGCAGTTCCTGCAACAGGTTGTGGCG
>NZ_JAQGLV010000005.1 GCF_028292705.1 Collimonas fungivorans | reverse complement strand
TAGGCGGTGGTTTGCATCAATCCCAGTCCGGCCTCGGTCATGGGCAAGGTTCCCAGGGTGATCAGCGCCGCCTGTTTCCATTTCATCTTGGCAAAGTGCGCAAACGAAAAGACGCCGCAGGCCATGGCCAGAAAGCGCGCCGCGATGAGTACTGCGACCGAGGCGCCCACCATCGACAGGTCGGACAAGCGGATCGAAGCGCCAATCGTGACAAACAGCATCACGATGAACAGCTCGTTGGCGACACCGAACTCCAGTTCCATCAGATCATACTGGTGGTCAAGATTCTTCGACATGATGGCGAAGATCAGCATGGTGAGCAGTATCGGCAGCTGCAGCGCATGCGCTGCGCCGATCGCCAGGGTGATGACGGCGATCACCAGCACGAACTGGCGGCTCGGCTGGCGGCCGAGCAGTCGCGCCAGCGGGATCATCAGGCGATAGGTGAGATACGCCAGCACCAGCGAACCGCACAGCGAATACAGGGTATGCGCCACCAGCGTGCTGAAAGGCGTGGCGCTTTCATGGGCGACCACGGGCAGCAGAGCATACGCCGCCAGCAGGGCGACAAAATTGTTCAGCGCCGTCATGGCAGCCAGGCGGCGCGTCACCTGGCCTTCCGCCTGCAGTTCGCGCACCACCACCATGACCACCGCCGGCGCAGTGGCGATGGCCAGCACGCCGCCCAGCAACGCCGGCACGCGCGCAGTGCCAAAACAGATCAAGGCGCCGCTGACGAAGGTGAAACACAATACGGCGCTGAGGACAACCGTCGCCAGCAGCCATTTTTCGCGGCGCAGCCAGCCAATGTCGACGTAGCGGCCCAGCTGATATACCACCAGCGCCATCGCCATGTCGGCAAAGATATTCGCCAGCTTGAGCACGTCGCCTGACAACAGGTCGAGTCCGCCCACGCCAAGCAGGAAACCGACTATCAGATAACCGGTGATGCGTGGAAACCAGGGGTTTTTCGTTACTATATGGCCGCCCACTAGCCCGAACAGCAGCAAGCTGCCGAACAGTAACAGCGCATTCCATTGGATGGGCTGTGCTAGCGCAAAGGGCGGAAGAGTCCAATCCATGGATCCTCCAGAAAGTTAGTCTTGCAGCAAAAAACAAGCTGGACAAGATGCCGTACAGGCAGATGAATGGGTAATGCTGAAATACGTGACTTGCTGCGCACTCTCCTTGATTATATTTGTGTTGCGCTATCGGATCTGCTTAAGGTCTTGCCTAAGGATAGGCTGAAATTCTCTATGGCAATGTTTTGGCGACTGCCACATAGTACATGCATCCGGCTTTTATCCTGAATCAGTCTGGTTTGTTCACTGCCGCAAAAATTAGTTCCATTAGGAAATTACTGTTGCTTATCGACAGAGGCAGAATTGTATTGCAGACGCAGGGCGCGGCAAACCGTCAGGCATTGTTCGACTTGTTCGGCAATCGGCTTCGGAACCAGCTCCTTTTGCGCCAGCGCCTGCCGTATCCAGCTGGCGGTGGTGGCGGCGTCGCGTTGCTCGGGCAAGGCGGGTATGTCGTCAGCGATGCTTTGTTTCTCCACCAGCGTGGTTTGCCTGCCGCCATGCAGCCAGTCGATTTTTTGCGCTTTCCTGGCGTTGGCCACCGTTTCGCCTTCCGTGCCGCGCATCAAAAACACGTCGCCGCGTTCAGCCGCAGCGGTAGTCGTGAAATAGGCCGTCAGCATGGTCAGGTACTCGGGATGCGTGTATGAGCTCAGGCGCAAGGCCGGCGTCACAAACGGCTGCATGATCTTGACCAGGGTGTGGGTGGAGTTGCGTACCCCGAGAATCCGCCGCATGGCGAGCAGCCTCGCCATTTTCGGGGCAAGGGCATTGATCGGCATGAAGGCCGGCAAGCGCTGCGTGAAACATTGCTGCGCCTGTTCGATGCTGCCGCAGGCCGGCTGGCCCAGCGCCTGGAAAATTTCGGCGCTGGTGACGCGGCCCGGGTCGGTCGACACCCCGTGCAGCAATACCGGCACGCCCTCGCGCGCCAGCAGCATGGCCAGCAACGGCGTCAGGTTGGCCATGTGGCGCGCACCGTTATAGCTGGGGATGACAACCGGGGCGTATGCCCAGGCACTGCTGCCGGCGTTGTCGGGCAGCGGTATTTGCGTAAAGGACGCTTCCGCCGCCTGCAGGAAACCGTCGATTTCTTCCACCGATTCCCCTTTGATACGCATCGCCAGCAGGATTCCTCCCATTTCCAGGTCAGAAACGCGGCCGTCCAGCATGGCGGCATATAAATCATGGGCATCGTTGCGTGACAGGCTGCGCGCGCCGTCCTTCCCGCGTCCGATCTCCTTGATGAAGCGGGCAGCTGGGAATGGTTCGGGCGGCGGAAGATTATTCATGTGTAGCTATCGATCTGAGTTTGCAAGCAAGGAATGGAGCGGGCATATCCGCAGCGATTTTACTTTACCAGCCTTAGTCCATGGCCATCAGGTAAAATCGTCGCCAATCGGCCAGCTTGTCCACCGGATAGGCTGGCGCCTGTCCTTGTTTTTCCTTATCTGGGTTTATATGGCATTTGATCCTGGCCAGCTTGAAACGCTACGGCCGCAGCTGATACGGTTCGCTGCGCTGCAGTTGCGCAATGACGCCCTGGCCGAAGATGCTGTCTCGGAAACCATCCTTGCGGTGCTTGAGCATCCCGACCGTTTCCAGGAACAGTCTTCGTTCAAGACCTATGTCATCGGTATCCTCAAGCACAAATTGCTGGACCAGCTGCGGCGCGGCAAACGCGAAGTGCAGCTGAATATCGACGAAGACGCAGACCGCAGCGACGCCGACATGATCGACGCCTTGTTCACATCGTCAGGACATGCGGTGGAGGCCGCGCCCAGCTGGGGCAATCCGGACCAGGCGCTGGAGCGCAAGGAGTTTTTCGATATCCTGCAATTATGCATCGACAAGCTGCCCGCCAAAACCGGGCGCATTTTCATGATGCGGGAATGGCTGGAGCTGGATACGGATGCAATTTGCAAGGAACTGGAAATTACCGCCGCCAATGCCTGGGTGCTGCTGTACCGGGCGCGCGCCCGGTTGCGCGAATGTTTGCAGCTAAACTGGTTCGGCACCCAAGCTTGAATTAGCGACTTGAATTCGCGGCCTTCATGCACAATGTAAGATAATTCCAGTTTTATTGTAAGTATTGCATCCACGGTGCGACTAACCATGAATACCGAAATATCCGCCCAGCCAGTTACTTTATTTTATGTCATATAAACGCCTGATCCCACATTGTCGCGATACCCAGCAGCTCCTGTCCCAGGCGCAGGACAGCAATCTGTCGCCGCTGACCCGGGCGCGGGTGCGCGTGCACCTGTGGACCTGCACGGCTTGCACCAGGTTTTCGCAGCAGCTGGCTTTCATGCGGCAGGCGATGCAGCAGCTGGGCAAGGATTAATCGCTGGCTGCAAAGGAGCCGGCCGCGCTTTCCTTTACAATGCGCCATTCCTTATCTATTGCCCTACCCATGATTGTTCTCGGCGTTGAATCTTCCTGTGACGAAACCGGCCTCGCGCTCTACGATACCGAGCGCGGCTTGCTGGCGCACGCCCTCTATTCGCAAGTGGCGATGCATGAACAATACGGCGGCGTGGTGCCGGAGCTGGCTTCGCGCGACCATATCCGGCGCGCCATTCCTTTATTGCAACAGGTATTGGCTGAAAGCGGCATCGCGCGGCACGATATCGATGCCATCGCCTATACCCAGGGACCGGGACTGGCGGGAGCGCTGCTGGTAGGCGCATCGGTTGCCTGCGGTCTCGGCCTGGCGCTGGATAAGCCGATGCTGGGTGTACATCACCTGGAAGGGCATTTGTTGTCGCCGCTGCTGGCCAGCGATCCCCCCAGCTTTCCGTTTGTCGCCTTGCTGGTGTCCGGCGGCCATACCCAGCTGATGCGGGTCGATGGCGTCGGGCAATACAGTTTGCTGGGTGAAACACTGGACGACGCCGCCGGCGAAGCATTCGACAAATCGGCCAAGCTGCTTGGACTAGGTTATCCCGGCGGGCCGGCGATTTCGCGCCTGGCCGAATTCGGCGACCCCTCGGTGTACCAGTTGCCGCGGCCCATGCTGCATTCGAAAAACCTGGATTTCAGCTTCTCCGGCCTGAAAACGGCGGTGTTGACCCTTGTCAAAAAGCATACGACCAATATCTGTGAACAGGACAAGGCCAATATCGCCCGCGCCTTCGTCGATGCGCTGGTTGAGGTGCTGCTGGCAAAATGCCTGGCCGCGCTGAAACAGACCGGCCTCAAGCGCCTGGTGATCGCAGGCGGAGTAGGCGCCAACCAGCAGTTGCGCAGCGCCCTCAATGCGGCGGCGGAGAAGCGGCGCTTCCGGGTGTATTACCCGGAACTGGAGTTTTGCACGGATAATGGCGCGATGATTGCCTTTGCCGGCGCGATGCGTCTGCAAATCAATCCGCAGGCGGCGCAGCGTAGCTATGCGTTCAATGTACGGCCGCGCTGGCCGCTGAATGAATTAGGTATCTGAGCAAATTCCCGGCTAGGCGTATAATGCGCGACTGTGGTACAAAACATGTCGGCAATGATGTCAAAGTGGTAACCCGGCTTGCGGTGCCTGTTATGGCACTTCCACAATCATTTGGTTCGCATGGTGGCGCTGTGGCTTGCCTTGGCAAGCACTGGTCGTCAGCAATGGGCCGACACGAAATTCACGATTCAATTGAGAGCAAATAGTGCCTTTGTTTGAGTGCATCCTGCACCAGAGGCCGCCAACTACCATGTCCGAGATACAGTCCGAGATACAGTCTGAGATGCAAGCTGATCCAGCAGTGCCAACCACACCCACCGTCCGTTTCGCAGATTTCGGGCTGTCCCCGGATATCCTGCGCGCATTGAGCGACCAGGGTTATGTCCATCCCACACCGATCCAGGCGGAAGCGATCCCGGTGGTGCTGCAGGGACGCGACGTGATGGGCGCGGCGCAAACGGGAACCGGCAAGACTGCCGGTTTTTCCTTGCCTATCATCCAGCTGCTGCTGGCGCATGCCAATACCAGCGCCTCGCCGGCGCGGCACCCGGTGCGCGCCCTGATCCTGACGCCGACGCGTGAGCTGGCCGACCAGGTCGCGGAAAACGTCAAAGCCTATTGCCGCCATACTCCCCTGCGTTCGACCGTGGTGTTCGGCGGCGTCGATATCGCGCCGCAAACCGCAGCCTTGCGTTCCGGCATCGAGATCGTGATTGCGACGCCGGGCCGCCTGCTGGACCACGTGCAGCAAAAGACCCTGAACCTGTCGCAGACCCAGATCCTGGTGATGGACGAAGCCGACCGCATGCTGGACATGGGTTTCCTGCCAGACCTGCAGCGCATCATCAACCTGCTGCCGAAAGAGCGGCAGAACCTGATGTTCTCCGCCACGTTCTCGGGCGAGATCAAGAAGCTAGCGGCGACTTTCCTCAAGAACCCGGTGACCATCGAAGTGGCGCGCAGCAACGCCACCGCCGACAACGTGACGCAGACCATGTATCACGTCAACGAACAAACCAAGGCTGAGGCGGTGTCGTACATCATCCGCGAACGCAACCTGAAGCAGGTCATCGTTTTCTCCAATACCAAGATCGGCGCATCGAAACTGGCCCGTCACCTGGAAAACGAAGGCGTCAATGCCTCGGCGATCCATGGCGACAAGACGCAGAATGAACGCATGGCGGCGCTGGAAGCATTCAAGCGCGGCGAAATCGAAGTGCTGGTGGCGACTGACGTCGCCGCGCGCGGCCTGGATATCGCCGAGCTGCCGTGCGTGATCAATTTTGATTTGCCGTACAACGCAGAAGATTATGTACACCGGATCGGCCGTACCGGACGCGCCGGCGCGTCCGGCGATGCGATTTCCCTGTATGCCGACAAGGACGAACGCTTGCTGGTCGACATCGAAAAGATGATCAAGTACAAGTTTGTACGCGCCGAGCTGACCGGGTTTGTCGCCAAGCCCGCAAGCGCCGAACGTGAACGTTCCTCTCCACGCGGCGCCGACGCGCGCAACGGCCGTGGCGAACGTAGCGAACGTGGTGAAGGCCGTGCCCCTGCCTCCGACCGCAGCACGCAGCACACACGCAGCGCCTACACGTCGACCCCGACTTCGCGCAAGGAAAAGGTCGACCCGTGGTTCCTCAAGCCTTACGAGCCGACGCTCGCAGCCGAGGTGGATACATCCAGCGTAGCACCGGCAGGTGGCTCGATCAAGCCGTCGAAGGTGAAGCTGGCCGCCTTGCTGGGCGGACTGCCAAAGAACTGATCAGCCGCGCCGGCTGGTTTCGAGATTCGCCCAGGCAGTGGTAGCCAGCGGCCAGAATGCCGCTACGCTGTCGACCTGTCCGATATCCAGGCCCAGGAACCAGGCCGCCTTGCTGAGCGCGTGCAGCGGTTGTTTGATGTCGATAGCTTGCGCGCCGTTCTGTTTGGATAGTTTTTCGCCGTCGGCGTTGGTGATGACCGGAACATGCAGGTATTGCGGCGTCGCCAGTTTCAACTGGCGCTGCAGATAAATCTGGCGAGCGGTCGAGTCCAGCAGGTCTGCGCCCCGCACCACGTGCGTAACGCCCTGGTCGGCATCGTCGACAACCACTGCCAACTGGTAAGCCCAGAAGCCATCCGCACGTTTCAACACAAAATCCCCGACTTCTATCGCCAGGTGCTGCTGTACGCGGCCCAGCCAGCGGTCGTCAAAAATAATCAGTTCGTCGACATGCCCGGGATCCGGCACGCGCAGGCGGTAAGCGCGGGCCGGCTTGCCGACCGGCAGGCCGGTGCGGCAGGTACCGGGATACACCGCGGCGCCGTCGGCAGCCACGCAGATGCGGGAATCGACGATTTCGCGGCGGGTGCAGCCGCAAGGATAGGCCAGCCGCCCAAGGCGATCGAAGGCCGCTTCATAGAGCGCGGTACGGCGGCTTTGAAACACCACTTCGCCATCCCAGTGCATGCCGAGCAGGTCCAGGTCCGCCAGGATGGATTCTGCCGCACCCGATGCAGTGCGCGCTTCGTCCACGTCTTCCATGCGCAGCAGCCAGCGTCCACGGTTGGCCTTGGCGTCGAGGTAACTGGCCATCGCCGCCACCAGTGATCCGGCATGCAGAGGTCCGGTGGGTGAGGGGGCGAAGCGGCCGATGTAGCTTGCTTGATTAGACATTGCTGATCGATTCATGATGATGCGGCGCCGGCGAGCCAAGCAGGGTGTGCTGGACCACGGGTTCGCTGAGTTGCGTGATGAACCATTTAAGCGATTTTCCCACGACTGGCGTGCGCCAGGCGATTTGTGTCTTGTCGATGGGTTTTGCCTCGATGGTTTGCTTTTCGATCAATGCGCCGGAGGCAAAATAAGGGGCGGCCAGCCAGCGCGGCAAATGGCCGCAGCCGAGGCCGCTGAGCTGAGCCTGCAGCTTGGCAGCGATGGAGGGTACGGTCAGGATGTCTTGTCCGCTCAGCAAGCCTGAAGTAATGCCGGGCAAGCTGCGGCCGGTGTCGCCGACGGCCACCGCCCGGTATTGCTGCATCAGGCTGGCGGTGAGCGGTTCCGGCGCATTCGCCAGCGGGTGGCCGGGAGCGACTGCGAAAACCCATTCAATCATGCCCAGCTGGCGGGTCTGGAAGCCGCCGCTCATGCGGATGCTGTCGGGGCCGCTGTGCGGCGCGCCGATCGCCAGGTCGGCGCGATCCGACAACAAGGCTTCCCACACGCCGGACAATGTCTCATGCGAAATGCGCAGCCGGGTGCCGGCATTTTCACGATCGAAAGCCTCGATCAGCGGCAGCAGGCTGTCGAACGGGATGATGCTGTCGAGGACGATGCGTAGTTCCACTTCCCAGCCGGTCGCCGCGCGCTTTACGCGCCGTTCCAGCTCTTGCGCCGCCAGCAGCAGGTGGCGGCCCTCGGTCAGCAGCTCCTGGCCGGCGCTGGTGAGCTTGGCGCGATGGCCGCGGCGGTCGAACAGCAGCACGTCCAAGTCCTCTTCCAGCTTGCGCACGCTATAGGTGAGCGCCGACGGCACCCGATCCAGTTCGACAGCGGCCGCGGCAAAGCTGCCTTTGCGAGCGATTGCATCGAGAACTTGCAAAGCTTCCAGGGTCAGGTTCATTGCTGCTTGGCGAGTAGGTGTGTTGTTAAAATTTCATTCAGATAATTTGAATGATATATCGGAATTTAGCATCTGTCTTCTGCCATTTCCCAAGGCTATAGTGCCAAGTAATCCAGTGGATTCATATAGCGCATTTCTATAGTGAAATAAATTTTCGAATATATCAGGATCGCATTCCGCCTCAATGCAGACTAGCCACGGTGGCTTGACTCCGGATTCTGTTTTTCGTTCGTCGCTGTTCGTCGCTTATTGTGATCCACGACAAGACAGCTGGCCTAACTATTGCTGTCTTATTATTATCTTATTAATGCTGTTTATGCTGTCTGACATAGTGTTGTTTGTTATTTATTTTCAATCGGATTCTTACGCCAAAAGGGTATTGCCATGACTAAAGTTGCTATTGTTTATCATTCCGGCTACGGCCATACCAAAAACCAGGCAGAAGCCGTGCATGCCGGGGTACTGCGGGCTGAGGGCGCCACGCCTGAACTGATCGCCATCGATGCCGAAGGCAATCTCAGCGACGCTGCCTGGGCTTCGCTGGAAGCGGCCGACGCCATCATCTTCGGCACGCCGACATACATGGGCACCGTTTCCTGGCAGTTCAAGAAGTTTGCCGATACCTCGTCGAAGCAATGGTTTGGCCAGAAATGGAAGGACAAGGTGGCTGCCGGCTTTACCAATTCAGCGACGATGAATGGCGACAAAGGCACCACCATGAGCTATCTGATTACATTTGCGATGCAGCACAGCATGGTCTGGGTCGGCACGGGTTTGATGCCGGCCAATAGCAAGGCTGCGCAGCGTAACGATGTGAACTTCGTCGGCGGTTTCTCCGGCGCCCTGGCGCAGAGCCCGTCGGACTCTTCGCCGGAAGAAGCTCCTGCGGCAGGCGATCTTGAAACCGCCAAGCAGTTTGGCAAGCGTGTGGCAGAGACTGCGCAGAAATTCAAGAAGTAATTTTCCGGCAGGAGGGCGAACCCGGTTCGCCCCAGAAAGTAAAAAAGCCCGCTTGCAGTCGCAAGCGGGCTTTTTTTGCTGGTCCAGGCCGTTGCGTTAGTACGCGCCGGTGGCTTCTGTAGGTGCCGCTATGGCTTCCGGCTGGCAATGCGGGCAGGACTTGCCGGCCACGTATTGCGGCGACAACTGCTGGCGCGGCGTCACTACGGCGCGGCAAGCGTAGCATTGCACGGTGGCGGTTTCCTGCAGTTGCGGATTGAGCGCAGTGCGATAGTCGAACACGAAACAGTCGCCGTCGTAATGGGCGCCGCCGCATTCTTCAAAATACTTGAGAATCCCGCCTTCCAGCTGGTAGACGCTGTCGTAGCCGATATCCTGCATGTGGATTGCGGCTTTCTCGCAGCGGATGCCGCCGGTACAGAAAGTGACAACGGTCTTGTCGGCCAGTTCGTCCTTGTGCGCAGCGATCACTGCCGGGAATTCGCTGAATTTTTCGATGCGGTAATCAATCGTGTTTTCAAAGGTGCCGACGTCGACTTCAAATGCATTGCGCGTATCCAGCATGACCACCGGCCGGCCGTTGTCGTCGTAGCCCTGGTCCAGCCAGCGCTTCAGCGTCTGTGCTTGCACCGCCGGGGCGCGGCCCAGTTCCGGCTTGATCAGGGGGTGTTTCATCGTGATGATTTCCGCCTTCAGCTTGACCAGCATGCGGGTGAAAGGCTGTTTTTCGGAGTAACTTTCCTTCACTTCCAGGTCAGCGAAGCGCTCATCGGCGCGCAGCCAGGCCAGGAACTGGTCGATTTGCTCGCGCAGGCCGGCCAGGAACAGGTTGATTCCCTCCGGAGTAAGCAGAATCGTGCCTTTTAATTGCAATTGTTTGCAAATTGCAAGAAATTTCGGCCGCTTTTGTTCCGTGTCTATGAAAGTGATGAATTTATAGGCCGCGATATTGACGTAAGGATGGCTGGACTGCATGGTTTGTTTCTCGGTAAGTCGTTGATTTATCAGTATTATAAACGCCGGCCGCCGGATTGCCCAATTTTGCCCTTGGCAGCAGGGCCTCGGGGTAAAATACCGGCCATGACGACACCGCAATTTATTCATCTCCGCCTCCATTCCGAGTATTCCATTGTCGACGGCCTGGTACGCATCGACGATGTCGTGAAAGCCGCTGCCGGCGACAAGCAGGCAGCACTGGGCATCTCCGACCTCGCCAATCTGTTCGGCATGGTCAAATTCTATAAGGCTGCGCGCGGCAAAGGCATCAAGCCGATCATCGGCTGCGATGTCTGGATCACCAATGACGACGATCGCGACAAGCCGTCACGCTTGCTGCTGCTGGTCAAGAATCGCGGCGGTTATTTGCAGTTGTGTGAACTGTTGTCCCGCGCCTGGCTGGAAAACCTGCACCGCGGCCGTGCGGAAATCCGCGCCGAATGGCTGGCCGAACTGACACGGCAGAATGGCGGCAACGGCCTGATTGCCTTGTCAGGCGCCCATTTCGGCGACATTGGCATTGCCATCGACAATGGCAACACAGGATTGGCGGAACGCTGCATCGAGCGGTGGACGGCGATTTTCCCGGACAATTTTTATGTCGAGATCCAGCGCGCCGAACAGCCCAATATGGAAGCGCACGTGCGGCAGGCAGTGGCGTTGGCGGCTAAATTTGACGTGCCGGTAGTGGCTACCCATCCGATCCAGTTCCTGGATAAAGAAGAATTCATTGCGCACGAAGCGCGTACTTGTATCGCCGAAGGCGAAATGCTGGCCAATGCGCGCCGCGTGCGCCGTTTCAACGACCAGCAGTCGTTCAAGACCCAGGCCGAAATGGCCGAGCTGTTCGCCGACATGCCGGCCGCGCTGCAAAACTCCATTGAAATTGCCAAGCGCTGCAACCTGACGCTGCAATTGGGCAAGCCGCAATTGCCGGATTTCCCGACGCCGGATGGTATGACCATCGGCGATTTCCTGATACAGCAATCGCAGGAAGGCCTGGAGCTGCGCCTGTTGCATCTGTTCCCGGACGAGGCTAAGCGTGAACAGCAGCGCCAACGCTACCAGGACCGGCTGAAATTTGAAACCGACACCATCATCAAGATGGGTTTCCCCGGCTACTTCCTGATCGTTGCCGAGTTTATCCGCTGGGCCAAGCAGAATGGCGTGCCGGTCGGACCGGGCCGGGGTTCAGGAGCAGGTTCGCTGGTCGCGTATTCGCTGCAGATCACCGACCTTGATCCGCTCAAATACAATCTGCTGTTCGAACGTTTCCTCAATCCTGAGCGGGTATCGATGCCCGACTTCGATATTGACTTTTGCCAGGAAGGGCGCGACCGCGTCATCCAGCACGTCAAGGATTTGTACGGCAAGGATGCGGTATCGCAGATTGCCACCTTCGGCACCATGGCGGCCAAGGGCGCGATCCGCGACGTTGGCCGCGTGCTCGATTTTGGCTACAATTTCTGCGATGGCATTTCCAAGCTGATTCCGTTCAAGCCGGGCAAGCACGTAACGATCGCCGACGCCATCCAGGAAGAGCCGATGTTGGCCGAGCGGCTGGAGAACGAGGAAGAGGTCAAGCAGCTGCTCAACCTGGCGCAGCAAGTCGAAGGCATCGCGCGCAACATCGGCATGCATGCCGGCGGCGTGCTGATTGCGCCCGGCAAGCTGACCGATTTCTGTCCGCTGTATACCCAGGGCGGGGATGCCGGCGTGGTCTCGCAGTACGATAAAGACGACGTGGAAGCCGTCGGTCTGGTCAAGTTCGACTTTTTGGGTTTGACCACGCTGACGATTCTTGACCGCGCAGTGCGCTACATCAAGCAGCTCGATCCGGCGATGGCCGAGTTCAGCCTGGAAAAGCTGCCGCTCAACGACCGGGCGTCGTACGAATTGCTGACCGCCGCTAAAACAGTGGCTGTGTTCCATCTGGAAAGCCGCGGCATGCAAGGCATGCTGAAAGATGCGCGGCCCGACCGCTTCGAAGACATTATCGCGCTGGTGGCGTTGTACCGGCCGGGTCCGATGGACCTGATCCCGGATTTCTGCAAACGCAAGCACGGCGAACGTTTCGACTATCCCGACCCGCGCACTGAAGGCATCTTGTCGGAAACCTACGGCATCATGGTGTACCAGGAGCAGGTGATGCAGATGGCGCAGGTGGTCGGCGGTTACTCGCTCGGCGGCGCGGATTTGCTGCGGCGGGCGATGGGTAAGAAAAAAGCGGAAGAGATGGCGGAGCATCGCCAGATTTTCCGCGACGGCGCCGCCAAGGACGGTTTGACAGAAGCCAAGGCCGACGAGATTTTCGACTTGATGGAAAAATTTGCGGGCTACGGCTTCAACAAGTCGCACGCTGCCGCTTATGCATTACTTTCTTATCACACCGCTTACCTGAAAGCACATCACCCCGCCGCGTTCATGGCCGCCAACTTGTCGCTGGCGATGGACGACACGGAAAAGATCAAGATCCTGGTGGAAGATTCACTGGTGGTGTGCAAGCTGACCTTGCTGCCGCCGGACATCAATCTGTCGGATTACCGTTTCACGCCGGAAGGCGAGCCGGGCAAGAAGGCGACGTTCATCCGTTACGGTCTCGGTGCGGTAAAAGGTTCGGGACAGAACGCAATTGAAGCCATCATCGCCGCCCGCCAGGAAAAGCCGTTCGTCGACCTGTTCGATTTCTGCCTGCGGGTAGACAAGCGCCAGATCAACCGCCGCACCATCGAGTCGCTGATACGCGCCGGCGCGTTCGATTGTTTCAAGGTCGACCGCGGGATCCTGCTGGCTTCGGTGCCACGCGCGATGGAAGCCGCGGACCAGAAGCTGGCGTCGGCAAACCAGGTAAGCCTGTTTGGCGGCGACGACAGCGATCTTGAAGCGCCGATCGAATACGTGCAGGCGGCGCCCTGGACTGACAAGCAAAAATTGACGGAAGAGAAAAGCGCGCTTGGCTTCTATCTGTCAGGCCATCTGTTCCATGCCTACGCCGCCGAAGCACGCCGCTTCGCCCGTACTCCATTGGGCAGCCTGGAACCGTCGCGCGAGCCGCGCATCCTGGCGGGCATCATCTCGGGCTTGCGGGCGCAGATGACGCAGCGTGGGAAAATGATGATCGTGACGCTGGATGATGGCAGCGCGACTGTCGATGTCACTGTCTATAACGAACAGTTTGAGCCGAACAAGGCGTTTTTCAAGGAAGACGAATTCCTGGTGGTGCATGGCAAGGTTTCGGAAGACCGTTTCAACGGCGGTTTGCGGGTGTCGGCGGAGAGGGTGATGGATATTGCCACTGCACGGATTCAGTACGGCCGCCAGATCGTGCTGTCCCTGTCCTCGCCGGCACAGAAAATCGATGCGACGCAGCTGAGGGAAATGCTGTCCTCGCATCGCTCCGGCAATGGTTTGCCAATGACGCTGCGCTACACCGGTGACGGCGTAGCTTGCGAAATACTGCTGGGCGATGAGTGGAGAGTGTCTCCCAGTGATGGCTTGCAGCTGGCCCTTGTAGAAAAAGTCGGGAAAGAAGCGGTCGCAGTGGAGTACTAAGGCCCGCTTGCCGCGCTTTGCCGATTGGCTCCGCATCCTCATATTACTTAACTCTACTTTCGGAGAAAAAATTCTCCCATGATAGTAAAGTGCAAAAAAGAACTTAAAGCAGACTGACTTATGAGCGCATTCTCCTATACAACCATTTTCAAGCGCCTTGCGCTATTGCATCGGCCATACAAAAAGAGATTGACCCTGGGTCTGCTTGGAATGGTTGTGACTGCGGCAACGGAGCCGCTGGTAGCTTACATCTTCAAAATCCTGCTGGATAACGGTTTTGTGCAAAAACCTACTTTCCCGTTGTGGCTGGTGCCGATAGCCGT
>NZ_JAQGLV010000070.1 GCF_028292705.1 Collimonas fungivorans | reverse complement strand
AAGCTTTTCCGGTTGGCATGTTCTTTGCGGAATAGACAAGCAGGAACAACCGGTTCGAACTTTCAATAAAAGGGGAAACACATCATGAAAACATCAAAGGGTGGTTTGATTGTCGCATCGCTGTTATTGACCAGTTTGCTGGCCGGTTGCGCCAGCGGGGGCACCATCGGCAAATCGTTGGGATCGGGCAGCGGCACTGGCCAGGGAGCTGGCGGCGGTGCGGGCGGCGGCACGGGTGATGGCGGCGGAACAGGCGGTGGCGGCGGTGGAACCGGTGATGGTGGTGGCACAGGTGGCGGCGGAACCGGTGGCGGCGGAACCGGCGGTGGCGGTACAGGTGGTGGTGGAACAGGTGGTGGTGGAACAGGTGGTGGTGGAACAGGTGGTGGCGGTACAGGTGGTGGTGGAACAGGCGGTGGCGGTACAGGCGGTGGCGGTACAGGTGGTGGTGGAACAGGCGGTGGTGGAACAGGCGCTTCGGCCAACTTCCTCTCCAACGTCGGCACTACCGTATCCGGCACAGGCGCTGCGCTGGGTGCGATAGGCAATACCGTGATCAATAACGTGCCGCTGCTGTCGACCGAGGCAAAAGGCGGTTTGGCCGGCGTGGTTAACAACAGCACCGGCATTGTCTCCACCTTGGGCGCCGGCATTACCAACGGCCTGGGCCAGCTCGGCACCAATCCGAACGCGCTCGGCACCACCATCGGCAGCACCGGTGGCGTCGTTACGCAAGTGGGGAATACAGTACAGAGCGCCGGACAGCTGGTGAGCGGCCTGGGCAGCGGACCGCTGGCGCCCCTGGCCGTGGTGACCACGCCGCTGGGCGGCCTGGTGACCCAGGTCGGCGCCGCAGTCTCCGGACTGGGAGCACCATTGACAGCCGCCTTGACTACCGGTCCGGTGCAGCAGATCACCCAGACCGTGACCCAGGCAATCGTGCCGCTGACCAGTACAGTGACGACCCTGACGCAGACAGTCGGCAATGCGACCGGCCTCAACCAGCCTGTGAACACCTTGCTGGTGACAGCGGGCGGCGGCGTTTCCAGCCTGGGCGGCGCGTTGACCGCGGCTAACGTGCCTGTAGTCAGCAGCCTGGGCGGCGTAGTGAGCAATGTCGGCGCCACGGTGGCAGGCCTTGGCACCAACGCGTTGGTCGGCACCGGCCAGCCTCTGCTGGGCAACAAGACCGGCGGTTTGCTGCAGCCTTTGAATAACGTGCTGACCGGCGTGGTAGGCGGAATAGGTGGCGTAGGCGGCAGCGCCGGCGGCCCATTGGCGCCGATCACCGGCTTGCTGGGCGGCTTGACCGGTGCTGTCGGCGGCGCAAGCGGCTCGGCCGGCGGTCCACTGGCTCCTGTCACCGGCTTGCTGAGCGGGCTGACTGGCGCGCTCGGCGGCGCCACAGGTTCAGCTGGCGGTCCATTGGCTCCTGTCACCGGCTTGTTGAGCGGCCTGACTGGCGCAGTTGGCGGTGCAACCGGCGCAGGCGCCGGTCCCCTGGCTCCAGTAACCAACCTGGTGGCCGGCCTGACCGGTGCCCTGGGCGGTGCGACTGGCGCAGGCGCCAGCCCTCTGGCTCCGGTCACCAACCTGGTAGCCGGCTTGACTGGCGCGCTCGGCGGTGCAACCGGTTCGACTGCGGCCAGTCCTTTGGCTCCAGTCACCAACCTGGTGGCCGGCCTGACTGGCGGCAAGCCAGCGACGGGCACCACCAACGATCCGCTGGCCCCGGTGACAGGCTTGCTTAACGGCCTGCTGGGAGGAGTTGCTAAGAAATAACAGCCGTGTAGGGCAGTAGTGCAGGGAAGCGCTGGCGGCGCCAGGCTTCCTTGTTCCAAGGCTGGATGCTTAGCAAATTCTGAGGTGGGATCATGAGAGCCGAACAAATAGTCGATCTGATCGCTTGCGCCAGCCCACAAGCGCAGGTACCGGGCAACGATCTGCTGATCGGGATGCTGGCTCGCGAGATTGCGGCGCTGTCGTACAAGCTGACCGAGCAGGAACTGTATCGCCTGATAGCCGTTGGCTCGCTGGTATATGAACGCGGGCGGCGCGGCAGGGTGTGATTTGTCTAATGCGGATCGGCGCTGGAGCAGACACGGTTGCGGCCGGCTGACTTTGCTGCATACAGCGCCCTGTCTGCTGCCTGGATCAACTCAAATGGAATACTGCTATCCCGGACCGGGACGAAAGCATCGACGCCGGCGCTGATAGTGACCAGGCCGACAGTACTGCGTGGATGCTCAATATGCAGATTGCAGATGGCGACGCGAATTTTTTCCGCCACAGCTACTGCTCCCGCCAGATTGGTATCGGGCAGCAGCACCACCAGCTCTTCGCCGCCGTATCGCGCCGCCAGGTCGCCCGGGCGGTTCTTGCTGGCTTTCACGATTTCACTGATCTGCCGCAGGCATTCGTCGCCGGCCAGGTGTCCGTAGATGTCGTTGTACTGCTTGAAGTAGTCGACATCGATCATCACCAGCGCCAGCGAATTCTCGGTGCGCATGGCGCGGCTGAATTCATCGCGCAGCGCGTTGTCGAACTGACGGCGATTGGCGAGGCCGGTCAGGCTGTCTTGCAGGGCCAGCTGCTCCAGGTGCCGGTTGAGCATCCGCAGCGATTCCTGGACGCACAGCAGGTCGCTTTCCGCCAGCAGGCGCAATCTGATCTGGTGGATCAGGCGCCAGCCGAGCAGGCCCAGCGCCAGCGTCAGCAGCATGGCGCCGAACAGGTGCAGAAAAGTATCGGCGCGCCACTCGGTCAGCACCTCATCCTTGGAACGCGCGACCGTGACGAACAGCGGGTATTGCTCCAGGTGGCGATAAGCGATCAGCCGCTCGACGCCATCCTGGCCCGATTTCATGATGGCGGTGCCGACCGCGCTCCTCGATGCGTAATCGCGGTAGATGGGATAGTTGGACAGGTTCTTGCCGATGGTGTCGTCCATCATCGGCCGCCGTACCAGCATGGTGCCGTCATTCAGGCTGAGGAAAATCGAGCCGGCGCGGCCGATGTCGAAACTGTCGTAATACTTCTTGAAGTAATCGATGTTGATGGTGCCCAGGACCAGGCCGGCGAAGCTGCCGTCGGCATGGTTGTAGCGACGCGAGACGGTCACTATCCAGGCGCCGGTGGAGCGGCTGCGCACCGGCGGCCCGATATACGGTCCGCGCCCGGGGTGGCTGCGGTGATAGCGGAAGTACTGGCGGTCTGAATTGTTGACCACCGGAACCGGCCCGGTGCGGGCATTGGCCAGCCATAACCCGGTTTCGTCGTAGATCGACAGGTCGTTCAGCTGCGGCAATTCGGCGATGTGGTGGATCAGCAGTTTATGCAGCCGTTCCAGCGAGGCGCTGCCGGCGCCGTCCACTTCCAGCCGTTCAACCAGGCCCACCAGCACGGTGTCGGCTTCCTTGATCGTGTCGTCGGCATGCTGCGACAAGGCGCGCGCCAGGTTGGAGGTGGCGATTTCGGTTTCATGCAGCTGGATGTTGCGCGCATTCCAGCTGCGCCACACTTCGACCGACATCAGCGAGACGCATACCAGCACCACGAAGACGGTCGCAAGGTAAGTGATCGGCAATGACTTGAGAGCAGCATGCGCAGGCCGGGGCGCTATAGCGATGGGGATGTTCATCGTTTGTCCAGTAGCGCGCTGGCCTCTGTTTCAGGTTGGTCGTATTCCCTTGCGATATTCGGTGGGTGAAGTCCACATGTGCTTGCGGAACAGCTTGGCGACGTGCTCGCCGCTGAACAGGCCGCAGCGCCGCGCTATCTTGTCTACCGGCAGGTCGGTCTCGGTCAGTTGCTGGCGCACTGCTTCCAGACGCAGGTTGAGCAGGAAGTCATGCGGAGTCTGGCCGGTTTCGCGCTTGAACTGCCGCACGAAATTGCGCTCGCTCATGGAGACGAAATTGGCGGCGTCGACCACGCTGATGGAGTCTGCCAGGTGCTCGACAAACCATAACGAGGCGCGGTGGATCTTGCTGGTCTTGACCGGATCGCTAGCCGCCGAAGCCTGGTTGGCTGGCGGCGTGTCGCGGCGGCGCTGGCAGACCACCAGGCTTTGCGCCACGCGCCGCGCAACCGCCGGACCGAGATCGCTTTCCAGCAGGCGCAGCGCCAGGTCGGTGGCCATGCCGACATCGCAAGACGTGAAGATGCCATCGTCTTCGCTGATCTGCGCTTCGCGGTCGATCTTGATTAACGGGAATTCGCGCGCCAGTTTGTCCAGCAGCGCCCAGTGCGTGGTGGCGCGCCGGTTGTTCAGGAAGCCGGCGGCGCCGATCACGAATACGCCGGTGCAGATGGCTGCGATGCGACGCACGCTGCTGCGCATCTGCTGCAGCCAGGCGATCAGGTCGGGATCTCGGTAAGCATCGAAGTTGCCGGTGCCGCTGGCGATGAGCAGCGTATCGAACTGGTGCCTGCCGAACGACGCCAGCGACGAGGTCATGATCTGCACCGAGGCCGAGGACATGATCATGCCGCCGGAGATGGAGAGAACCGAAACGGCGTAACGCGTGGTGCCTGGGAATACCGTGGAAATCAGCTTGTCGCCGATGCCGAAAACATCTGCCGCGCCGACTACGTCAGCCAGTACGACACCTTCAAAAACGATGATCCCTATATGCCTGGTTGAGCTGCTATTGTCTATCACCTCAAGTGTCTTTGCGCACTCGATATCCATGTGATTCTCCCCGCTAGCGATTTACCTTTGTGCATTGCCGGAACGCAATTTTTTATTGGTAAATTACTATTCCCCATTCTGCTACAAAATTAGATTTTGTCCAGAAAATGATTGTTAAATATAGTCATTTGTGTGGCGCGTTTACACTAGTTTTTTACGGCAACAAAAAATCTTCATTCTGCAACCCGGCATGTCCATCAATGTTAATTTCTGTCGGGCACTTAATAAAAAATGCGCAAAAATTCGACGGCAATTTCAGGTAAGCGATTCGGTATTGCTGCTCTTTTTTCGCACCGGACGCCGCGTTCAATTGGATGAACTGTAGTGTTCGTGCTTGCCTCTCTTGTCGTCCAGCGCATCTAGCAAGCGCGAATTTTCCAGCGTCAGTTCAGCCACGATCTGCTTCAGTTTGGCGTTCTCTTCTTGCAGGCACTTCAAGTCGTGCGGAATGCCTGGCAGGCCGCCGTACTGCTTCTTCCAGTTGAGGAAAGTGCGTTCGGTAATTCCCGCTTGCCGGATTACATCGACCAAAGGCATGCCGAGCTCTTCCTGCTTGAGCGCGGCGGCAATCTGGTCGCTTGAGAACGGAATACGCTTCATGGCATCCCCCTCGCGTCTCTTTTTAGTGGTCTTTTAGTGCCGACAGTTCAGGCAGTTTGTCCAGGCCGAGCCGTGCGCGTATTACCGGATCCTTGTACTGGTCGCCGATAGTGTTGATGCTGTTTTGACCGATGACGCCGGTTGACGCCGCAGTAGGAGGCACCGGTGCGGCAGGTACGCCGGCTCTTTCCATGCCGGGGCAGGAACGTCCGGTCGATTCGACTGCCTTGCGGTTGGCTTCGCTTTGGCACAGCAAGGCAAGCGCAACGTCGTTCAGGCCCATGGCGCGGAATTCCCTGGAATCGAGGCGGCGTACGCAAGCCTGGTCGACCATGGTGGTGCCGCCGGTGGCGCCGAAGCCGGTGAAGGACAGGCCGAACGAGGCCGAGCCCATGCAGGTGTCGGACAAGGTTGTGGTCAGCGAAGGCGCCACGATATTCGGCACGGTCTTGACGGTGTAAGTGCCGCCGTATTCGACCGTGGCCTTGGTATTGTTGGGGCTGCTGCCGGGTTCGCCTGCCGCTGCGCTGCTGGCGGTGGCACCGCTGCCGGTGGCTGATGCCGATTCGGTTGGCAAGGTCACCGATACGTTGACGTTGGAACTGCCGCCCGCGGATGTCGAGCGCGAATTGCCGCCGGTCGAGGTCGAGCGCGATGAACCGCCGCCGATCGCCGTCGAGTTCGAGCCACTGGTGGAGCCGCTCGATGAATTGCTGTTGGTGCCGATGTTGTTGTTGCTTGAGCCGGCGCCCTGTGAAGTCGAGGTTGAGGTCGAGCCCGATGTCGAACCCGAATCCGAGTTGGAACCCGAGATGATATCCGCCTGCGCCAGATTCGCCGCCGAGAGAGCGATCAGGAGCGCTGTTGCTTTGATTGCGCATTTCATTTTTTTCTCCTAGCGGGGCTACTCGGAACTTGCGTTCCTTTCGCCCCTTACGAACGGTTGGCCTGGAGCTAAGACTGGATAGTCGTCAGCACTGGTCTCAAGGGAAAAAGTGGAAATTCCACATGCTGCTTTGTGTGGCAGCACCGGCTGCTGCGCCGGTAGTCGAACCTGAAGTACCGCCAGCACCTGAAGCGCCATGGCCGAAGCCGCCTGCAGAGCTGGTGTTGGTGGAAGTCGAGCCGGTATTGGAAGTTGTGGCGACACCAGTTGGGCTGAATACGGCAGCAGAATTTGCGCCGCCGATGCTGGTATTGGTAGTAGTTGCAGTATGGTAGCCGTTGCCGACGCTGACAGCGCCTGAAACACCGCCGGAAGTCGAGCCCGATGAAGACGAAGCGCCGGCATTGCCCGACGATTGACTGCCACCTACGGCACCGGCCATTGCAGCGTAACCACAGAGAACGGAAGCCAGAACTACAAGGGTTGTCTTGCGTAACATTTTGATTCTCCTTAAGGTAGGGGCGTCATTCACCGTGTTGTCTCGTCTATATACGCCCCGATCAATAGACAAGAATTGCGAAAATTTTTCCTGCTTGGCGCTAACCGGCGGTGTCTCTTTTCGACAAGCCTGCGTGTGATCAAAAACTGCGTGAATGACTTTGATCAACGCGTCGGTGAGAGGTGGTGCTGGTTTGCGTTGATCTGATAATAGGAGTGCAAGTCGAAGTGTTTATGACAAAACCTTGTCAGCTTCGGACAGCGAAGATGGCCGATATGGCTATTGTTTTTCCGTGCTGCATCATGTGAGCGCTAACAAAAAATGCTAAAAAAATCAGCCCATTCACAGGCACGGCAAAGGCCTCTCGCCGATTAATGGCGTACGGAAAATAAAGCGCCGATGCGTGATGTCCGTTTTTGACAAGACTGAAAATATCTTGTTGTTATGCGGTGCATCGACCGGCGATGGTGAGTCTTTGCCGGCGGACGGAGCTTTGATGCAAGCAGGTTTGCACATCGATTTCATGCGCAATTGTTTTGAAATTTGCCGGCCGGTGCGGCGAGAAGTTTTTACGTGAACGCCGTTAATCGGATATATTGCCGCATGTTAATTTGTGTGCGGGAACCTGCGCTGTCCTTGCCGCCTAATCCAATCCGAAGAATCCATCATGAACATCGCTGAATTGTTTTTGCTCGCCGCCATCTGGGGCGCGTCGTTTCTTTTCATGCGCGTCGGCACGCCGGAATTCGGTCCGGTGCCGCTGATTTTCCTGCGGGTAGGCATCGCCGCGCTGGTGTTGCTGCCGGTGCTGCGTTCGGCCGCCGCGCGCAGCCACTTGCGCAGCAAGGCGTGGCCGATGCTGGTGGTCGGCGTCACCAATTCAGCCATACCGTTTTCACTGTTTGCGTATTCCACCTTGTATGTCAATGCCGGTTTCGACGCCGTGCTGAACGCTACCGTGCCGCTCTGGACCGGCCTGATTGCATTCGTATGGCTGAAGGCGCCGATGAGCAAGCCACAGGTGATCGGCATGCTGGTCGGCATGGCCGGCGTGGTGGTCCTGGTGTGGGACAAGATAGGCGAAGGCCAGGCCGGCGTCTGGCTGGCGACGGCGGCGGTCCTGCTGGCCACCTTGTGCTACGGTTTCGCCATCAATTATTCAAAAACCCGCCTGGCCGGCGTGCCGCCTTTCGTGGTTGCAGGCGGCAGCCAGCTGGCGGCGACCCTGGTGCTGCTGCCGCTGGCGCTCTGGTATTGGCCTACCGCAACGGTTTCCGCCACGGCCTGGTACGCGGTGCTGGCGCTGGGAGTGGTCTGCACCGGCCTCGCTTATGCGATTTTCTATCGCTTGCTGGATCGCGTGGGTTCGGCCTACGCCGCCTCGGTGACCTTCCTGATCCCGATATTCGGCGTGATCTGGGGCGCCATTTTCCTCAAGGAAGATGTGACGCCCGGCATGGTGCTGGGCTGCGTGATCATCTTGCTGGGCACCGCCCTGGCAACCGGCAAGCTCAATTTGTCGTTTTTTTTGCGCGGCAAAACTGCCAAATAAGCAGCTAAACAAGGGGCCGAATGGGCATCTGAATGATTTTGGCTTGACGGCGGCGGGAACGGGCGTTGCCAGTGAATATATGCAACACCACAGGCGAGTATGTGGTTTTCGGGGCGTACAAGCGTATTAGTGGCCTGCTTCTATGGCATAATCAAGAGCTAAATTCACTGTTTAGCGCAGCCTCGAAGCTGCCCCGGATCATGCTTAAAACGCTCTACGATAAACTTTGGGAATCCCACGTCGTCCATACCGAACAGGACGGCACGGCGATTCTGTATATTGATCGACATCTTTTGCATGAGGTCACCAGCCCTCAGGCTTTCGAAGGGCTGAAGCTGGCCGGCCGCAAGCCATGGCGGCAGTCGGCCAACCTGATGGTGGCCGACCACAACGTGCCGACCACCGGCCGCGCCAACGGCATCGCCGATCCGATTTCGCGCCTGCAGGTGGAAACCCTGGACGCCAACGCCAAGAGCTACGACCTGACCTATTTCGGTATGAACGACCACCGCCAGGGCATCGTCCACGTGATCGGCCCTGAGCAGGGCGCGACCCTGCCTGGCATGACCGTGGTCTGCGGCGATTCGCACACCTCGACCCACGGCGCTTTCGGCTGCCTGGCGCACGGCATCGGCACCTCCGAAGTGGAGCATGTGCTGGCTACGCAAACCTTGCTGACCAAAAAATCCAAATCGATGCTGGTGCAGGTCGACGGCGCGATACCTGCCGGCGTCACCGCCAAGGACATCGTGCTGGCCGTGATCGGCCGCATCGGCACCGCCGGCGGCACTGGTTATGCGATCGAATTCGCCGGCTCGGCGATCCGCGCCTTGTCGATGGAAGGCCGCATGACAGTCTGCAACATGGCGATCGAAGCGGGCGCGCGCGCCGGCATGATCGCCGTCGACGACACCACGCTCAATTACGTCAAGGGCCGGCCGTTCTCGCCGGCCGGGCCGCATTGGGAACGCGCCGTGACCTACTGGCGCACCTTGCATTCCGACCTGGGCGCCAAATTCGACATGGTGGTGACCCTGAGCGCGGCCGAGATCAAACCGCAGGTCACCTGGGGCACTTCGCCCGAGATGGTGGTGGCCGTGGATGGCCGCGTGCCTGATCCGGACAAGGAAAAAGACGCCACCAAGCGCGACGGCATGGAAAAGGCGCTGGCTTACATGGCGCTGAAACCGAACACCGCGATTGAAGACATCCGTATCGACAAGGTATTCATCGGTTCCTGCACCAATTCGCGGATCGAAGACCTGCGCGCGGCGGCGGCAGTGGTGCGCGGCAAGTTCCGCGCTTCCAACGTCAAGCTGGCGATGGTGGTGCCGGGCTCTGGACTGGTCAAGGAACAAGCCGAGCGCGAAGGCCTGGACAAGATTTTCAAGGACGCCGGTTTCGAATGGCGCGAACCGGGCTGTTCGATGTGCCTGGCGATGAATGCCGACCGGCTGGAGCCGGGCGAACGCTGCGCTTCCACTTCGAACCGCAATTTCGAAGGCCGCCAGGGCGCGGGCGGACGCACGCACCTGGTCAGCCCGGCGATGGCCGCCGCCGCTGGCATCGCGGGACATTTCGTGGATGTTCGTTCCTTATAAATTATTACCGAAGGATAAAAATGAAGAAAATTGTCACCCTGTGCGTTTTGCTGGCTAGCGCTTATGCGCTCAGCGCCTGCAATACTTTCCACGGCTTTGGCAAGGACGTGGAACACGTCGGCGAGAAAATTCAAGGCAAGTGACCTGCTCGCCGAGGCGAGCAGTAGACTGAAGTAATGCGTGAAATAATGCGTGGAATAATGTGATGAATAAATTTACTGTAGTGGATGGCTTGGTGGCGCCGCTGGACCGCGCCAATGTGGATACCGATGCGATTATCCCTAAGCAGTTCCTGAAGTCTATCCAGCGGACCGGTTTCGGCCCGAACCTGTTTGACGAATGGCGTTACCTGGACCATGGCGAGCCCGGCATGGACAATTCGCGCCGTCCGCTGAACCCGGATTTCGTGCTGAACCAGCAGCGCTACCAGGGCGCTTCGATCCTGCTGACCCGCAAGAATTTCGGCTGCGGTTCGTCGCGCGAACACGCGCCGTGGGCGCTGGACCAGTACGGTTTCCGTGCGGTCATCGCCCCCAGTTTTGCCGATATTTTCTTCAATAACTGCTTCAAGAACGGCTTGCTGCCGCTGGTGCTGCCTGAAGCGCAGATCGACCGCCTGTTCGACGAAGTCAAGGCGTTCCCGGGTTACCGCCTGCAAATCGACCTCGACAAGCAACTGGTCAGCACCGCCAACGGCAATGTCGCGTTCCCGTTCGAAGTGGGCGAGTTCCGCAAATACTGCCTGCTGAACGGCCTCGACGACATCGGCCTGACTTTGCGCCAGTCGGACAAGATCCGCGACTTTGAAGAGCGCCATCTGTTTGCCCAGCCTTGGCTGAGCAACACCATCTAAACGGCTTGCCTGTAACTGACTTTTTTGAATTATTCAATCCAGGAAAAAATGAAAATAGCAATTCTGCCAGGTGATGGCATCGGTCCGGAAATCGTTGAGCAAGCGGTCAATGTGCTGCAGGCGCTGGGCGAAAAATTTGAATTGGAAACGGCGCCTGTAGGCGGCGCCGGTTACGCCGCGCACGGCCATCCGCTGCCTGAAGGCACCCTGAAGCTGGCGAAGGAAGCCGACGCCGTGCTGTTCGGCGCGGTCGGCGACTACCAGTACGACAGCCTGGAGCGTGCGCTGCGCCCGGAGCAGGCGATCCTCGGCCTGCGCAAGAACCTTGGCCTGTTCGCCAACCTGCGTCCGGCGATCCTGTATCCGGAACTGGCCGGCGCTTCGACGCTGAAGCCGGAAGTGGTGTCGGGACTGGATATCCTGATCATCCGCGAACTCACCGGCGATATCTACTTCGGCCAGCCGCGCGGCGTGCGTATCGCGCCGGACGGCGCTTTCAAGGGCGAGCGCGAAGGTTTCGACACCATGCGCTACGCTGAATCGGAAATCCGCCGCATCGCCCACGTCGCGTTCCAGGCCGCGCAAAAGCGCGACAAGCGCCTGACTAGCGTCGACAAGGCCAATGTGCTGGAGACTTTCCAGTTCTGGAAAGATATCGTGACCGAGGTGCACAAGGATTATCCGGATGTCGCGCTGGAGCATATGTATGTCGACAACGCCGCGATGCAGCTGGTGCGCGCGCCGAAAAAATTCGACGTGATCGTCACCGGCAACATGTTCGGCGACATCCTGTCCGATGCTGCCGCCATGCTGACCGGTTCGATCGGCATGCTGCCGTCGGCTTCGCTGGACGCCAACAACAAGGGCCTGTACGAACCGTCGCACGGTTCGGCGCCGGACATCGCCGGCAAGGGCATCGCCAATCCGCTGGCGACCATCCTGTCGGCCGCCATGATGCTGCGCTTCTCGCTGGACAAGGCGGAGCAGGCCGAGCGCATCGAAAATGCGGTCAAGAAGGTGCTGGCGCAAGGTTTGCGCACCGCTGACATCTACGAAGCGGGCACCACCAAGGTCGGCACCAAGGAAATGGGCGCGGCGGTGGTCAAAGCGCTGGGCTAAAGAATCTGGCAGGTGGTCTGCCGTGGAGTGCGGGGCTTTTCCCCGATTTTGGCAGTAAATTGTTAGGGAATCATGATGAAACTGGTTGGTTTGGTCGGTTGGCGTGGCATGGTGGGTTCGGTCTTGTTGCAGCGTATGCAGGAAGAGGGCGATTTCGCCCATATCGAACCGGTATTCTTTTCAACTTCAAATGCCGGCGGCAAAGCCCCGGCGCTGGCGAAAAACGAAACAACGTTAAAAGACGCCACCGATATTGAAGCCTTGAAAAAATGCGACATCATTATTACCTGCCAGGGCGGCGACTACACCAGCGAGATTTTCCCGCAGCTGCGCGCCGCCGGCTGGAACGGCTACTGGATCGACGCCGCGTCGACCCTGCGCATGAAGGATGACGCCATCATCGTGCTGGATCCGGTCAACCTGGATGTCATCAAGGACGGCTTGCAGCGCGGCGTCAAGAACTACATCGGCGGTAACTGCACGGTTTCCTGCATGATGATGGGCCTGGGCGGCCTGTTCCAGCAAGACCTGATCGAATGGATGACCTCCATGACTTATCAGGCAGCCTCGGGCGGCGGCGCGCAGCACATGCGCGAACTGCTGACCCAGTTCGGCTCCATCAACGCCGAAGTCAAGGCGCTGCTGGACGATCCGAAAGCGGCGATCCTGGAAATCGACCGCAAGGTACTGGGCAAGCAGCACTCCATGTCGGCCGACGAAACCAAGCAGTTCGGCGTGCCGCTGGGCGGCAACCTGATTCCCTGGATCGACAAGGACCTGGGCGAAGGCTTGTCAAAAGAAGAATGGAAAGCTGGCGCCGAGACCAACAAGATCCTCGGCCGCGGCGAAGGTTTCAGCAACGGCGGCAAGGTCATCCCGGTGGACGGCTTGTGCATCCGCATCGGCGCCATGCGCTGCCACTCGCAGGCATTGACCATCAAATTGAAAAAAGATGTGCCGCTGGACGAAATCAATGACATCATCGCCGGTAATAACCAGTGGGTGAAAGTGGTGCCTAATGACAAAGAGTCATCAATGCGCGACCTGACCCCAGCGGCGGTGACCGGCAGCCTGACAATTCCTGTCGGTCGTTTGCGCAAACTGCAGATGGGTGGCGATTATTTGTCAGCCTTTACCGTAGGTGACCAATTATTGTGGGGTGCGGCCGAACCGTTGCGCCGCATGCTGCGGATTGTGCTGGATACCTGACTTGTTGCGGTAGTTGTGATATTGTTGCCGACTTGCAATATAGCCCGCTAAGTATTTTCTTGAAGAAAGTCCTAGCGGGCTTAGCGTATCTGTTTGTATTTATAGAATGTTGTTACGCTAGCCAGCAAGTGCTTCATAAATGGGATCGCATTTGCGAAGCGCCAGACTAATGTCAATCTGGATATTGATTTTTAAAAAAACTGGGTACAGTATTTGCTTTCAGCAAGATTTGTTTCCTTATACGTCAACGGACAGTCCTTCATGCCACACAACATGCACCTGAATTCTTCGAATAAATTTATTTCCACCGGTTTAAAGACCCTTACTGCGGCCGTGGTCTCCACGCTGCTGATGGTGTCTAATGTCGACGCCGCCGGACTGGGTAAATTAACCGTGCTTTCCTCGCTGGGACAACCGTTACGTGCAGAAATTGAGCTTACCTCGGTAAGCGCGGACGAAGCCGGCGGGCTGGTGGCGAAACTGGCCAGTCCGGAAACTTATCAGCAGGCCAACATCGATTTCAATCCGGCCCTGATGTCTTTGCAATTCACCATCGACCAGCGCAACGGCCGCCGTTTTGTGCGGGTGACGTCGACCCAGCCCATCAATGAGCCGTTTGTCGACATGCTGATGGAACTGGGCGGCACCAAGGCGCGCCTGGTGCGCGAATACACCTTGCTGCTCGATCCTGCCGGCCAGCGTCAGGCGCAGCCGGCCCAGATCGCCGCCGCACCTGCGGCGCCGCGTGCCACGACGGGCGCTCTCAATGCCGCTCCTCGTTCGGCCCCGACCCAGACCAGCCAGGTGCAGTCGCAAGGCGGCGTCGCCTCGACCATCACCGATGCTACCCGTGCAGCAGCCGCCAGGGCAGTCGCCGGCGGCGCGACAGCTCCCGCCAGCAGCGCAAGCAAGCCGGCGGTTTCAGCTTCAACGTCAGGCTCGACCGGCCAGGCCAAGTCCTCCAGCGCGGCAGCAGCGCCTGCGGGCGGCGATTACCAAGTCAAGAAGGGCGATACGCTGGCCCGCATCGCCAGCGAAAACCTGCCAGCCGGCATCTCGCTGGACCAGATGCTGGTAGCGCTGTACCGCAGCAACGAAGGCGCGTTTGTCGGCAAGAACATGAATCGCCTGCGTTCAGGCCAGATCCTGTCGATTCCAGATGCCGACGGCGCGCGCAGCGTCAGCAAGTCGGAAGCCCGCAACGTGGTGCTGGCGCAATCGAATGATTTCAAGAGCTATCGCAACAAGCTGGCCGGCATGGTTGAATCGGCTGCGCCAAATGCGGCGGCTGAATCCAGGCAAAGCAGCGGCGGCAAGATTACCGCCAAGGTGGAAGAGCAAGCCACTCCGGCCAGCGAATCCAAGGACAAGCTGAAACTGTCGCGCGGCGCGGCTGCGACCGGCGCTGCCGACGCCAAGGCCGCTGCTGCCGCTACCGCGGCGACGGAAGAGAAGATCGCCCGGGAAAAAGCGGCCGCCGAAGCAGCATCGCGCGTCAAGGAACTGGAAAAGAATGTCAGCGATCTGCAAAAGACGCTGGAATTGAAGAACAAGAACCTGGCTGACCTGCAGAATCAGGCTGCCAATGTGAAACCTGCAGCCCCGGCAGCCCCTGTAGCGGCAGCGCCGGCCGCAGCCGTGCCGGTCACCCCGCCGGCAGCAGTTGCGCCAGCGGCAGCGGTTCCTGTCGTGGCTCCCGTGCCAGCGGCTGCCGTACCTGCTGCGGCTGAACCGGCTGTCGCCAGCTCGGCTCCTGCCACCATTGTCGATACAGGCGTCGCCAGCGCCGCGCCGATCGCTGCAGCACCGGTTGCAGCCGCACCAGCCCCAGCGCCGGCCAAACCCAAGGCAGTTGCACCGCCAGAGCCGAGCTTCATCGAAAGCATTACCGAAAATCCACTGCTGCTGCCGGTTGGCGGCGTCCTGGTGGCTTTGCTGGCCGGTCTCGGCCTGTTCCGCTATCGCCGCAATCGTGCGCGCCAACAGGCTTTCCTGGACAGCAGCGGAGCGCCGATGACAAATACGGGCCTGAAGGGTAATTCCCTGTTCGGCTCGACCGGCGGCCAAAGCGTCGACACCAAGAACAGCATCTTCAATTCGAATTTCGTGCCGTCGGTCAGCCACCTCGACACCAATGTCGACCCGGTCGCCGAAGCCGATGTGTATATCGCTTACGGACGCGATGCACAAGCCGAGGAAATCCTGAAAGAAGCCCTGCGCAACCAGCCAAGCCGCAACGCGATCCGCGTCAAGCTGCTGGAAATCTACGCCAACCGCAAGGACCCGCGCTCGTTTGAAATCCTGGCCAGCGAGCTGTACAGCCTGACCCGCGGCGAAGGCGAAGACTGGCAGCAGGCCGCCGCACTGGGCCTGAATGTCGATCCGGCCAATCCTCTGTACGGCGGCGGCAAGCTGCAGGACCAGGTGATCGCCAAGGCGAATTCGATTACCGCGCCGACCCAGCCGATGGATGGCCTCGACTTCAATTCCCTGACCGCGCCGACCGAGCCGCAAGCTGTTGCGCCGATTCCTGAACTGGTGCACCCGGCCGCGCCGACCCAGCTGCTGGCGCCATTGACCGCAACGGAACTGGGCAAGCACGGCAGCACGGCAGCCGCGGCGCCGGCGGCTGACATGGATTTCGACCTGGAAGAACTCGGCAGCGAAACTTCTGCCAACCAGAACACCGTGTTGCTGTCGGCTTCCCACGATGCCGGCAAATCCATGCTCGACGCTCTCGATTTCGAATTGGACCACAAGCCGGCGGCGGCTCCTGCAGCCGCACCGAAGGCCGTGGAAAAGAGCGCTGCGCCGGCAATGGCGTTCAGCTCGCTGGAACTGCCGGCAGGCGGCCAGCCTTCGAACTACGAACCGGCCCATGCCCATATCGATATTCCGACAGAAACCAAGCCAGCCAAGGCGCCGGCGGCGCCTTCGTATGCCCAGCATGCGGAACCGATGGTGGCGCCGCTGGAATTCAACCTGGCCGGCATGAACCTGGATCTGGACAGTGCGATCCACGCCCATGCGCCAGCCGCCAGCTTGGCTCCGGCTCCGGCCGCGGTTGACGCCGCCATATCCTCGACGGCCAATCCTGAAATGGCGACCAAGCTGGACCTGGCCGTCGCATACAAGGAAATCGGCGACAAGGAAGGTGCGCGCGAACTGCTGGAAGAAGTCTTGAAGGGCGGCAGCGCGGAGCAGGTGGATGCAGCCAAGTCCTTGCTGACCAAGCTGTGATGTAACTAGTACAATAGCTTCAGCATTTTGCTTTTGACGGGCGCGGCGTTATGCTGGCGCCCGTTTGCTTTTTTTGAGATTGGAACCGGATTTGAATCGTATCGTTCTCGGCGTGCAGTACGACGGCACGCCTTGGCAAGGATGGCAGACCCAGTCTAGCGGCAAGACCGTACAGGACAGGCTGGAAGCCGCCTTGCAGAAATTCACGCAGGGCGCAATCGACACCACGTGCGCCGGCCGCACCGATTCCGGCGTGCATGCGCTGGAGCAGGTGGTGCATTTCGATACCGCCTTGTCGCGCGAAACATTCTCCTGGGTGCGCGGCCTGAACGCTTTCCTGCCGCCGTCGATCGCGGTGCGCTGGGCGCATCAACTGCCCGCGCTTGCCGAAGGCGGAGGCGAAGACCAGTTCCACGCGCGCTTCAGCGCCACCGCCCGGACCTATCACTACCTCTTGTACAACAACCCGGTCCGTTCGCCGCTGCTGGAAGGCAAGGCCGGCTGGGTGTTCCGGCCGCTGGAGCTGGAGCTGATGCGCCAGGCCGCGGCGCACCTGGTCGGCACCCATGATTTTTCCGCCTTCCGCGCGGTGGAGTGCCAGGCCAAGTCGCCGGTACGCACCATGGAAGAGATCCGCATCGAGCGGCGCGGCGACCTGATCGTGTTCAGCTTGCGCGCCAACGCCTTCCTGCATCATATGGTGCGCAATATCATCGGTTCCCTGATCTATGCCGGCAACGCCAGCAAGCCGCCGGAATGGCTCGCCGAGCTGCTGGCCCAGCGTGACCGTGGCCGCGCGGCGCCGACTTTCATGCCGGACGGCCTGTACCTGGCGCAAGTGGCTTATGATCCGAAGTGGCGCTTGCCGCAGCAGCCGGCCGGGGTTTTGCCCTGGCTTTAGGCATTAAATGTCAATTTGCCATGCTTCAAGGTGATATATTGCGCTTCCTGATGTTTTTCTGACCAGACTGAATTCCATGAGCCACCGCACCCGAATCAAGATCTGCGGCCTGACCCGCGAGCAGGATGTGCAAGCCGCCGTTGCGGCGGGCGCCGATGCGCTGGGTTTTGTGTTCTATCCGAAAAGCCCGCGCTACGTCACGCCGCAGCAGGCCGCCGGCCTGATCGCCAAGGCGCCGCCGTTCGTCACCACGGTCGGCTTGTTTGTGAATGTGGAACAGGAGCAGCTGCAAGAGATCGTGGCGCAGGCGCCGGTATCGCTGCTGCAGTTCCACGGCGACGAAACCGTGGAGCAGTGCGCGGCGCTGGCGCAGGCGGTAAACCGGCCGTTTATCCGCGCCATGCGTATCGGCAGTGCTACAACGGCCGCCGATTTGCTAGAATACGCTCAGGCATATCGCAATGGCAGCCGTTTGTTTGCAGGTTTGCTGCTCGATACCCTGGTTGAAGCTTATGGTGGCAGTGGAAAGGTATTTGATTGGTCTCTCATCCCAAAAGAACTCGCGCCTCAGGTCGTTTTAAGTGGTGGCTTGAGCGTGCACAATGCGACTGACGCGGTAAAACGCGTACGTCCCTTTGCGGTCGACATCAGCAGTGGCGTCGAGCAAGACAAGGGCATCAAGGACGCCGCCAAGATTCGCGCATTCATTGCCGCGATACGGCAGGCGGACGCCGAACCAGCCGGACTCTAGCAACAGTTTCGAGGTCCGGCCGGCAAGTCAGACAATACAGAGAGATACCAGAAAGATACGCCATGAAAGAATTCACACCCCTCGAGCAGTACGCCGAGCGCCAGCCGCTCGCCAATACCACCTTGCGCCAGAGCGCCCAGTACAACCTGCCGGACGCCAAGGGCCACTTCGGCATGTACGGCGGCAGCTTCGTGTCGGAAACCCTGACGCTGGCGCTGAGCGAACTGCAGCAGGCTTACGCCAAATATCAGAACGAGCCGCAGTTCCTGGCCGAATTCCACAGCGAGCTGAAACACTATGTCGGCCGTCCCAGTCCGATCTACCACGCCAAGCGCTGGTCGGAACAGATGGGCGGCGCGCAGATCTATTTCAAGCGCGAAGACCTGAACCACACCGGCGCCCACAAGATCAACAACGTCATCGGCCAGGCCTTGCTGGCCAAGCGCATGGGCAAGCCGCGCGTGATCGCCGAAACCGGCGCCGGCCAGCACGGCGTGGCGACTGCAACCATCTGCGCCCGCTTCGGCCTTGAATGCGTGGTGTACATGGGCAGCGAAGACGTCAAGCGCCAGATGCAGAACGTGTACCGCATGAACCTGCTGGGCGCCAAGGTAGTGCCGGTCGAATCCGGCTCCAAGACCTTGAAGGATGCGCTCAACGAAGCCATGCGCGACTGGGTCACCAACGTCGAAGATACTTTCTACATCATCGGCACGGTCGCCGGCCCGCATCCGTATCCGATGATGGTGCGCGATTTCCAGTCGGTGATCGGCAACGAGTGCCTGGTGCAGATGCCGGAGATGACCGGGCGCCAGCCGGATCATGTGGTCGCCTGCGTCGGCGGCGGCTCGAATGCGATGGGGATTTTTTATCCCTATATCGATCATCACGACGTCGCCCTGGTCGGGGTCGAAGCTGCCGGCGAGGGCCTGGCCAGCGGCAAGCACTCGGCTTCGCTGACGCTCGGTTCGCCCGGCGTGCTGCATGGCAACCGCACCTACCTGCTGCAAGACGCCAACGGCCAGATCATCGAGACCCATTCGATTTCGGCCGGCCTCGATTATCCGGGCGTGGGTCCGGAACATGCATGGCTCAAGGATTGCGGCCGCGCTACCTACGAGACCGTGACCGACGACGAGGCGCTGGCGGCGTTCCATACCTGTTGCCGCATCGAGGGCATCATCCCGGCGCTGGAATCGAGCCACGCCCTGGCATATGCGGCCAAGCTGGCGGCAACCTTGCCCAAGGATAAGATTATCCTGGCCAATCTGTCGGGCCGCGGCGACAAGGACATGCATACCGTTGCCGAGCGCCTGAAGCTCTAAAGCAAGCCAAGAGCAGGGCGGCGATCCCGCCCTGCAGTCCTGATCACTTCATCCAATAGATACCATGTCCCGAATCCAGACTACCTTGGCAGCGCTCGCTGCAAACAATAAAAAAGGCTTGATCCCTTTCATTACCGCCGGCGATCCGGCGCCGGAACTGACCGTGCCGCTGATGCATGCGCTGGTCAGGGGTGGCGCCGATATCCTCGAGCTGGGCGTGCCGTTTTCCGATCCGATGGCAGAAGGCCCGGTGATCCAGCGCGCTTGCGAACGGGCGCTGAAATTCGGCGTCAGCTTGCATGACGTGCTGGGTTATGTCCGCGAATTTCGGCAGAGCAACAACAGCACGCCGGTGGTGCTGATGGGTTACGCCAATCCGCTGGAACGGATGGGCGTCGATGCCTTTATTGCCGCTGCGAAAGAGGCCGGAGTCGACGGCAGCATCGTGGTCGACTATCCGCCTGAAGAGTGCGAAGAATTTGCCGAGAAGATGCAGGCCAATGGCATGGATCCGATTTTCCTGCTGGCGCCGACCTCGACCGAAGAGCGGATTATGCAGGTGGCCAAGGTCAGCAGCGGATTCACGTATTATGTGTCCTTGAAGGGCGTGACCGGCGCCGCCAACATCGATACCGGCGAAGTCGCAGCCCGGGTGGCGGCGATCCGCAAACATGTCAAATTGCCAATCGGCGTCGGTTTCGGCATCCGCGATGCGGCCACTGCCAAAGCCGTGGCGCAAGTGTCGGACGCGGTCGTGATCGGCAGCCGGATCATCCAGGAACTGGAAAATACGCCGCGCGAACAGGCTGTAACTGCTGTAGAAAGCTTCTTGTCGGGGATCAGGAAAGCGCTGGACGAGTAATTTTTGTATCAAAATGACAAATATTTCCTGAGTCGGCCGGCTTGAATAGCTATTTCGCCGATTTGGGGATGAAGGTACAATTCGGCAGGAAAAAAATCTGAAGGAGGTCGCTCTATGAGTTGGCTAGAAAAATTACTACCCCCACGTATTCAGCGCAGCGACTCGGCAACCCGTAAATCGATCCCCGAGGGATTGTGGGTCAAATGCCCGTCATGCGAAGCGGTTTTGTATCGCACCGACCTGGAGTCGAACATCCATGTTTGCCCGAAGTGCAACCATCACATGCGGATACGCGCACGCGAACGCCTGGACGCCTTGCTGGACGCCGGCGGCCGCTATGAGATCGGCCAGGAAACGCTGCCGATCGACACTCTCAAATTCAAAGACAGCAAAAAATACCCTGATCGCCTGAAAGCCGCGATGGACGCCACCGGCGAAACCGATGCGCTGATCGTGCTGGGTGGTTCCATCATGACGCTGCCGGTAGTGGTGGCGGCATTCGAGTTTGAATTCATGGGCGGTTCCATGGGTTCGGTAGTGGGCGAGCGATTTGTGCGCGGCGCCCAGGTGGCGCTGGAGCAGAAGGTGCCGTTCATCTGTATCACGGCTACCGGCGGCGCGCGCATGCAGGAAGGCTTGCTGTCGCTGATGCAGATGGCCAAGACCACCTCGATGCTGACCAAGCTGTCGGAAAAGAAGCTGCCGTTCATCAGCGTCCTGACCGACCCGACCATGGGCGGCGTGTCCGCTTCGTTTGCCTTCATGGGCGACGTCGTGATCGCTGAACCAAAGGCGCTGATTGGTTTTGCCGGCCCGCGCGTGATCGAGAACACCGTGCGTGAGAAGCTGCCGGAAGGCTTCCAGCGCGCCGAATTCCTGGTTACCAAGGGTGCGGTCGACATGATTGTCGACCGCCGCAAGATGCGTGAGGAAATCGCGCGTTTGTTGGCGTTGTTGCAAGATCAGCCAGTCGAATCCATCGCTTGATGTGAATTTCGCCCCAGGGCCTGAACTGTTGCGGTTCAGGCCTTTTGTTTTTAGTTGGATGTCAAAATGTCAAATATCCCCGCCAAGCCCGTGACGCTTGCCGACTGGCTCTCCCTGCTGGAGTCGCGCCATTTCAAAACCATCGACATGGGCCTGGACCGGGTGGTGCAGGTGAAGGAACGGCTGCAGCTGCAATTCGACTGTCCGGTGATCATGGTGGCGGGCACCAACGGCAAGGGATCGACCTGCGCCATGCTGGAATCCATCCTGCTGCGCGCCGGCTACAAGGTCGGCCTGTACATCAAGCCGCATTTCCTCGATTTCAACGAACGCGCCCGCATCGGCGGCGAATCGGCCTCGGATGCGGCCCTGATCGCCAGTTTTGAGGCGGTGGAAGCGCAGCGCGGCGACATTTCCCTGACGTATTTCGAATTCACCACCCTCGCCATCATGCACTTGCTGGCAGAAGCGAAGCTCGATGTGGTGATCCTCGAAGTCGGCCTCGGCGGGCGCCTGGATGCGGTCAATATCGTCGATGCCGACGTCGCCATCGTCACCAGCGTCGATATCGACCACGTCGAATACCTGGGCGACACCCGCGAGAAAATCGGCTTTGAAAAGGCCGGCATCTTCCGCACCGGCAAAACCGCGGTCTGCAGCGATCCGGTGCCGCCGCAATCCCTGATCGACCATGCCAACGCGATCGGCGCCGACCTGTGGTTGCTGGGCCGTGATTTCAACTATACCGGCGACAAGCAGCAGTGGAATTACGGCGGCCGAGGCCAACGCCGCAATGCGCTCGGCTATCCCAGCCTGCGCGGCGCCAACCAGCTGCTCAACGCGTCAGCGGCGCTGGCGGCGCTGGAAGCCTTGCGCGACCGCCTGCCGGTCAGCGCGCAGGAAGTGCGCAGCGGCTTCGTCATGATGGATTTGCCGGGCCGCTTCCAGGTCTTGCCGGGACAGCCGCTGGTGATCCTGGACGTCGCCCACAATCCGCATGCGGCCGCCACGCTGGCGCAGAACCTCGACAACATGGGTTTCCATCCCTATACCTATGCGGTGTTCGGCGCCATGCTGGACAAGGATATCGAAGGCATCGTCGCGCAGCTGAAGACGCGCATCGACCACTGGTGCCTGACCGCCTTGCCGCTGCCGCGCGCGGCCAGCGGCGAACAGTTGCAAGAACGTTTGCTGGAAGCGGGTGTCCATGCAGAGCAGGGGCCGGATGCGCAAAGCAGCATCCTTTCCTTCGATTCTCCCGAGCTGGCCTATGCAAATGCATTAAGCAGGGCAGGCGAGAATGATAGAATTGTGGTTTTCGGATCGTTCCTGACCGTGGCTGGCGTAATGGCAGCCAGGAAGTCTGGATTCCACTGACGATTGATCAGCCTGCGCCTATGGCGCCGACTCACTAGCTAGCTAAAAATATCGCATGGGTTTGTTCTCTTTTCTTCGCAAAAACAAGCAGCAAACCGACCCTGACCAGGGTGTCTATCGTTCCAAGGCCGATACCTTCGGTCCCGGCGCCGAGCAGGCCGAACTGCCGCTGCGCAGCCGCAAAGCCAAGGCAGGCAAGGCCGGCAACCAGTCCAATGAAGCGGTAGACCCGGTCCTGCCGGAAAAGAAGCGCGCCCGGCGCCGCCTGGTGGGAGCGGTGGCCCTGGTGCTGGC